>JAJZRX010000001.1 GCA_021850095.1 Deltaproteobacteria bacterium
CATTGATACAATCGCCCTGGAAGGCATCACACTCGATCTGCGCCGCAGCAGCGCCGGGGTCTGGAATTTTGACGGTCTGCAGCGGCGCTTGTCGGCTTCCAAACCGTCTTCGGCAGAAACCCTGATCCGGCAACTGATTATTACCAAAGGCGCTGTGCAGATCGATGATCACCGGCTGGCGGGGCTGGCCCTGAAGGTTGCCAACCTTGCCAACCGTGGCGCTGAAAAATCCGGCTTCCAGCTGGAGTTCGACGATCCCTTCCGCAACCATTACCGCTTGTCCGGCCGTGGGCGCCTGGGCACGGAGCCCGAACTGGAGCTGGCATTGTCTTCGTCCGCCATTGCGCTGAAAAGCCTCTCCGGTCTACTGAAGATCAAAAATGGCTACCTGCCTGACCAGGGCGATGCCGCTCTTCAACTGACGGCCGAGCTGCGGAAAGGGATCATTCAGAGCCAGGGCAGGATGACCTTCACGGGGGTCGGCATGGCTGCGGCCGGAAAGGGTCAGCTCTTCAGCGGCAATCTCGCCCTGTCGGCCAGCTATGATTCGCACAAGGATGACCTCACGGTCGACCGCCTGACGCTGCTGCTGGACAGGTTGCTGACGGTCCGGGCTTCCGGCAGTGTGCAGCAGCTCAAGAAGGCACGAAACTTCGCGGTCGATCTGGCGACAGACGAGGTTGATCTGGCCAAAATTGCCCCGCTGATTCCGGAACTGGGGCGCAGGAAAATTACGCTCGGCGGCAGACTGGATAAAAGCGCCCTGCATCTGTCCGGCTCCGCCAGGGACGGGATAAGCGCCGCACGGGGAGACCTGCGTCTTGCACTGGGAATGATGAAACAGGGCCAGCAGCTTTTCTTCAAGGATCTAATGGCGACCGCCGCCCTTTCCGGAAGCGGCGATGCAGTGACGATCAGCGGGAAAGCGCTCCAGGGGCAGGCGCAAGCGGGGGCGCTGCTTGAAGCCCTGGATGCGCCATATAACATTACGCTCAACCGTCAGTTGGCGCTGCTCAAGGCAGAATCACCGGCCTTGTCGGCCCGGGCCGGGGGGCTGTCTTACTCCGGGAAGACGACCTATGCGGCCGGTGCCGTCCTGGTGGAGAATGGTACGCTGACCGGCAAGGATCTGGCGCTGACAATTGGACGACTCTCGGCCCGGATGCCGCTCAAGCAGGTCGGGCGGGGAGCGTCGCGCTATCCACTGCAGGCGGATTTTTCCGGCGCTGATCTGAAGCGTGGCGAAATCCGGCTTAATAATCTTTCCGGAAGCATTCGCGGCGCCTATGCCATGGCTCCCCAAGCGAAATGGCTGGAGGGGAGCGCCGACCTGAAGGCTGAAAAGGTGGCCTGGCAGGAGAAAGAGGCCGGATCGACAGGGGTTAAGGCGCGATTTTCGGAGGCGGGCTGCAGCGCCGATTTCACGACTTCCCTGCTGGGGGGTACGGCGGCCGGAAATGCGCGCTTCAACCCGTTTGCACTGCAGGAGCGGGTTGACTTCACCGTCAAGGCCCAGGGCATTCCGTTGGCCGGGATCATCAACTACGCTGGAGTGCGGAGCGATGTGGCCATTACGGGAGGCGTTCTGGAGGGATCAGTCAGCGGCAGTTTTTCCTCATCAGCGGGTCTTGCCTGCCATATCGAGGCGCAGGGGAGCGCTATCTCCCTGACCAATAAAGCCAAAAAATCGATTCTGTCCGACGGCGGAATCAGAATCAACACTGATCTGGCCGGCCGGAAGCTGGTGATCAACGATTCCCTGCTGACGGTTGGTAAAGATCTGGCCGTCAAAGCCGTCGGTGCGCTGGAGAACGCCTTTCAGTCCGAGCGCCAGGGTCAGATCGCCTTCAGCGTCCCGAATACATCCCTGAACGCCGTTGCGGATGCTTTTATCAATCTGCTGCCGCGCTCGCTGCAGGAAGCCACGCTGGGGGGCGGGCTGGCGGCGGAAGGCACCCTCAATCTGCTGAAAGGCAGCCTGCTGATTGCCGGAGCCGCCACCCTGACCGCCGCCACTATCGAAGCCCCGGCCGAAAATGTGAGTCTCAACGCCATAAACGGCCTGCTGCCCTTTGCTTTTGATCTGAACGGCACCAGCGCCGCCAAGCAGCCCTCGTACCCGACCTTTAACCGTCAGAATTACGCCGCACTTCTGAAGCAGCTGCGCCAAAATCCCGAAAAAGGCGCTGCCCTGACGGTGGGAAAGGCCAGTTTCGGCGGCTTGAGCCTGGATTCGCTCACGCTCCGCCTGCGAAGCGGCCAGGGGATCACGGAAATTGTGTCCCTTGACGCGTCGCTGTATGACGGCGCCTTGTCGGGAAAAGGTTTCATTACCGCACAAAACGGGATACTCTATCGCGGCGACCTGCTGATCAACGATCTGAGTCTGGTGCAGCTCTGTAAAGCGTTTCCCGCCATTGCCGGGTATCTGTCCGGCCGGGTGGACGGAATCGTCAGTATCCAGGGCCGGGGCCAGAAACTGTCCGATCTGGACGGCTTCAGCGAATTCTGGGCCCGGGGCACCAAGTCTGAAAAAATGCTGGTCAGCAAGGAATTCCTGCAGCGCCTGTCGGGGAAAAAACTGAGCGGTTTCTTTTTCAGCACCGATCGACCCTACGATCGGGCCGGCATCAAGGCGGTCCTTGAAAAGGGTTTTCTGACCTTCGACAGTCTGGATATCTCGAACACCAACGCTCTGGGGGTGCGCGACCTGAGCGTCACCATCGCCCCCGGCCAGAACCGGATTGCCATCGATCATCTGCTGAATTCGATCAAGGAAGCCACGCTGCGCGGCAAGAGCAGCAGCGGTTCGGGGGAGGGGGCGGATATAGGCGCCCCGGCCGCCGCTCCGCTGGAAACAGAATTCAAGTGGGTTGAATAAAAAAAAGGAACTGTTCAGCACCAGACAAAAAACATAACTCCCCCTGCCCCCTCTTAACTTAAGAGGGGGAGCAATCCAGCTCCTCCCCTTAACGTAAGGGGAGGTTGGGAGGGGTTATGATGGGGCGCTGAATAGTTACAAAAAAAATATGCTCGGAAAAGGAGGATGCAAAAATGAAACTTGTGAAATGGTTGTTGGCCGGGGCCTGCGGGCTGCTGTTTTCCTGTGCGATCATCACCGTCAATGTTTACTTCCCCGAAAAAGCGGTCAAGGAGGCCTACAAGTCGCTGGATGAAATGCTGCTGAAAAGCGAGGGGGAGAAACTGCCCGCCGGACAGCAGCCGCCGGCCGCCGAACCCGCCGTGCCGACAGCCGTGCCGCAGCCCGGGCCGCAATCCAGCCTGAAGGATATCTTGCGCGCCGTATCCCTGGTTCCGCTTGCCCAGGCCGCCGAAGAGGGCGATGATCTGGCGATAGAATTGGGCAGCATGCCGGAAGTTGTCAGCGCCTATGCCGAGATGAGCCAGAGGCAGCCCGCGCTGAACGCTCTCTTTGCCAGCGGGACGGTCGGGTTGACCAGCCAGGGGCTGGTGACGGTGCGGGATAAAACGAACGTCTCGGCCCGGGACACGGAACTGGTTAGCGCCGAAAACAGAAGTCGCAAGACCGTTATCGGCAGCATGGCCAGGGCCATCCTGAAAATCACCAAGCAGGAAGCGACCAAAGCCGCCTTGGATCAGACCATGGGCAAAGCCGCCGCCACCTATGCCGAAACACGGCGCGAAGCCGCCCAGCCGGGCTGGTGGATGCAACTTCAAAACGGCAAATGGGTGCAGAAGTAAGGGCTGACAGGCGCTGACGGTGAATCGCAGGGATTTTCTGAAAGCGGCGGCTGTCTCTGCCGCAGGGCTGGCTACGGGCGCTTGCGCCTCCAGCCCTCCGCTCTGCTTCAGCCCGGATCTGGCCGCCAACCTGGATCGTCTACCCTACGGCGGACTGGCCGAGTCGCTTGCGGTTGAACAGGATTATGCGGCCGAGGTCAGCGGGAAAATACCCGATGAACTGCGGGGGTCGCTCTATCGCAACGGTCCCGGCCTGTTCGAACGGGCCGGGCAGCGCAAACGGACCATCCTGGACGGCGACGGCCTGATCCAGCATTTCCGCTTTCACGATAAAGGTGTCCATTACCGGACCCGCTTCGTGAAGACCGAAAAATACAAGGCCGAATCCGCCGCGGGGCGCTTTATCTACCCCTCCTGGAGCACCCAGGCGCCCGGCGGCTGGCCGGCCAACTTCTGGGTGACCGAGGGGCTCAAGAGCCAGGCCGGAATCACGGTCTACCTGATCAACGGGCGCTTGTACGCCTTTGATGAATCATCCTACCCTTATGCGCTTGATCCGGCCACGCTGGAGACAATCGGCGAAGCCACTTTCGGCCTGCCGCGCGAAGAGACGATCTATTCCGCACACTCCAAAATCGACCCGCACAGCGGAGAATGGCTGCATTTCGGTGTCTTCTATGGCGCCACGCCCCGGCTGCACATCACCGTCTTTCATCGCAACGGCACACTCAACTACCACCGTGCCATAACCATGCCGCGCTTTGTCTATATCCACGACTGGTTCGTCTCCTCCCGCTACCTGATCGTCAGCCTGCACCCGGTCGTGATCGACTTCTGGCCGGCCCTGCTCGGTTTTCGCAGCATCTCCGACTCGCTGCGCTGGAGACCGGAGCAGGGCAACCTGCTGCTGGTGATTCCCCGCGACAGTTCGCAAGACCACTTCACGGTCGAAGCGCCGGCCCGTTTCATGTGGCATTCGATCAACGCCCATGACGACCGGGGAACGATCATCGCCGACTTTATCGGCTACGACAACCCGGATCATTTTGTCGGTCCGGATCCGATCATCAGCGCCGTCATGCAGGGGCGCGAAGGGGAACACCGCTATCCGGGACTGTTGAGGCGCTACCGGATCGATACCGTTCAGAAGCGGCTGACGGAGGAGATCCTTTCTGAGGGAAGTTTCGAATGGCCGAGCATTGACCTGCGCCGGCTTGGTCAACCCCATGAGCATGCCTGGATGGCCGAGGCCCGGCCGGGCAGTTTCTTCTGGAACGGTCTGGCGCGCTTCAATCTGCGGAGCGGCAGCCTTGACCGCTATGATTTCGGGGAGCGTACCTACTGCAGCGAGCCGCTCTTCATAGCGCGGCCGGGGGCGGGTGCCGACCAGGGCTGGCTGCTTTCGGAGTGTTACGACGTGCGCACCGGCAGAAGCTTCCTGGCGATACTGGATGCCGAAAGGGTAGCGGATGGTCCTCTGGCCAGTATCCATCTGCGGCACCACGCGCCCTTCAGTTATCACGGCTGGTGGCAGGCCGCCCAGCCACCCGTAATCACCGGTTGAATAATTAACCAAGTCGGAGTAGAAAGGGTCGTGAAAATATTTACGCTGTTATTTCCGGGGCTGATGCAATGAAAAACACCAGGATTTTGAACGCAGTTTTGCTGGTTTCCCTTGTGGCGGTGTTGATTCTGCCGACTTACACCATGTTTTTCCTGACCCCGGCCTTTACCGGATTTCTGATTTCCGACACCGAAAAGCGGCTGGTGCTAGTGGCCGAACGGATGGCCGATTCGCTACTGAAGCAAGAAAAGCAAATTTCGGCCCAATCCATCACCCCTTATTTTATTCGCGAACTGGGGCATATTCGTGAAGCGATTGACGTCTGGAAGGTCAAGGTGTTCACCCTGGACGGCACCATCGTTTTTTCCACTGATCCGGCCGATATCGGCCAGAAAAGCGGCAAGGATTTTTTTGGTAATGTTATCAGCACCGGTCGTCCTTATTCCTATCTTGCAGCCAAAACGATCAGGGGGCGGGATGGGCAGCCGGTTGAGGCACAAATTATAGAGACCTATGTGCCGGTTACGCACAACACGAAGGTGGTCGGCGTTTTTGAGATTTATTCCGACATCACCGCCACAATCAAGGCTCTGGACCGTTTGACGAACAAAGCCTATTTAGTGCTGCTCGGCATCGTGTTGCTGCTGTTGGGGGCGGTGCTGGTCAGCGTGGCCAAGGCCCGGGCCAGCATGCGGGCGCGTGAAGCGGCGGAAGCTGAGGTTCGTCAGCAGAAACAGCTGCTGGAGGAACAGAATCGGGAACTGGCCCTGCTGCATGAGCAGGCCCAGGAGCTTTCTTTGCGGGACCATCTGACCGGCCTGGGCAACCGCCGTCTGATGGAAATCCATTTTGAGCGGGCCATCTCCCTGGCGCACCGTTACGGAAAGTCCCTCTCTCTGATCATGCTGGATGTGGATTTTTTCAAAAAATACAACGACACCCACGGCCATCCGGCCGGAGACGAGGTTCTCCGGCGGGTGGCGCTGGTCATCCGGGAACATCTGCGCGAGGCCGACGCCGCCTTCCGCTATGGCGGCGAAGAGTTTCTGCTGCTGCTGCCGGAAACCGGCATGAATACGGGCTTGCAGGCGGCGGAAAAGCTGCGTCTGGCGGTTGCCAAAGATCTGGATGTCACTGTCAGCCTGGGTGTTTCGTCCTACCGAGCAGGTGCCACGGCGGCTGGCATGATCAGGGAGGCCGACCAAGCGCTCTACGAGGCCAAACGGCAGGGGCGCAACCGGGTTGTCCGCGCACAGCTGCCGGCCGCTTCTTCCTGATCCACCGGCGGGCAAGGGTTGACATCCGGCCCGTGCAGGTGCGATAAACCTGAATCCGTCCCAAATCCACAACCCAAGGAACTGTCCATGCCGATCTTGCCGCTGGTTCTGACCCTGCTGCCGATCATCGTCATTCTCTGCCTGCTGCTGCTGTTCAGAAAACCGGCCGACGTAAGCGGCGCCCTGGGGTGGCTGACCATCGCCGTCATCGCCTGGGGCTTTTTCCAGACCTCGCCCGAAGTAATCCTGCGCTCCACCGCCGCCGGCCTGATCCGCTCGTTCTCGGTTTCGTTGATCGTGGCCACCTCGCTGCTGCAGATGGCCCTGATGGAGAAGACCGGCGCGCTGCGGCGCATCATCATCTTCATCAAAACCCTGGCCAGCGGCAACCAGGCCGTCCAGATCATGATGATCAACATCGGTTTCGGCACCCTGATGGTGGCGGTGGGGGCCACCCCGGTTTCGATCCTGCCGCCGATCCTGATCGCCATGGGCTACTCCACCACGGTGGCCATCGCCCTGCCGGCCATCGGCTACGACTCGCTCTGCACCTACGCACTGCTGGGCGCCCCGATCGTTGTGTTCGTCGATATCGCCAACAACTTCCTCGGCCAGGGGCAGGAAATCAGCCTGCACCAGGCCGGAAGCATCTTCTTCATGTTCCTGCCGCTGGTTTCCACCCTGATCGGTTTCTGCATGCTCTGGATTGTCGGACGCTGGCAGGCTGTCCGGCGGGGCTGGCTGCCCTGCCTGATCACCGGCGCCGTGATCGGAATCGTCTCCTGGTTCAGCAACCACTTCGACAACCTGGTGGTCCTGACCGGGGTTTTCTGCGGCATGGCTGTGGTTCTGGCCATGGCGGGCTATCTGCGCATGACCGGCGGCACGCTGATCGACAGGAGCATTCTGACGGCGGATGAGCAGGCCTATGCCCGCAGGTTCCCGCTCTGGAAGGCCTTTACCCCCTGGATGCTGCTGGTTGTGCTGATCCTGAGCCTCAACATCCCCCAGGAAATGTTCACCCTGCTGTACCGGACGCTGAAATTGCCGATCACCGGCCTGACGGCTGACGGCAAGCCGCTGGACACCCGCATTCTCTGGCAGGCCTACACCTGGATTCTGGTCAGCACGCTGCTGGCCCTGCCGGTGCTGCGCCCCACGGGCAGGCAGCTGCGCGAGACTCTGCAACTCTGGCTGAAGCGTGCCCCCCGGCCGGTGTTTGCCGCCGCAGTCTTTTTCGCGATCGGCGAGGTCATGAATATGACCGGCTACGACATGGCCGCCGGGAGTTACGTCGCACCAAGCATGGTCAGGGTTCTGGCGGACTGGTCGGCCCAGGGCTTCCAGTCGGCCTATGGTCTGGTGGTCACCTTCATCGGTCTTTTCGGCGGCTTCCTGACCGGCAGTGAAGCCTCGACCATTGCCATGTTCGCCAAATACACCATGACCACCGCAAAAAACCTCGGTCTTTCCAGCGACGGTCTGCTGATCATCACGGCCGGGCTGGCCTTCGGCGGCGGACTGGCCAGCGTGGTTTCGCCGGCCAAGCTGCAGAACGCGGCCGCAGCCATCGACCGGATCGGCGAAGAGGGGGCCGTGATCAGGCTCGCCTTCATCCTGGCGCTGATTCTGACCGGCGTGACCTCGCTTTTTGTGGTCATTCTGCTGGCTGTCTACGGCTGACCCCACTCTCCGGCAACGGCTTATTGCCTGGTAAAATCTCAATGGTTATGTTTTAATGTTCAGCCGTGAATCCGGAATCCCGAACAGGGTGAGCGGTATTCAAGAAACAGGGGGAGGAAACATGACGGGTGCGGAAATCGGGAAGAAGGCTGCCAAAGTCGCTGTATTGGCGGCTGTGGTGGTAATTGTTCTGTTTGCGGGTTATCTGACGTTCGTGCTCAACTGGAGCTATTCCAAAGGTGAGCGGGTCGGCTACATTCAGAAGTTCTCTGAAAAGGGGTGGCTCTGCAAAACCTGGGAAGGGGAGCTGCAGATGCTGCCGGTGCCGGGCGCGGTGCCGGAAAAGTTTCTCTTTTCGGTGCGCGACACGTCGGTTATCAGCAAGATCAATTCAGCCAGCGGTAAAAAAATTTCACTTTTCTACGAACAGCACATGGGTATCCCCACCAGCTGTTTCGGCGAAACGCAGCATTTCGCCGTTGATGTCAAAATCCTGGATTAAGGTGCGGGAAACCGCGCTTATCAAGCGGTGATTTGTATTGCGCCGGAACGGCAATCCCTTTATGCTGTCGCGGTTGTTTCATCCCACAAAACGAGAGATACCATGAAGAAAAGACTGTTGCTGGCCCTGCTTATCGCACTTCCCACCCTGGCACACGCCGCTGACAGCGTTCCCGTTGTCGAGCCAAAGGGCGCTACCGCCACGATCGAAGCCGCTGCTCCCCAGACCCCGGCCGCACCTTCCAATCCGGCTGCCGCCGCCGTGCTGCCCAGTCCGAAGCTGGGTTATGTGGACATCGCCCGTATCGGCGCTGATTCGGAGCGCGGAAAAGCTCTTAAATCACTGCTGACGGCCAGAAAGGACGCCCTGCAGAAAAAGATCGACGGGCGCAAAAAGCAGATCGAGAAACTGAAAACCTCGATCGAATCCAAACTGTCAAGCATGACTCCCCAGCAGCGTGAAGCCAAGTCCAAAGAGTTCCAGAAAAAGCTTGAGGATTTCCAGAAGTTTGTCCGCAGCTCGGAAGAAGAGCTTTATACTCTGCAGGAAAAAGAGACCACGGCGCTTTTTGCGGATGTGGAGAAGACGGCGGTTGACTACGGCAAGGCCAATGATTTTGCGGTGATCGTCGTCAAGAAGGAACTGCTGTATGTCGGCAACGCCGTGGATGCCCAGGACGTCACCGATGCGCTGATCAAGGCGCTGAATGCGGCCGGAACGAAAAAGTAATTTGAAAACCGGTCAGCCGAACGGCTGCCAGCGGGTCCGCAGACGGGCCAGCTCCAGGCCGCTTTCGGCGTGTTCTATACGGTGCAGCAGACAGTGCTCATCCCCCTGCTCTGCTGCACAAAGCGAAACGATCGAATCCCCGTAACAGGCTTCCGCCCGGAAGCCGATCTCTATTTCCATCGGCTGACAGACGTCGGCCACTCTGCCCGGCGCCGCCTCCAGCCCCCAACCGGCATAGACGGTGTTGTTGACGTGCCGGTTCATGTCAAGATCGGCCCGCAGCACCGGCAGAGCGACCCTGTTTTCCGGAACATCCAGCACCGGCAGCGTGGCAAAAGCGTCCTCCAGAGCCCGCAGCGGACGCAGCGGATAATGCGGCAGATGCTCGTTGATCCTGACCGGCCGGCGGCTCTTCAGGTTCAGCACCGCCCACGACGTTGTGGCCGCCCCGATGACCATCCCCCCAGAATCCAGCACTTCATAATCCCGGATTGAAAACAGCCCTTCCCGGGTGGCCGGCCAGGACCTGATCGCAATTGTATCCCCCCGGTGCGGGTAGCGCTTCATCAGCAGATGTACCCGCGACATGACCCAGGTCAAACCCATAGCCTGCAGGCTCCGGACCGAAACCCCCAATTGAGTGGCATGCTCCGAGCCCACATTCTGCAGATAGGCCAGCAGGATGACCGGGCGCAGTTTGCCGCGCACGTCCGTCTCGTGGGGTCGGATATCGTAGCTGCGTTCCAGCAATGGCTCGCTCATGGCTGTTCTCCGGTGCGCCCGGAACGCCGTTTCAGATAAAGCTGCCCGGCCAGATCAAACACGACCATGGCGGTCACCAGCAGCAGCAGAGTACGGTTGCCGTTGAAATAGCCCTGGCAGTTGAACAGCATATACAGCACGACCAGCGCCGTCAGCAGGCCGCGCACCGAGCGGACGGCGCTTTCCTGCAGTTCCGGCTCCTCCTGGCCGCGCATCCGCACAATACGTGGGGCAAGGTGATAGCCCAGTGACGCGTCCAGAAGCACCAGCAGTATGTTCAGGATAAAGAGGGACAAAAGGATCAGATCGGGAGAAATGGCATTCATGCAACCACTGATACCACAAGGGGGGTATCGGCTTCAAGGCTGCCAGGGATACGTCAAAGTTCCAAGAGTATAAAGAAGCACACATCGAAATATGTGAGCCATACACATTCAGTCAGGTTTATGTGCGTGTCGAATCCTTTCCGGAACAGGCGGAAGCGCAACTACCCATTGTATGGCGTTTTTAGGGTGATTTGATTGATTTTAGAAAAGCTCTACAGGCCGATCAATGCGAGCGAGAGGTGTTGCTGTGCTGCGAAGTGGCGTAATGCGCTGGCGATGTTGGTGAATGAATTAAGCCGTAAAATGCTGATAGCCAGATTTTTCAACGTAGCCATGACCTGTGGAGCCGTTTTGGTGCGAATTTGAGATCGATCTTCGTCGAAGGTTGTATCTCTGACGTGGTGCAGCGAATTTTCAATTGACCAGTGCCCCCTGTTTAGCTCCAGCAACCGTTCTGGCGACGCCTTTTCCGGGGAGAGACTCGTGATACCGAAGACCACTTCGTGGCGCTGTTTACCGGACTTTAGCATTTCGGTAATTCGTTCAATGCGCATTACCTGCTTGTGGCAAGGAAACTCCAGGTATCCATTCAGATCGCTACTGGCCCAGATTCTTCTGATTTCCAGCCGGCCATGACCTTTATCGACTGTTTCATGCACCGGGGGAAAAAGACTCCATCGAGAGGCTTTCGATATCCTGTTTCAGGGTGGGCTGATTATCTTTCACCGTAAAGAGATAGTCAGCATGTTTTTCCTCCACGATAAAACGGGCGGTATCCTTCTGGGTATGCATGGCATCTGCGGTTACGACACAACCGGCAATGTCAATATTTGCCAGTAAGGGGCGTACGGCGGTAATTTCATTGCTTTTAGCGGCAACGGCCTGTTGGGCGATCACGACACCTTCTTTATGGAGAAAGACGCTTACCAAGTGGGTTTGTTTCCCACCTTCAGAGGTGGACCCACGCGAGGTCTTACCATCAAGAGCAATGGCATTGCCCGCAACCGGAGTCTGGGTAATCAGCCACTGACTGACCGCCGTATCCAGAGCTACGGCATCGACCGCTTGCATGGTTCTACGCAACGTCGGTTCGCTTGGGGTAATAAAGAAAGCGGTTTTCTTGTCAAAGCGGCATCCCATACGCTTACGCATATCCTGGGTAGTTCTTTCTGCCCATTCGCCAATAGCGATATATGACTTTGCTCCGCTCAAGACGGCGCACACTGCAACCGTCAGCACGGAAAGCATTCGGTGTCTGACACCTCGCTTCATACGCGGATCGGGCACAGTACGCAAATAATCGATAAGCCCGCCATCTGTTTCAATTGCTACGGCATCAAGGTTCATGGCAACCTCAGCGGGAAGAAGTTCCGGATGTGGTAAAGGGTCGGCAAGCAGGCGAAGAGCGTTGTGTGAAAGCGGGCGAACAAAGATGGTTTTAAGGTTCCCATGCTGATAGTATTTCCTGCCATTTCTATTGAATCCGCGGGTTTTACCGAGAGGGAGCCAACCGGCAGCCTTGTAGCAGGTCCCAAGAAAACGGCTGTCATCGACAAAGGTTTCCACCATGAGGATCGGGTGGCCGTACAGCGCCTGCCAATCAGCGGAAAGTCGTTTTGTCGTCAGCGACAGCACCTTGGAGGCAAGGTTCTTTATTCTGACATCAGGCAGAATCAAAAAGCGGACATTGTTGGCAACCAACTTCAGTCGTTGCCATTGAATTGCCGGTTTCCAACCGATAAAGCCATCTCGGTGGCGACTCTTCAAAGCAGCGGCACCAAAGCCGACAAGGGCGACCCACTGTCCGTCAAGGATAGCTACATAGCGCATGGCTTCGCCGACAATCGCACGTAAACCGAGATAGTGGTGCTTCTTGACAAGATCATTCCACCGGGATTGCTCGCTGGGAAAAATAGGACGGACTTCGAGGAGACCAATCGGCTGGTATTCAAAATGAAGGGAAGAAGTGGCTGCTGATCCGGAACGAGTTTGCATATCGATATGTTACACGCAACGGAGAGAAAAAACCAGTGAAATTTAATCGCTCTTAAATTGTCTAGAGATAGCACTGACTTTGACGGGACCCTGAAGGCTGCAGATGACGGCAGGGCTCATTTTAGGGTCAGACCATCGGCTCCGGCCGCGTTGCCTGTTCCCACTCGGCCAGCTTCCGCAGCGCTTCGGCGGCGCTGGTTCCGCACATTTCCGGGCAGGGGCGCAGGCTGGTGCAGACCGCCGGACGTTCGGGCCGGCCGAAGATCCGGCAGCGCTTGTCGGGTGTCAATTGCGGGCAGGGTACCCCGGCCGGCTTGCCGTCCGGCAGGCCCGGAATCGCCGACGAGATTGAGGGCGCGATGCAGCAGGCGGCACAGCCGCTGCGGCATTGCATCAGCTGGTGGGAAACCATATCCCGGCCCCCATGGCCATGCCGATATCGCGGCAGCCCAGGTAATCGCTGTGAACCCGCAGGCAGTTTTCGGTGATGGACAGGCCGACCTCGACCTTGTGAAAGGCTTCGTTGCGGCTGTGGTCGGCCACCAGCAGAACGGTGGAGTTTATCTGGCGCAGTTTGAGATACAGTTCGGAAATGTTCTTCAGGTTCTCGGGGAAAAAGTCTTCGACCGGGTCGAGCACGATCAGCTTGCATTTGAAGTATTCGCTGAACTGATGCAGGTAGGTATAGGTCTTGGTCATGCTTCCGGAAACATCCACCAGCTGCGGCGAAACACCGAAGCACTCGTCAAACAGGGAAACATGGGTGAAGTTATCCAGGTTTTCATCGATGCGGGCTGACAGATCCGGAGCGGAGACCGACCACTCGCGCACCAGGCGCTTGAAGCGGCGATGGCTGTCTTCATCGGTGTCGCGGCCATTGATATACAGCACCTTGCCCGGCTGCAGGCATTCATAGCGATTGAGGAATGGCAATCCGAAAGCGACCGACATGGCCAGTTGGGTCGCCAGGGTTGTCTTGCCGAAGATGTCACTGGTCTGCAGCGAGACCAGGGCCTTGGCCGGGATCAGTTCGCTGATCAGGTACTCTTCCGGTTTCGGCTGGATAAACTGGCGATTCTGCCACTCCTGTATGCCCAGTTTCCGGGCAAAGGGATTCTCTTCGATCTTCAGGTTGGCGCTGACGGTCATAATCTGGTCCTTGTATTGGCATTCAACAACTAAAAGCCGGGATGAAACGGCATGTTTGATCCCGGTTTTGCCAGCTGAAAGGTGAAATGTCAACCTTTGCAGAAACTCCAGGTTTGCTGGGCCTTTCCGACTGGTAGAAAAGTGAAATGGTATATGATTCGCTTAATGTGTAAAAAATAATATTAAATTTTAGATGGTTAGCTTGACATGCGCTTTATGTGCGCTAGCCTTGCAGATACAGGTAATATAAATCCGCAGCAAGGAGGACTATTATGAAAAGGGTTTGGAAGTTGTTTATGTCGGTAAGCCTGATGGCGCTTACCATGTTGTTTGTGTCGGCGTGCAGTGACGGTGGCGGTGGAGGGGCGCCTTCTACGGCCCTGAAGGGGACCGCCGCAGCCGGTGCGCCAATTATTGGTACGGTTTTCGTTAAAGACAGTAAAGGTGAGGAAAGGTCTGAACCTGTTGAAGCAACCGATAACGGTAACTACTCCATTGATGTCAGCGGCATGACCGGGCCTTTCAAGCTCAAGGCGGTTGGTATGGTCGGCAACAGTTCTGTTACCTACTGTTCGCTGGCAACTGCCGATGATCTTGGTAAAAACATCAACATTACGCCCTTCACTGACCTGATCGTGGCCAGCATTGCCAGCCAAGTTGCCACAAACTTCTACTCAAACGGCGATCCGGCACAGATAACAACAACTGCCATAGCAACTCAGGTTGAAGCCTTAACCAATGCGCTGACACCTGTTTTACAGGGTATGGGCATCTCCACATCTATTGATCTGCTTAGGGCATCGTTCACACCTAATGTGGATGCCGTTGACAAGATGATGGACATAGTCAAGGTATCTGTTGATCCGGCTACGACAGCGGTGACTATTGAAAACATAATCGATAAATCCAAAATCACCTCAACAACTGCTGGTGGGACGATGACAGGCACATTGACTGCCCCGACGACAGCTCAACTTACCGACATTGAACTGATTCGCGACGGCATTAAAGCCTTCACGGACAAGTTCGCATCTTCAATGCCCTTATCACCTTACACTGAATTGAAAGCCCTCTTTGACGAAACCAACTTCATGGATAACGGTCGCAATCTCGACAATTTCCTGCAGGAAATTACGACAGACGGGTCGGTTATCGGTATGACTGCATCTGCGCCAACCTTTATCGAGTTTGACTCTGCTACTGGCAAGGCATTGGTCGAGTTTACCGTTACGCTGCCTAAAAACGCCAATTCAACAGAAGTCATCAGATGGCGTTTCCAGAAAACCAATGGCAAATGGTATGCACTTGGCGATGGTCGCATTCTGGATATTGAAATTGTTGCTACCGCTTATAAAATGCAGGCTACGACACAACAAAATCGTTCTGTTTATGGTACCGGCATTGCCCTGCATGTTGATGACGAATTCAAAACTAGCGGTGTCCACCATGTGACTGTTGCCGGCCCTGGACTTCCTAGCGCCGGCGTCACGCTCTATCAACAAATAAGCAATACCGACAGCAATTCAAGGCAATTTACCATTGATCCGAACGGTATGGATATGAACAACGTGTATTGGCTTGCCCAGGACACTGCTGCCAATGACAGCGCTATTCTGGCAGCATTCCCTGCCGGTAGCGACAGCAATCTTCCCTATACTGTCACACTATTCAATTCCATCAATGGCCAGATGGATCAATACACTATCATGATGACAAAGCGCCCTTACACCTATGCCGAGCTGGCAACAGCACCTTTTGCAACACTCGTCAAGCCGGCAACCCTGGCTGATCTGGCCGGATTTCAGCTTAATGTTGCCCAGACAATCACCTGGACGCTTGCCCCAGGTACTACATCTGACTGGCTGCAGGTACAGGTTTGGGGTGCAGCAAATGGTGAGTACACCGATAAAAGCGTGGATTTGACGGATGCGCAAACATCTGCAACCGCCACATTGTCAGGCTCCTTCACTCCGATGGCCGGTTCGGTTTGGCTTACGGTTGATGATGCCGACAAGCGCATGTTGAGCACTTCGATCAACGGCAATTAAATAAAAATAAGCTTTCATATTCACACAAGAAAGCCGCCCTGCACAGTCTGCAGGGCGGCTTTTTGCTGTTGATATGCTACCTGATCAGTAGCGGTAATGCTCGGCCTTGTAGGGCCCCTGTTTCGGTACGCCGATGTAGGCGGCCTGCTCGTCGGTCAGCTCGCTCAGCTGGGCGTTGAGCTTCTTCAGCTGTAGTCGAGCAACCTTCTCATCCAGGTGTTTGGGTAGAACATAAACCCCGACCGGATAATCCGCATTGCGGGTGAACAGCTCGATCTGGGCGATGGTCTGGTTGGCGAAGGAGGAGGACATGACGTAGCTGGGGTGGCCGGTGGCGCAGCCCAGGTTGACCAGGCGGCCCTTGGCCAGCAGGATGATGCGTTTGCCGTCCGGGAAGATGACGTGATCCACCTGGGGCTTGATCTCTTCCCACTGGTACTGCTCCAGGGCGGCGACTTCGATCTCGTTGTCGAAGTGGCCGATGTTGCAGACGATGGCCTGGTCTTTCATGGCTGCCATGTGGTCATGGGTGATGACGTGGTAGTTGCCGGTGCAGGTGACGAAGATATCGGCCTTGTCGGCGGCATATTCCATGGTCACCACGCGGTAGCCTTCCATGGCGGCCTGCAGGGCGCAGATCGGATCGACCTCGGTCACCCAGACCTGGGCCGAGAGAGCGCGCATGGCCTGGGCCGAACCCTTGCCCACGTCGCCGTAGCCGCAGATCAGGGCCACCTTGCCGGCGATCATCACGTCGGTGGCGCGCTTGATGCCATCCACCAGCGATTCGCGGCAGCCGTACAGGTTGTCGAACTTGGACTTGGTGACCGAGTCATTGACGTTGATGGCCGGGAATTTCAGGTCGCCGCGCTCGTGCATCTGGTACAGGCGGTGTACGCCGGTGGTGGTTTCCTCGGTCACGCCCTTGACCTGTGCCAGGCGGACGGAGTACCAGGTAGGATCAACGGCCAGCTTGGCCTTGATGGCGGCGAACAGGATGGTTTCTTCCTCGGAGCCGGGCTTGGCCAGTACCGAGATGTCCTTTTCGGCCCGGGCGCCCAGGTGGAGCAGCAGGGTGGCGTCGCCGCCATCGTCCAGGATCATGTTGGAGAAGCCGCCGTCAGCCCATTCGAAGATGCGGTGGGTGTAATCCCAGTACTGCTCAAGGCTCTCGCCCTTGACGGCGAAAACCGGCACTCCGCCGGCGGCGATGGCGGCTGCGGCGTGGTCCTGGGTCGAGAAGATGTTGCAGGAAGCCCAGCGCACCTGGGCGCCCAGGGCGGTCAGGGTTTCGATCAGCACGGCGGTCTGGATGGTCATGTGCAGCGAACCGGTGATGCGGGCTCCTTTCAGCGGCTGACTGGCGGCGTACTCCTCACGGATCGCCATCAGGCCCGGCATTTCGGTTTCGGCGATCTTGATTTCCTTGCGGCCCCAGTCGGCCAAACCAAGGTCTGCTACGATGAAATCCTGTGACATGTGTGTATTCTCCTTTTGTTGTGGTGTTGATGATAACAGGCTGGAAGATCATCTGACTGCTTTTTGGGCAGATCGTAAGCCTGGTTATGTGCTTACTGAAAGAACATTTACTCAACTCGTCACTTGTTCCGGCTGTCTTGCAACTTTCCTAATCTATCACTTCCCAATGCCCAGCTTTGGTTGGCCCGACATGTCGAATGATCCCGGCAAACTTCAGTTTTTCCAGGTGATACTTTATGCCGTTGGCGCTGATACCAAGCTTTGTGGCCAGTTCCTTGCGAGTAATGGATGGTCGACCTTTCAGAAGCTCTACAATTTTTTCTTGGGTAGTTTCTTGGGTAGTTTCTTGGGTAGTTTCTTGGGTAGTACTGCCCAAATGGGTCAGGTAATGAAACACCAACCACATCCCGGTCGCCTCGCAATGCACCTCCGGCATCGGCGCACCTGCCATCACGCAGGCCTCCACGATTCGCTCGATGCCGCGCCCCCAGGCTTCGATCTTCCCGGCCCGGAAAAAGGCATTGGCGATGTCGGGGTTGTAGGGCTGCGACGGGTGCTTGGCCAGCAGACGCTCCACCGTCCAGTCGTGGGGCAGTTGACCGGGGTTCCAGATCATCAGCTTGTCGGGATAGACACTGATCTGGATCGGAATGCCGCTGGCGTACTCCTTGTGCACAACCGCGTTCAGTATCGCTTCGCGTAGGGCCGGTTCCGGCACCGGCAGGGTTTCGATCCGCTGCAATCCTTCGTAAGAGATCCAGGCCTTGAGGTATTTGGCCAGCAACACCTCAATCGTCCGGTTCACCTGCCCGAACAGGTCACCATGGATTTCGTCCTGGTAGCGCAGGTTGGTATTGCTCTCAAAATAACCGATCTTGACATATGCGCCAGTGACGAAGCGCTCCGGATCAGGATGGAACAAGAGCAGGGCAGCGCGTTTCAAATAGGTGCCATCCAGCAGATGGAGTTTTTCCAGCAGCGCCTGATCCGATTCTTCCAGGGTTTCCTCAGGAAGGCGTTGGCTCTTGCGGGCTTGTTTTCGGAAGTAGGCAAGTGCGTTTACATTCAGATCGCTAGCGGCCACATGCGGCACCGGCACGCTGTCCCAGTGTCGTCCCAGCCTGCGGAGCAGAAAGCGGTCCAGCGCGGCCCCCTTCAACTCCTGTTTTGTGCTGCCGCTACGGACGTGATACTCGCCTTTGTAGCTGATCGGGCTGGGGTACGGTTCCACTTCGATTTCCAGCAGTTCCTTGTCACCTTCAGTTTTCAGGCTTACCGGCACGATGATGCCGAGCAAGTCACGCACCTTGTTGGGGATTTCTTCCAGCAGCCGGGCCGCATTGGCCACGCCGACCGCCTCGCCCAGGTCATTGCGGCCGATGATCAGCGTGCCTCCCTCGGAATTGGCAAAGGCGCAGATCCACTTCAGGTACTCATCGCGCCATGATTGTTTGAATTCGGTATGCTGGTCCTCTCTCATGCCCATCTCCCCCGTACCACCAGCACCGCCTCCTGTCCGCTGGCACCCTCGATCCGCTCGCAGACAATCTCGCCGAATCCCGTCGCCTTCAGCCATTCCGTCAGTTCCGCCTCGTCAAAACCCAGCCACTGATCGGCCAGCTGTTCACGGGCCGCCTCTCGCTCGTGGCGGGCCAGATCGGCCAGGAGCAGGCTGCCTCCCGGCGCCAAAACCCGGCTGATCTCTGCCAATACCGCCTGCGGATCGGCGGCGTGGTGCAGCACCATGTTGGCCACGACGCAATCAGCCGCAGCATCCGGCAGCGGCAGGTGGGTCATCTCTCCCAGGCGCAGTTCGATGCCGCCGGCTTGGCAATTTGCCAGCCGCTGACGGGCTTCCGCCAGCATGGCCGGCGAGTGATCCACACCGATCACTTTTGAAGCCCTCGCCGCCAACCCGGCCAACAATCCGCCGGTTCCGGAGCCGACTTCAAGGACAACACCCCCTTCCGGCACCTGCTCCAAAAGCCGGGAATGGTACTCGGGAAGCGGCAACAGGGTGCGGGCCAGATCATCCCACTGACGGGCATGACGGTCAAAAAATTCCTGGCTGCGCCGCCGGCGCTCCTCCAGGATCGCCGCCACGGCGGCCAGATCCTGCAAACGCTCCGGCAAGGACTCCATCTCGCGCTCGAAAACCGGACGGATGGCGCAAAAGAACCGGTTGGACTCGCTGATGCGGTAATAACCCCAGGTGCCCTGACGTTTTACGTCGAGCACGCCCGCTTCGGTAAGGATTTTCAGGTGTCGCGAAACGCGCGACTGCCCCATACCCATGATGCGGGTCAATTCCTGGACAGTGAATTCACCGCGCAGCAGAATCGCAATCAGGCGCAGGCGGGAGGGGTCGGCAAGAGATTTGAAGGTTTCGAGCATGCTATATCATAAATCCGGATTTTCATAAATCAACTTTTCTTGATATAGCACGCTCTGACATCAGGATCAAGTGAATATAAAAAAGGGACATATCCACCTGGATACGCCCCTTGACTACCTCAATGTTTTGAAAACGGACTATTTGTTGATTCTCTTGCGGGCAAAGGCCAGCCCTGCCAAGCCAGCACCCAGAAGTATGATTGTGGATGGTTCCGGTACCGCTGGGTTCGGATCGGGGATTTGTCCGCCGTCAACGGAAAGCGCCGACTTGGCAATGGCGACATACCAATCTTCCTGTAAAGTATCGATATCGACGTAGACCTGCAATCCAGAATTTATGTCGTCGCTTATGTTTGCCAGATACGGTGTCAGGTCAAATGTAGACCAGGCCCAGGTGTCATTCGAGCCGCCCAGGAAACCGAGAGAAAAAGGGGTTGCACCGTCGTAGATAAAAATTTCATCTCTTTCGCCAACAAGTCCAAATAGAGGTTGTCCAGCAAAGTCCACGTCAAAGGCGCTGATGTTTAATGATGCGCTCGTAAAAGTGCCGGCTATCCCACTATGTGTCCAGCCCCAGCTATTAGAGCGGGGCCGCCAGTAATCCGGGTAGTCACTTTTGTTGGCTTCGGTGGCAAAATGCAGGGTCGGCGCCTGCTGAACATCAACCGTTGGCACCGCAAAAGCCAGACTGCCGAAAGCCAGAAGAAATGTTGCTCCCATCGTCAGAATGCTCGAGATTTTCATAATGTCCCTCCTTGCATGTTCATAAGGTTAGATTGACAATGCGCCAAAACAGGCTGAACGTTAGTACAGGACAATTATACAATTTACATGCCATATCCTTGTGCGCTTTGTTTTTCAACATGTTATCATACAGCAAAAAAAGCGCTTGTGCTTTGATGTAAAATCCGCCGACAAACCGTTCCGGCAACTTTTCAACAAAAGACCGCCATTATTCGCGCAGATGGGCCCATACACCGAAGAAGCACATATTCCTCAAGCGTACTTTTCCCGCAGGGCCACCTTGCTGACTTTGCCGACACTGGTTTTGTCAATGGCCGCCACAAAGCGCACCTTCAGCAGCACCACCTGTTTGTTGACCAAACCCTTGTCGGCGTATTCCTTGACGTGGTGGCTGATGTCTTTTTCAGACAGAGCGCTGTCGGGATGCGGCACAACCAGCGCCAGCGGCCGTTCGCCCCACTTCTCATCCTGGACGCCGATCACCGCCACCTCGGCCACGGCCGGATGGTGGGCGATGATGTCCTCCAGCTCCAGCGATGAAACCCATTCGCCGGCCACCTTGATGATGTCCTTAGTTCTGTCGGTGATTTTTACATAGCCCGCTTCGTCGCGCACCGCCACATCGCCGGTGTGCAGACAGCCCCCCTCCCAGAGGCGTTCCGAGGCTTTATGGTCTTTCAGATACCCCTGGGTTAGCCAGGGGGCGCGTACAACGATCTCGCCGGCACTGATGTTGTCGCGCGGCTGTTCCACCAGCGTCGCGTCGACGACTTTCAGATCCACCAACGGCAGTGAAATCCCGGTTTTACAGCGGATGGCGGCCTGCTCTTCCGCCGAAAGCTCCAGCATATCGGGAGTTAGGTGGGCAATGGTCAGAATCGGGCAGGTTTCGGACATGCCGTAGCCGGTAAAGAGATCGATGCCGCGCTTCAGGGCGTCGACGCAGAGGGCGCGGGACATGGATGCGCCGCCGATGATCAGCTTCCAGCCCGACAGATCCATGCGGTTGGCATGGGGATGCTTGAGCAGCATATGCAGGATGGTGGGCACGCAGTGGGAGAAGGTGACCCCCTCCTTCTCGATCAGCTCCAGCAAGTGGTCGGGCACATAGCGTCCGGGATAAACCTGCTTGACCCCCAGCATGGTGGCCACATAGGGCAGACCCCAGGCATGGACGTGAAACATGGGTGTGATCGGCATGTAGACATCCTGGCGGTGGAAGCGGCCATGGCCGACCGCCGAACCGAGCACACCCATAACTCCCAGCGTGTGCAGCACCAGCTGGCGCTGGCTGAAGTAGACACCTTTGGGCATGCCGGTGGTGCCGGTGGTGTAAAATGTCGTGGCGCGGATGTTTTCATCAAAGTCGCCAAATTCGAACTCGGGCGAAGCCGTCGCCAGCAGGGTTTCGTACTCGCCGGCAAAGGGGAGTGTGCTGACAGGAACGGTTGGCTCGTCATTGAGCAGGAGATAGCTTTTAACCGTGTCCATGCGGCCGCGGATCTGCTCGAGTATCGGCAGGAATTCGCTGTTGACCAGCAGCACATCATCTTCGGCGTGGTCGATGGTGTAGAGAATCTGCTCCGGGGACAGGCGCACGTTGATAGTGTGCAGAACCGCCCCGATCATCGGCACGGCGAAGAAGCACTCCAGGTAACGATGCGAATCCCAGTCCATGACCGCCACTGTATCGCCCGGTTTGACGCCCAGTCCGGTCAGGACATTGGCCAGCCGCTGAACTCTTTGGCGCAGCTGACGGTAGCTGCCACGGAACGTGTCCCGGTAAACGATTTCCTGATCCGGGGCATCCACCACCGGACAGAAGAGCAGGTTTTTGATCAGCAGTTGGTAATCATGGGCGGATGGGGTGCGGGGAATGCGTGAATCGGGCATGGCGGCTGGCCTCCTGGCGTGACAATCAATAGGGCAGGCACCTTTGTAGCATGATCCCTGGCTACTTTCCAGACGCAAAAAAACCGCCGGAACAGATTCCCGGCGGCCAATTCTGAACAGTCGTAACTGGAGTCGGGGATTAGCCGAACAGTTCGTCGAAGATCGCCTGGACCGTAGTGATTTTATCGGACTTCCAGGCATTGGTGCCACAGAAGACCAGACCGGTGTCCACATCCCCTCGCTGGGCCCGATCCAGCGAGGTGACGATGCAGAAACGCTCGCCGGACTCTTTGTAGGAGCATTTCTTCAGGCAGCCCAGGCGGCAGGGGGTGTGGTGATCCAGGTCGTACTGGCGGATATTATCCTGATTGGTGAGGATGGCGCGTCCCGGCAGACCGGCCGGGCTCATTATCAGCCCGATGTCCTCCTGGGTGCATTCAAGGTACTTCTGCTTGAAAGCATCTTCGGCATCGCACTCCTCGGTGCAGACAAAACGGCTGGCCATTTGCACGCCGTCGGCCCCTTCGGCCAGGGCGTGCTCCAGGTCGGCGCGATCCCAGATGCCGCCGGCCGCAATAATCGGCACATCGGCGCCATACTCAACCCGGAACAGTTCCTTGACCTGGCGAACGGTTGCGTACTGGTCGTATTCACCGGTGCCGATATTTTCCATCTTCTCACCCAAGTGGCCGCCGGCGGTGTCCGGGTCTTCGACCACGACCGCATCCGGCAGGCGATTGAACGATTTGTGCCATTTTTTTGCGATCAGCTGCGCTGCGCGCAGCGAGGAAACAATCGGGATCAGGGCGACATCCGGGGCATGGGCGGTTATTTCCGGCAGGCTCAAGGGGAGTCCGGCTCCGCAGACGATGACTTTTGCGCCGCCTTCGATGGCCGCCTTTACCAGCTGCTCGTAGTTGGAGAGCGCCACCATGACGTTAACGCCGATGATGCCGTCCGGCGCAATTTGATAGGCTTTGCGAAGCTCGTCTTTAAAGGCCTCCGAATCGGCCTGGAAGTAGTTTTTGCCGTTGTAGAACGGGCTGTTGAGGCAGATGCCGGGAGCGGCCACCAGGCCGACGCCGCCGCACTTGGCAACGTGTCCGGCCAGCCGGCCGGCGGATATGCGTACGCCCATGCCGCCCTGTATCACCGGATAGCGGACGGTGTATTTACCGATCTTCAGCTGGTGCGTCATTGACACTCCTCCATTTCCATCTAAATGTGCGCATCATAGCAAGCGGCAGTCGTTATTGTGTGTAATATTTTTGTAAAACAGTGCCGCTCCCGCAATCGGCCGCTCTGTTTTTTTCTGGACTTGTTGAATGATTCTCACTAAAATGATGAGCTAATTAAATTCAGGAGTACGCTATGGAACCGGAAAAACGGGAATATTTTAAAAACATTCTGAACGAAGAAATGAAGGCTCTCCTGGGTGAAGCCGGTAAAACAGTTACCGAGATGACCTCCGATGCCTCCAACTTCCCTGATCCGACCGACCGCGCTACCCAGGAGTCCGACCGTAATTTCGAATTGCGCATCCGCGACCGGGAGCGGAAATTGATCAACAAGATCAAGGATGCACTTGATCGGATTGAAGCTGACGAGTTCGGTATTTGCGAAGATTGCGGCGAAGAAATCAGCGAAGCGCGCTTGCGGGTCAGGCCGGTTACAACCCAGTGCATTAACTGCAAAATGGACGCGGAAAAAAAGGAACGCCACTAATACCAACCCACTTGACCCGACCAAACCGATCAGGGGCAATAATGACGATCCGCCATCCGCTACAGCATGCTGTTGTCGACAACCGCTTGTCGGAACTGACCCTTCTCTATCAGTTCAGCAACACCATGCTTTCCACCATCCGCCTCAACAAATTAACCCACCTGATTCTCACCGCCCTCACCATGCCGGCGTCCGGGCTGTTTGAGCGATCGCTCATCTTTCTGCGCAATGAAAAATCCGAAATCCTTCAGGGCATGCTCGGGGTCACGCGACAAACGTCAGAAGAACTTGAAATCATTGGTGAGCAGGACTCGCTGGGAAGCCGCTGGGATATCAGCGACGAGGTTGTGAACCGGCAGCGTTCAAACGAGTTCTGCTCGCGCGTCCGCCGTTCCCGGATCGCAATCAATGAAGATTGCCAGCTGATCCGGCAGGTCATCAGCGAACGCCGCATGGGACACATGCACGAATGCAGCTGCCTTGAATGCCCGGTCGGCTGCAGCATCAGAAAACTCTGCAAGGGCACCTTTGCTGCAGTGCCGCTGGTCGCAATCAATAAAACCATCGGCATCATCGTGGTCGACAATCCAGAATCCGGCAGCGAAATCACCCAGGAGCAGCTGCATTTCCTGCAGCTGTTCGCCAATCAGGCCGGCATGGCAATCGAAAACTCGATGCTCTACAACCAGATCGAAGAAACCAACGACAACCTGCGGGATGCCCGCGAACGCCTGCTGCATGGTGAAAGGCTGGCGGCCATCGGCGAGATGGCGGCCAATCTGGCCCACGAGCTCAAAAACCCGCTTATCACCATTGGCGGATTTGCCGGCCGGCTGCTGAAGGCACTGCCGGAGGAAACCCGCGAATATTCCTATGCCGACACGATTGTGTCCGAGGTCAGCCGGCTTGAAAAAATGCTGACCGAAATCCTGTCCTTCTCTCGTAAACCGACCATCTGTTTCAGCCGCTGTGACCTGCTGGAGATACTCCAGGACTGTATTTCCAGCTGCACGACTACACTGGAAGACAGCAACATCACGCTCTCGGCACAGCTCAAGGAAGGCACCTGGCCGCTTTCGGGAGATCCGCACCAGCTCAAGCAGGTATTTCTGAACCTGATGCTGAACGCCTGTGACGCCATGCCGGACGGGGGACGCTTGAGCATCATTCTCGACCACGCCCCCCTTGACAAAAAATCTGCAGTGGTTAGTATACAGGACACCGGCGGAGGCATCCCGAAAGAGACCCTGCCCCGGATTTTCAGTCCGTTTTTTACCACAAAGCATCATGGCACCGGCCTGGGTCTGGCGATTGCCAACCGTATAACGATCAACCATTACGGTTCAATTGAAGCGGAAAACAGTGAAAACGGAGCACTGTTCAAGGTCACACTGCCGCTGGCTGTATATAACGAATAAGCATGGGGCTGTAGCTCAGCTGGGAGAGCGACGCGTTCGCAATGCGTAGGTCGAGAGTTCGATCCTCTTCAGCTCCACCAATCAAAACAGATGGTTATGCTTTGGCGCATAGCCATTTTGTTTTTAAATGCAGCTACGTTCAGCAATAACTGCAGTTAATAACCATTGTGCAGCATCCCGATAACCCATGAGTATGGCGCCACCATTACAAGCACGTTAATGCTACCTGCGATCACCCCATGAAAATCAAACGCCTCGAAATATCGGGATTTAAATCCTTTGCCGACAAGGTTGTGCTGGACTTTCAGCAGCCGGTCACCGGCGTGGTCGGTCCCAACGGCTGCGGCAAGTCCAATATTGTGGATGCCATCCGCTGGTGCATGGGGGAACAGTCGGCCAAGAACCTGCGCGGCAAGGCCATGGAAGACGTGATCTTCGCCGGCAGCGAGAACCGCAAGCCGTTGGGGATGGCCGAGGTGTCGCTGGTTTTTTCCACCGAAGATGGCCGCGCGCCGGCCAAGTATCTGGATTACTCCGAGATTCAGCTGACCCGCCGCCTGTACCGCGACGGCGAGAGCGACTACCTGATCAACAAGACCCCCTGCCGCCTGATGGACATCACCGAACTGTTCATGGATACCGGCGTTGGCACCCGCGCTTATTCGATCATCGAACAGGGCAAGATCGGCATGATCCTGCATTCGCGCCCGGAAGAGCGCCGCTTTCTGATCGAGGAGGCGGCCGGGGTCACCAAATTCAAATCCCGCAAACAGCTGGCCCTGAAAAAGATCGAGGGCACCCGTCAGAATCTGGCTCGCCTGGCCGACGTGCTGGGGGAGATCCGCCGTCAGCTGGCTTCGCTGCAGCGTCAGGCCAAAAAGGCCGAGAAATTTCGCGAATACCGTGACGAGCTGCGGGAAATCGAGCTGCTCTTCAGCGCCTGCGAATATCGTGAAACACAGCGTGCCCGCAGCGTGGTGGAGCGTGAAATGGCAGCGCTTAACGAGCGCATCCGTCAGGTTTTTGCCGCTTCGGCGTTGGGAGAATCCCAGGCCGAGGAGGCCCGGGTCAGACTTCTGGAAGCGGAAAAGCATCTGGCGGCGGCCCAGGAGGATATCTTCCGGAACCGCAGTGAATTCGGCACGACCGAAAACGGTCTGGAATTTCAGCGCAAGGAACTGACCGCCCTGGATGGACGCCTGGCGCGTCTGGAGGCCGAAACCGGTGAGCTGGAAAAACGCCTCAAGGAGTGCGCCGATCAAAAGCTCGCTCTGGAACTGCGCCGCGACACCGGCAGCCAGGATGCCGCCGGCACCCAGGCTGGGCTGGAGCAGGCCGAAGCCGAACTGGCCGAACAACAGCAGCAGGAAGATGAGCTGAATCGAACCCTGGAGACGCGCCGCAAGGAGCTGTTCACTGCGCTGGCCGAAGCGGCCCAGTTCAAAAGCCGACTGGAAAATGCCCAGAAACGGCTTTCCGGCCTGAATGAGCGGATTGAGCGTCAAAAGCGCGAAGGAGCGCAACTGACCGAACGGCGCGAACAGCTTCGCCAGCGAAGCGCAGCCCTTGAAAAGGAAATCACGGCCGGACAGCTGGAACTGGAAACGCTGCAGGCCGAACTGTCCGGCCTGCGCGGCCAGGAAGAGGATCTGAAAAAACGCTTGCCGGAGATTGAGAAGGGCTGGCAATCCCGGCGGGATGAACTGAACCGCTCTTCGTCGCGATTGCATTCACTGCGGGAGCTGGAAGCGCAGTTCGCCGGTTTTGGCCAGGGTACCCGCACGCTGATGAAGGACGCCCGCCTGCGCGCAAACTTCAGCGGGGTGCTGGCGGATGCCGTCCAGGCTCCGCCCGAGCTGGAAGCGGCACTTGAGGCGGCTCTGGCGGAGCGGCTGCAGAGTCTGATCTGTGAAGATGAGGGTGCTGCGCTTCAGGCGTTGAAGTTTCTGAAAGACAACAACGGCGGCCGGGCCGCTATCGCGCTGCCGCTGGAATTCGACCCTCCACTGACGGCAGACCTGCCCGGCGCCCTGCCGCTGGCGGATCTCGTCCAGAGCAGCGGCACGTTTGGCGGAATAATCAGGCATTTGCTGGCGCCGGTCAGGCTGGTGGAGGATCTGCTCACGGCGATCGGCCTGGCCCGCAGTCACCCTGATCTGGATTTTGTCACCCGCGAGGGGGACATGATCTCGGCCGGGGGGATCGTCAGCGGCGGCTCGGGTGACCAGGTCAACAAGGGACTGATCCACAAGAAACGCGAAATCAGAGAACTGGAAGAGCGGGTGACCGGGCTGGAGCAGGAAGTCGCCTCCTTCGGCCTGCTGCGCGAGGAGCTGCGCCGCAGCAGCCAGGAAGTAGCCGAAGGGCTGAAATCCGGCGGCGCCCAGCTGCACCAGTACGAACTGAAACTGTCCGGCCTGCGCAAGGATCGCCAGCAGGCCGGCGACGAAGCGGCTCGCATCGAGGAGCGTCTGGAGTTGCAGGGACTGGAGAGTGATAATCTCAACGAGGAGCAGCAGGCGCTGGAGGCCGAACTGAAACTGGCCCAGGAGCAGATCGGTCAGACCGGCAACGCCTCCCGGGATCTGGAACAGGAAACCGCCCGCCTGAAGGGGACGCTGGATCTGCAGCGGGCCACCCTGGCCGCCACCCGCGAGAAAGTCACCGCCATCCGGGTTCAGACCGCCACACTCAAGGAACAGCAGGAAGCCCATCTGCGGGGCCTGGCCGATCTGGAGCGCCAGACGGAAGAGCTGACCCGACGCATGGCCAGTGACCGCCAGGAGATCGAGTCGGGGGCGTCCGCCAGAATCCAGCTCCAGAGCACCATTGCAGCCGGCTCTGAAAAGCTTGAGGAACTGCTGCGCCAGCAGATCAAGGCCGAACAGATCCTGGCTGTGGCGCGGGAAGCCTTTGAGGCCGCCGGCGCCGGCCTGAACGAAAACGAAGCGCGCCTGAAAACGGCCCGCGAGGAGAGTGACGCCGTCCGCCAGGCCCAGGCCGACCTGAATCTGCGCTTCTCGACCCTGAATCTGCAGGCCGAGCATCTGGAGCGGGCGCTGCAGGAGCGCAGCCGGATCGATATGGCCGAGGCGCTGGCGCGTCTGGAGGCGGCGGATTTCGACGAGGCCGGCCGCCGTGCGCGATTGATCGAGCTGCAGCGCCTGCTGGACGAGATGGGTGAGGTCAACCTGATGGCGATCGAGGAGTGCGCCGGCATGGAAGAGCGTTTCACCTTTCTGAACAGTCAGAAGGACGATCTGGAGGAGTCGCTGCGCGGACTGCAGCAGGCCATTCAGCGCATCAACCGCACCACCCGCCAGCGCTTTCTGGAAACCTACAATCTGGTCAACGCCAAGTTCCAGGAGGTTTTTCCGCGACTGTTCTGCGGCGGAAAGGCCGAACTGCGCCTGACCAATGAGGAAGATCTGCTGGAAACCGGCATCGACATCATCGTCCAGCCGCCCGGCAAGAAGCTGCAGAACGTGACCCTGCTTTCCGGCGGTGAAAAGGCACTGACTGCCGTAGCCCTGATCTTCTCCATCTTTCTGATCAAGCCGACCCCCTTCTGTCTGCTGGACGAGGTTGACGCACCGCTGGACGATGCCAATATCGGGCGCTTCAACGAGATGGTGCGCGAGATGAGCGCCATTTCCCAGTTCATCATCATCACCCACAACAAGGCTACCATGCAGGTGGCCGACACCCTCTACGGCATCACCATGGAAGAGCCGGGAACCTCCCGAATGGTATCGGTCCGGCTGCATTGAGGCCGGTGTATGCGACAGCAGTAAAGAGAAACGCCCCGCAGCCAGAACAGGCTGCGGGGCGTTTTCATAACAGCGCAAATGGGTGTGGCGCTATTTATTGGTCACCCTCAAGTCAATCCTGCGATTCATCTGTCTCCCCTCTGCGGTGGCATTGTCGCCAATCGGGTGCTGCTCGCCATAGCCTTCGGCTTCCAGTCTTCCCGCTTCGACACCTAACATACCGAGTTCCCGCATGGTGGATTCTGCTCTCTGCTGCGAAAGCTTGAGGTTGCTGGCCGGATTTCCCACATTGTCCGTGTAGCCGCCTATCTTCAAGGTCACTACTGGGTAGGCTTTCAGGATTTCCGCAACGTTCTTGAGCTGTTCCGCCGAGGATGGCTTGAGCGTCGCGCTAGCGGTCTCGAACTCCAGGCGGTCAAAGCTGAACCAGGTCGTTTTGTCAACCGGCCTGTTCGGATCCTCGATAAAGGCGATCAGCTTCTTCTCGATACCGAATTCGGGGATGTTCAGCTCGACCCCGTTGGGCAGCCTGGTGGCCATGAATGCTCCCAGTTTGTCAATCGCCGTGCCGGTTGCGACGGCCACTTTTTCAGCAGCTTTTTCAACCGGAGCCGTCACCGGTGGAGTTTGGCAGCCCTTGTTGAAAAACATCGAAAACAGAACAGCGCCCAAAATGAGGGGCAGAAACCATTTGATATAGTTTCCGATCGAATCGCTTTTGGGCTGCAGCATCTGGCCGGCCATGTTTGCCGCTCCCGGCAACCCGATCAGTCCCGCCAGACCAGCCGGAAGTGCATTTTTCAGAAATCCGGACTGGCCGGCCAACAGACCCATCAATCCGGCGCCATCCAGCCGCGATTCTTTGGCTTGTTTGCCCAGAACACCCAGTACCACCGGCAGGGCCAGTCCGAGCAGGGATGAAGAAGCGCTCTTTCCAACGCCGCCCGAAGTGGCCACCCCATCGATAAGCGCTTCGGTTTTGTCCCCGAAGATCCTTTTCAATAAAGCGGAGCCGCTTGCCAGCAGATTCTGGGTTGAATCGCCACCGGAAAGGGTCTGTGACAAACTCGTCAAAGTGCCCGCGCCGAATCCGGCTTTGGTTATCATTTCCAGAATCTCGGAAGCGCCCTGCGAGGTGCCCCCCTTGCTGGCTATGCCGCCCAGAACAGCTGGAAGGGCCGTCGCAAGCGCCGTCTTTACGGCTGAAGAATCCGTGCCGATGAATTTCCCCAGTTTTACGATAATGTCATTGCTGAAATGCGAAGTCACCTGTTCGAGAATGTTCACTGACATAATGCGTCCCCTTTACCTGTTGTTTAGTAATCTGCGCTGGCCGCAACCTCGTTTGGCGGAGATATACCCCCGGTAATTGTCACAGCAGCTCTGCCGGCACATTGCCGCCGCTGGCAGCGATCTTCTGCAATACGGTTTTGTGCAGCCACATATTCATCTGGGCCGAATCGCCCATTTTTCCCTGCGGACAGCCCAATTCAGCCGCCAGTTCCTTGCGCGCGGCGAAACTGCTGTCCATGCCGACCAGCTTCATCAGATCCACGATCGACGTTTTCCAGTTAAGTTTCTCCGCATTCTCCGAAGCCATCCACTCCAGCTTTGCAACCACGTCAACCTCAGTTATCGGAGCAAACGCAGCCGGCTCCGGAACTCCGGCCGCCACGGCCGGAGCTTCTGCAACAGCAACCGCTGCCGCCTCTGCCTCTTTGTCGCCAAATCCGAGCTTGTTGAGCATCGTACTGAAAAGTCCCATGCTAATCCCCTTTCTTAAACCCAGATATTCCATTAGGCGCCGAAAACGGCTGCACGAGCCCTGCCGGACGTTTTCCGGCATCTTGCCACCCGTATTCCTCGCCAATAGTTACGACTATTGACTCGTCATCCGGATGACAATCTGCTCGGAAACCGTCTCGGTAGCATCTCGTGCCCTAATGGAAAATCTGGGTTAAATTAAAATATATTCACTGACGAGTGAGTATACTACATATCTTCTCTCCGTCAATGCGAACGTGATCTTTCCAATCCGCGAACGGCCGGTGAGCTGATTCATCAATCGAAGCGGCCATTTGGCATCGGCGCCTGTCGGCTTATGCCCAGGGATGCAAAGAAAAGTTCTTTTTGGGGATTCCGGCATCATTTTGATCATCACCTTTTACTGGCAATTATGATATAGATAAGCGCTGATCTGCCGGCTCTGCCCGGCTCCGGGGGCTTTGTGCGCAGAAACTGACGGATAATCAATGTGTTAATTTCGCCACGGCGACGGTGAAATTTGGAATTTTTGAAATGAATTGTGACACGGGAGTCTGCCATGTCGTTTGAAGAAATCCTGAAAGATCTGGTGGATCAGGTCCCCCACGCAATCGGCGCCATTCTGGTGGACTGGGAAGGCGAAGCGGTTATGGAGCATTGCCACTGCGATCCCTACGATATGCGTTTTATTGCGGCCCACGAAGGCATCATTCTGGCGCGTCTACAGCAGATGCAGAGTATCGCTGAAATAGGAGCTATCCAGGATGTGGTGGTGAGCGCCAGCACCGAGCACCTGATTATCGGTGTAATAAACCAGGATTATTCACTGATGATGAGTGTCGATCGCTCCTGTCCCCTGGGGCTGGCGCTGTACAATTTTCGCCGGGCTATTGTTGAGCTGAAGAAGGAGATTTAATGGAACAGCACGAGAAAAAAGGTTTTTTCCGGGGGCTGATGGCAAAAATTACCGGATCCGACCCGGCTGAAGAGAAGGAAAAAACGGCTGAAACAGCTGTCGATGAACAACGTCCCGAACCGCCTGCCGTGGCGTCAGTCTCGCCGCCAATTGTTGAAAAGCCGAGTTTTTTTGAACGCTTGAAATCGGGGCTGAAGAAAACCAAGGACGGTCTGGTAGGACGGATTGACACACTGGTGCTCGGCAAAAAGGAGATAGACGCCGACACCCTGGAAGAGCTGGAAGAGATCCTGATCACCTCCGACATCGGTGTCAAGACCACCGTGGAACTGATCCGCACACTGGAGCAGCGCCTGGGGCGTAACGAACTGAAGGATGGCGAGGCGCTGCGAGGGGCGCTCAAAGAGGAAATCCTGTCCCGCCTGAACGCCCATCATCGCCCGCTGGATGTCAGCAGCCAGAAACTCTTTGTACTGCTGGTGATCGGCGTCAACGGCGTCGGCAAGACCACCACCATCGGCAAGTTGGCTTCGCGCTTCAGCGCCGATGGCAAAAAAGTGCTGCTGGCGGCCGCCGACACTTTCCGCGCCGCTGCCGCCGAGCAGCTGACCGCCTGGGGCGAACGTTCCGGAGTGGACGTGATCCGCCACAAGGAGGGGGCCGACCCTTCGGCGGTCGTTTTTGATGCCTGCAAGGCGGCGCTTGCCCGGGGTGTCGATATTCTGATCGTGGATACCGCCGGTCGTCTGCATACCAAGGTCAATTTGATGGAGGAAATGAAAAAGATCCGCCGGGTGATCGACCGCGAGATTCCCGGCGCGCCGCATGAGACGCTGCTGGTGCTGGATGCCGCCACCGGCCAGAATGCCATTTCCCAGGCACGGCTTTTCAAGGAGGCCGCCGGAGTGACCGGCCTGGCCCTGACCAAACTGGACGGCACCGCCAAGGGGGGCATCGTTGTGGCGGTCAGCCACGAGTTTGCCCTGCCGGTTCGCTATATCGGGGTCGGCGAGTCGATCGACGACCTGCGCGACTTTGATCCGCAGGAGTTTACGGATGCCCTCTTCCAGGCCTGATAAATCGCGTCCGAAAAGCGGATCAGGCGCCAGGGAACCCCGCGAAATCAGACAATTAGGGCTTGACTTTGAACCCCTTGCGGCGTATAGTCCACCCCCTCGAAAGGAAATAGAAACCATGAACCAGGAACTGATAGAAGTACTCGAAAAGAAGATCAGCGAAATCGTTGAAAAGTATACTTCCCTTAAAGAAGAAAATGCCATGCTGCACGAAGAGATTCAGCGCCTTTCATCCGACCGTGAGGGAATCAAGTCCCGCGTTGACGCTTTGCTTGGCAAACTGGACGGCATCTAACCCGGCGCCGGCGGTCATCGTATGAAAACTACCCATGCGGTGACAGTTCTCGGCCGGGAGCTTTCGGTCAGAAGTTCAGCTCCGGCGGACAAGGTTCAGGCGGTTGAAGCTTTTGTCAATGACCGGCTGCAGAAGATCGGCAGTGCCTTGAGCAGTGGCGACGCGCAGCTGGTGCTGACCCTGGCCCTGCTTAACACCGCCGAAGAGCTCTTGGAACTCCGCAGCAACAGAGAGCAGGACGCCGTTATCGACAGCAGAATGCAGCAGCTGATCAATAAACTGGAAACATCCTGATTTTACACGGTCTCTCAGGGAGGCTGATCATATATTCGCAGCCGCAGTGCCAACCATCGGACCCGTCAGTCGCGCAGAGCAGCAGGGCGCACCTGATTGCTGATATCAAAAACCCGCTGAATATATCCTCACCGAAAGGAAGAAAACGCTCCGGGCGGTATACCATACAGAACATCTTTTTGCCGACGGCACTCGCGAGCCTTTTCATCCCCTTTCATCCCCCCTGTTTGACCTTCCCGGCGTAGTTTCGGGACCAATCCCTCTTTATCCTGTGAGAAACCGGCATGCCCAAGCGTTCACTCCGTTCGCAACTTCTGGCGCAGCGGCGGGCACTTGGCCATGCCGAATGGCTAACGTCCAGTCAGGCAGCCCAACGGAATCTGCTTGCTCTGGAAGAGTACCAGCGGGCGGAATGCATCGCGCTGTACGCCCCGGCCCACAACGAAACCGATACCGCCGAACTGCTGAAAAATGCCATTGAAGCCGGAAAGCGGGTGCTTTATCCGGCTGTCTGCGGCTCCGGGATGGTCTTCCGGCTCGTGGAGGGGCCGCATTCACTGCAGCGGGGAGCCTTCGGCATTCTGGAACCGCGTGCGATCGGGAATGACCATCAGGCCGATCACGCCGACCTGATCGTTGTGCCGGGCGTGGCCTTTGACCTGAACGGCCACCGCATCGGCTACGGCAAAGGTTTTTACGACCGTTTTCTGCAGCACCCCGGCCGCCGGGCTCACCTGGTCGGGCTCTGCCACGATTTTCAACTGCTGGACAACACGATCCCGGGTGAGCAGCATGACATCCCGATGGAGATTATCGTCACTGACAAACGGATCGTTCATATACAGAGGAAGTAACCGAAGCCGCGTTGGCGGTTCGGATTCACATACAGGAGGTTAGTGATATGGAAGTCAGCATCTGGATGGTGGTAGTCACCCTGGTTGTAGCCGCCGGGGCCTATTTAGCCGGAAACAAACTGAACAAGAGAGATACGGACTCGATCGTCAAGCAGGCCGAGGATCTGGCCAACAAGGTCATCGAAGACGCCCGCCGCGAAGCGGACACCATCACCAAGGAAGCTCTGCTGAAAGCCAAGGATGCCGCTATCCAGGCCAAGGAAGAGCACGAACGCATAACCCGTGAAAAGAACAAGGATCTGCAGATCCTGGAAAAGCGACTGGCCCAGAAGGAAGAAAATCTCGACAAGAAAATGACCTTGATCGACCAGAAGGAGATGGATTTTCTCAAGAAGGAGCAGACCCTTTCACAGAAGGAACAGAATCTTAACCTACGCGACGAGGAGCTGAAGAAATCTGCCGATGTGCAGAACGCACGGCTGGAACAGATTTCCGGCATGTCGGCCGGCGAAGCAAAGAAAGAGCTGATGAATGCCATGGAGACCGAAGCCAAGCACGACGCCGCCAAGCTGATCCGCACCATCGAGGATGAGGCCCGGGAGACCGCCGACAAGAAGGCCAAGGAGATCATGGCCCTGGCGATCCAGCGCTATGCCGGCGAATATGTGGCCGAACGAACCGTCTCGGTCGTTCCGCTTCCCTCCGACGAGATGAAGGGGCGCATAATCGGTCGTGAAGGGCGCAACATCCGTGCCCTGGAAGCCGCCACCGGCATCGACCTGATCATCGACGACACCCCCGAGGCGGTCATTCTGTCCGGCTTCAATCCGGTTCGCCGTGAAGTCGCCCGCCTGTCACTGGAAAAGCTGCTGGCCGATGGCCGCATCCATCCCGGCCGGATCGAGGAAGTGGTCGCCAAATCGACCGAGGAGGTCGAACACTCGATCAAGGAGGCCGGCGAGCAGGCCGCCTTCGACCTGGGCGTGCATGGCATCCACCCTGAAATTCTAAAGCTGATCGGCCGCCTGAAATACCGCACCTCCTACACCCAGAACGTATACCTGCACTCGCTGGAAGTCGCCTTTTTGTGCGGCATCATGGCTGCCGAACTGGGCATCAACGTCAAGCAGGCCAAACGGGCCGGACTGCTGCACGACCTGGGCAAGGCGGTTGACCATGAGGTGGAAGGGTCGCATGCCGTGATCGGCGCCGAACTGGCCCGCAAATACGGCGAAACCCCCAAGATCGTGCATGCCATCATGGCCCACCACGAAGATGAGAAGCCCAACTCAGTGCTGGCGATTCTGGTTCAGGCCGCCGACGCGCTCTCCGGAGCACGTCCCGGAGCACGCCGTGAGATGATGGAAACCTACGTCAAACGCCTGGGTGATCTGGAGCGCATCGCCACCTCCTTCAGCGGCGTGCAGTCGTCCTTTGCGATTCAGGCCGGCCGCGAGATCCGTGTCATGGTTTCCAGCGACCAGGTATCCGATGACCAGTCGGTGGTCATGGCGCGCGACATCGCCAAGAAGATCGAAGCAGAAATGACCTATCCGGGGCAGATCAAGGTCAACGTGATCCGCGAAACCCGCTCGGTCGAATATGCCCGTTAAGATCCTCTTTATCGGCGACATCATCGGCAAACCGGGCCGCCAGGCGCTTTCGCGTGAGCTGCACCGCCTGGTGGACCGCCACAATGCGGATATTGTGATTGCCAATGGCGAAAACGCCGCCGGCGGCTTCGGCCTGACCGAGGAAACCGCCAAGGAACTGTTCAAACAGGGCATTCACCTCTTAACCGGCGGCAACCACATCTGGGACAAGAAGGAACAGGTTCCGCTGATCCTGGCCGACCCGCGCATCCTGCGCCCGGCCAATTACCCTAGCGGCGCCCCCGGCAGCGGCAGCGCCGTGCTGACCACGCCGGGCGGCGTCAAGGTCGGCGTGCTGAATCTGGAGGGGCGGGTGTACATGAAGACCCTGGAGTGTCCCTTCAAGGTCGCCGACCTCGAAATCGAACGTTTGAAGCAGGAAACAAATATTATTTTCATAGATTTCCACGCCGAAGCCACCTCCGAGAAATCGGCTCTGGGATGGTATCTGGACGGCCGCGTCAGTGCCGTGGTCGGCACCCACACCCATGTCCAGACCGCCGACGAACGGATACTGACGCAGGGGACCGCTTTTTTGACCGACGCCGGCATGACCGGAGCCTTTGACTCGGTGATTGGCATGGGCAAAGGGGAAACCATCAGCCGTTTTCTGACCCAGCTGCCGTCCAAGTTCGAAGTGGCCAAGAAGGACATCCGCCTGAACGGGGTCGTGATCGGGGTGGATGAACAGAGCGGCAAGGCCGTCAGTATTGAACGCATAAATATAAGTTGTTAAAAAACTTTGCCACAGAGGACACAGAGAGCACAGAGTATAGTACCAAGAAGCTAAAGGTATAATTTCATTACTTACTGATTTAAGATTTTAATTCTCTGTGTGCTCTGTGATCTCTGTGGCTAACATGTTTTTGAGGAGTTATAAATTATGTCCGTAGCTGAGCAGATGGCCGTCATCAAGCGTGGCGCCGTTGAGATTCTGGTTGAAAAGGAGCTGGAGCAGAAACTGGAAAAATCCCTCTCCAGCGGGGTTCCGCTCAAGATCAAAGCCGGCTTCGACCCTACCGCTCCCGACCTGCATTTGGGTCATACCGTCCTGATCCACAAGTTGCGCCAGTTCCAGCAGCTGGGGCACGAGATCAACTTCCTGATCGGCGACTTCACCGGCATGATCGGCGACCCGACCGGCAAATCCGAAACCCGCAAGGTTCTGACCCGCGAGGATGTGCTCCGCAATGCCGAAACCTACAAGGAGCAGGTCTTCAAGATCCTTGATCCGGATAAAACCAGGGTGGTCTTCAACTCCGACTGGCTGAACGAACTGGGCTGTGGCGGCATGATCGCCCTGGCTTCCAAGTACACCGTGGCGCGCATGCTGGAGCGGGACGATTTCCACAAGCGCTACACCACCCAGCAGCCGATCGCGATTCACGAATTCCTCTACCCGCTGATTCAGGGTTATGACTCGGTGGCGCTCACATCAGATCTGGAGCTGGGGGGCACCGACCAGAAGTTCAACCTGCTGATGGGGCGCGAACTGCAGCGCGAATGGGGTCAGTCGCCCCAGTGCGTCCTGACCATGCCGCTGTTGGAAGGGTTGGACGGCGTCAACAAGATGTCCAAATCACTGGGCAACTACATCGGCATCAACGAACCGGGCGACGAGATTTTCGGCAAAATCATGTCGATCTCCGACGACCTGATGATCCGCTATTACGAACTGCTTTCCGACATGCCGCTCTCCGAGCTGGAAAAGCTCAAAAACGGGCTGAAGGATCGTTCGCTGCATCCCATGGCGGTCAAAAAAGCGTTGGGCCGCGAGATCGTTTCCCGCTTCCACGGTGCCGGAGCCGGCGAGGTTGCCGAAGAGAACTTTGTCAAGCGCTTCAAGGAGAACGAGATTCCGGACGAGATGCCCCAGGTCAGCTATTCTCTGGCCGACGGCGGCGTACTGCTGGCCAAAGCCATGACCGAAGCCGGTCTGACCAAGTCCAATGGCGAAGGGCGCCGCAACATCGATGGCGGCGGGGTCAAGCTGAACGGAGAAAAGGTCAGCGATACCAACCTGGAGCTGACGGCCGCCGGCGAATACATCGTCCAGATCGGCAAGCGCAGATTTGCCAGGGTTGTTGTATCGTAAGGAGTAATTTTATCGCAGGATAACAAAGGGGGGACCGGCATCGTGCCAGTCCCCCCTTTATCTTTATAAACCGGTTAGAAACCCCGTTTACCTCAACTTCAGCATACTCAATACCTTGCCGGTCAATCTGTTGACAACGTGTTCGCGCGGCAATGCAGCAAAAGGCGGGGTCTGGCGGATGCCCAACAGCCTGAGCTCTTCCAGGATCCTGGCATCCTTGCGGATCTTGAGCCCTTTGCGGAAGGCTTTGATGGCATAATCTTTCTTGTTGGCCAGCAGATAGATGCGCCCGAGATGCAGGTAGTGGTCACTGTTGTGCGGATTCAGGGTGATCGCCTTGAGGCAGAGCTCGATCCCTTTTTGCAGCTGGCCGGCATCCCTGGCCAGACTGTAGCCCATCAGGGAGAGCATTTCCGGTGTTTCCTCATGCTGGTGATTATTCTGATTCATGGGAACTCTCGGCTACATCTCCATGATCACCGGCAGAATCACCGGACGGCGCTCGATGGTTTTTTTACAGAAACGGCGCAGTGTCTGGTGTACGACCGTTTTGATCTCTTCTCCGTCGCAACGCGTCTCGGCGTTAAGCTCGTTCAGCGCGAAAACCACCGCCTGGCGGGCATCTTCCAGATATTCCTGGCTTTCATCTTCGAACACAAAGCCGCGCGAAACAATATCCGGGCCATAGATGATTTCGCCGGTGGTATGGTTCATGCCGATGATGACCACGATCATACCGTCTTCGGAGAGGTGTTTGCGGTCTTTCAGCACCATCCTGCCCACATCGCCGATCCCTTTGCCATCCACAAAGACCCGACCCGATTCCACCTGTTCCACAATCGCGGCCGTATCGGCATAGAATGAGACCACCTGGCCGTTGGTGGCCAGGATGCAGCGCTCTTCAGGGATGCCGACCTTGCGGGCCAGCTCGATATGCTTGACCAGGTGGCGGTATTCGCCATGAATCGGTATGAAGAAGCGCGGCTGGACGGTGTTGAGCATCAGCTTAAGCTCTTCCTGGCTGGCGTGGCCGGAGACATGCACTTCGGAAACCTTCTCGTGGAAAACCTCGGCGCCGCGCCGGTAGAGGTGGTTGATCAGTTCCGAAATAGTGCGTTCGTTGCCGGGGATCACGCGCGAGGAGAGGATGACCGTATCACCTTTTTCCAGTTTGATCTGCTTATGGTCATCCATGGCGATGCGGGTCAGGGCGCTCATCGGTTCCCCCTGGCTGCCGGTGGAGATGATGCAGACCTGCTCCGGGGGGAGGTGCGGCAGCTCACGGAGATCCATCAACAGTTCATCCGCGATCGTCAGATAGCCCAGATCGCGGGAGATCTGCACGTTTTTGACCATCGAGCGGCCGTTCAGCAGAACCTTGCGGCCGCAGAGGGCGGCGATGTCGGCCACCTGCTGGACACGGTGGATGCTGCTGGAGAAGGCAGCCACGATGATGCGGCCGCTGCAGCGCGGGAATATTTCAGCAAAGGCTTCGCCGACGTACTTTTCGGAGAGGGTGTAGCCCTCGCGCTCCACATTGGTGGAATCGGATAAAAGCGCCAGTACGCCGGCTTCGCCGTAGCGCGACAGACTGGCCAGGTCAGTCAACTGGCCATCGACCGGGGTGTGGTCGATCTTGAAGTCGCCGGTATGAATCACAACCCCTTCCGGAGAGGTGATGGCCAGCGCGCAGCCATCGACCACCGAGTGGGCCACCCGCAGGAATTCGACCCGGAAACAGCCCAAATCAACCGTTTCGCGCGGTTTGACCGTCACCAGTTCGACCTGGTTGTCCAGCTTGTATTCCTTCAGCTTTTCATTGACAAATCCCAGTGTCAGGGCCGTGCCGTAAACAGGAACGTTCAACTCCTGCAGCACGAAGGGCAGCGCGCCGATGTGGTCCTCGTGGCCGTGGGTCAGGCAGATGGCGCGGATATTTTCGTTCCGTTCGCGCAGCCAGGAGATGTCGGGGATGACGTAGTCGATGCCGAGCATATCCGGGCTGGGGAACATCAAGCCACAATCGACGATGACAATATCGTCACCATGCTGGTAGGCCATCATGTTCATGCCGATTTCGCCCAATCCGCCCAGGGCAACGATCTGCAATGCAGAGTTTGATTCGGAGTTTTCCATGATTTATCTTTCCCGCTGCAGCGGAGCCAGAGCCGCTATTTTTTTATCGCAGCGCGCAATCCATTCTTCACCGGGCGTCACCAACCAGTGGGTTGCATAAAACGAACTGCGCAGTGAACGGTAGGCGATCAGAGCCCGGTTGACGTCCCCCAGTTTTTCGTTGCCCTCGGCAATACGCCAGAGATATTCCGCCGACTTTTCGACTGTGGGGTGAAAAGGAATGTACATGCGGATGGCCGATTCGAATCCGGCCACCGCAGCCGGAAAATCACCCCGTTCCAAGGCTTCCTCTCCCAACCGGAACTGGCTGTTCATCCGCCACCAGGTCCCGGCCAAGAAGATCAGCAGGCAGAGTGCGACTATGACCGTACCGTTCAGCAGTATACTCTTTGTCTGTTGGTTCATCGGATCACCTGAAAAAACCGGGAATAAATGTCAGCAGAATCCCCATCGCTGCAGCGATCACACCCGCGAGAACCGCCAGGGCGGCCGCGATGTCATAGGGGCTTTTCAAGCGATGGGCGGCCGGCAGCCCCCAGACAATGCCCGCCATTCCGGCGATAATCAGAAACAGGTACTGATAGCCGTTCATTCACTACTCCAGGGTGGATTGAATACTGCTGCGTACGTTTTCCATCAGCCAGGTCTCGGCTTCGTTCCGCCGCAGATCGGGCGGCACGGTCACTGCCGGATGGAGTACCATGCGGATATTCCCGCTGTAGAGGCGGATCTGGTTGGGCGGGTTGACCCGGCCGCTGCCGTTGATCGTGACCGGAATCACCGGCACACTCGCTTTGCGGGCCAGAATAAAACCTCCCCGCTTGAAGGGGAGCAACTTTTGATCGGTGGAACGGGTTCCTTCCGGGAACAATACCACGCTCTTGCCCTGGCGAATCGTGTCAGCTGCCTCCTCCATGCTCTGCAGCGCCTTGCGGCCATCGCCGCGATCGAGCGGGATATAGCCGCCGCGCCGCATGGAGGGGCCGAAAACCGGGATTTCAAACAACTCTTTCTTGGCAATCCAGTGGATCTGACGCGGCATGGACGACAGCAGCGCCAGGATATCGAAGTTGCTCTGGTGATTGCTCATGAATACCACCGGGCCATCCGGAAGGTGCTCGATTCCGCTGACCGTCACCTCCACCCGGTTCAGAGCCAGCGCCAAACGCGCCCAGAGCCGGGCGTGCCGGGCATAGGCCCGTCCGCTGCCGTCAAAAAGCGTCGCGATCAGAGCGCTGACCGAAAACAGGAATGTCAGCGGGATGAAAAGTGCCAGATAAAGATATGCGCGTACCATCGAAATGCTCCAGATATAAACCCAGCTAAATTACAGCCTTATCCGGAGACAGTCAAACTAATTCGTGGGCCGGCGGGGGGTGGGGGCTATTCCAGGGTTGTGCGCAGGCGTTTTTTTTCGGACAAAATCCGCTTTCCGCTCAAGCGCTGTTCCTTGGCCCGCTTCGGAACACGGGTCGCGATACGCTTTTTGACTTTGCGCTCGCGCTTCTCCAACGCCAGACGCAGACGCTGCAGGGCCACTTCGCGGTTCTGGTACTGCGAGCGGAACTCGGAGGCCTGGGCTACGATGCCGGTCGGCAGATGGCGGATACGCACCGCCGAATCGGTCGTGTTGCGATGCTGTCCGCCCGGTCCCGAAGCACGGTAAAATTCTATCTTTATGTCCGCTTCATTGATTTCGATTGCCATAGCAACTTTGTACCATCAAAGATAGCCAGTGCAAATACAATTTTCCACCAGCGCCGAACCTTCAGTGCTCGATCCTATCATTAAAATAATTCTTGACAACTTCGCTGTTGCTGGCATAATCTATGCCAAAATACATATATAGATACACGAGAATACTAAACCATCCGTGAGGATGGGACGGAAAGCCTACAGGGTCTCATGCAGACAGCCGGGTCGCCGAAATGTCATTACGATATTTGGCGACCCGGCTTTTTTTGTGCCGCACAGCCTATCAAAGGAGGGCCATCCATGATCTGAAAAACCGCAGAGAGCTGATCAGTACCCGGTTTTGACAACGTACCTCCTACACTGTGCCGTCAGAGACCACCACAACACGCCGATAAAGGCATCTCATCAATGACAAGGCGCTCCGCGCCGCATACCAAGGAGACGAAATGATGAATTTTACACGCATCGTGCGCGCAGCAACCTGCTGTACACTGTCAATCCTGGTGCTGCTGACGTTCATCCCGCAGTTTGCCCAGGCCGCGACCATCGTCGTCAAGTTGACTACCGACAAAAACAGCTATCAGCAGGGGCAGATAATCAAGGCCAACGCCTATGCCGCCTATGCGGACGGCAAACCGGTGCTCTCGGTAAAGAAACGGGAAATCTCCATCAAGAATTCGGCCGGAGTAACCGTTCTCAAGACCAGCATGAGCAGTCTGGGTAACGGCTACTTCAGCTACAGCTATACCACCAGAAGCGACGCCAGAATCGGCACTTGGGAAGTCAAGTCCCAGATAGTGGATTCTGCCGATGTCCAGGCTGAAACAAAACTGCAGGTCAAGATGACCGCCGTAACATCCACGCCCCCCCCACCGGTAACTCCTCCACCCAGCACCACCCCGCACGCCGGTCTGATCTGGAACGGCGCCGCCACCTGCCTGACCTGCCATGCCAACCAGGCCAAGGCGGTGCACGGCTCGGTGCATTACCAGTGGAACGGGGCCTCCCCGGACATCAGCAACCATCCGGTTTCGGGCGGCAAAAATGCCGGAGCGGTCAATGCCTACTGCATCAACATCCTCGGCAACTGGAACGGCTGCAGCGCCTGCCATGTGGGGCGCGGCGCCAAGCCGACCGCCATCGCCGATCAGGCCCAGCTGGAAAACATCGACTGTCTGCTCTGCCACCAGGAAAAATACAAACGGGTCAAAGTCAATGGCGTCTTCCAGCCGGATACGGCCAACATGACGGTTACGATGAACCAGGCCGTGCAGACGCTGCACAAGCCCACCCGCGCCACCTGCCTGCAGTGCCATGCCAAGGCCGGCGGCGGCGATGCCGTCAAACGCGGCGATATCGCACTGGCCCATGCGGCGACGACCGACCGCAACTACGATGTTCACATGGCTACCACCGGCGCCAACCTGACCTGTCAGGGCTGCCATGTCACCAGCGACCACAAGATCCCGGGCCGTGGCAGCGACCTGCGCCCCAGCGAAGGCAGCCTTGAAGTCAGCTGCTCCACCAGCCAGTGCCACTCCAACAAGACAACCACCGGCGGACACACCACAGTCGGCATCAACAAACACCTGGGTCGCCTGGCCTGCCAGACCTGCCACATCAAAACCTATGCCCGCAATGCGGCCGACACGGTCGCCAGTGAAGCGACCGAAACCTTCCGCACCTGGCAGCAGAACCGCTTTGATGCGGCCAAGAACCAGTATCACCCGGCCGCAACATTGGCCAATGACCTGAAACCGGAATATTTCTTCTGGAACGGCACCAGCTGGGCCTATGATCTGAACGACCAGGCCGTCATCGATCCGGCCACCGGCTTCTACAAGGTCAGCCGTCCGCTGGGCGGCATCAACGACGCCAAGAGCAAGCTGTATCCCTTCAAGTACAAAACCGCCGAACAGCCTCTGGCAACCGCGCTCAACAAGCTGATCGCCCTGGATACCAGCGTGTTCTTCGCTACCGGCAACCTGTACAGTGCCGTCCAGTCCGGGCTGCTCAACATGGGGCTGCCGGCCGGCGAGCCGTACAGCATGGTTACGACTGACGAGTACCAGACCCTCAACCACCAGGTCACCACCAAAGATCAGGCCCTGACCTGCACCAGCTGCCACGGCAGCACCGCCCAGATGGATCTGAAAGGTAAGCTGGGCTATGGCCTGAAAGGGCCGGCCGCCACGGTCTGCATCCAGTGCCACGAAAACAAAGGCAGTATCAGTTTCGAGAAAGTACATTCCAAGCATGTGGACGACAAGGGCTACGACTGCTCCTTCTGCCACAGCTTCTCCCGCCCGGAGCGGGGATTGAAAACCACTCGCTAATACTGTTTCCTGTGAAATAAAAAAGGGCGCTCCACCAGCGGGGCGCCCTTTTTTTTCAGTCAGGAAAAAATTACGAGACAGACCTCAATCTTTTACACAAACGGCATATTTCAGATAACGCCCCTCGGGGAAGGTGGTCGGGTAGGGAAAATCCTCCGGCTGGCCGAAAAGCGAAATAACCCGCAGTTCACTCCCTCCCTGCAGCGCCCCCCGCCGCAGTTCTTTGAGATAATCGGCCAGGTCGACCTTCTGGTGATTGGAGGAGGCGATCAGCAGGCCGCCGTCGTTCAAGAGCGGCAGGGCTGCCGCCACCAGGTCGGAGGTGCCGCCCCGGGTCGTGAAGCGGTTTCTGGCGGTGGTCGAAAAGGAGGGGGGGTCCATCAGGATCAGATCATAGCGTTTCTTGCCCTTCTGCAACTCGCCCAGCACCGTCAGGCAGTCCCCGACGATAAATTCATGCCGTTTGGGATTGATGCGGTTAAGGCCGAAATTAGCCCTGGCCCATTCAGTATAGCCGGGCGAGGCGTCCACACTGGTCACCAGCGCAGCGCCGCTGGCGGCGGCCGCCACCGAAAAGGCGCCGGTATAGGAAAACAGATTCAGCACCCGCTTGCCCTCCACCCGTTTCATCAGGTCGGCCCGGTTGCGGCGCTGATCGAGAAACAGACCGCTGTTCAGGCCCTGCTCCAGACTCACCAGAAAGTTCAGGCCATTTTCGCGCACCTCCAGCCGTTGCGGTGCGGCGCTGCCGGCCAGTAGACGGCCGTAGATCTTGCTTTCGCCGGCAGCCTCCAGCTCGCGGGTTTTCTGGGGCCGCTGTTTTTCGTAGATCCCCAGCGGCGACAGCAGATCCTGCAGAATCTGCGTGACCAGTTTCAGGTGCGGCCGCCAGGCGGCGCTGTACAGCTGGATCATCAGATAATCGCCGTAGCGGTCGATCGTCAGGCCGGGCAGGCCGTCCCCCTCGCCGTTGACCAGTCGGTAAGCATCGCTCTCGTTCAGATCGGCATGCTTCTGGCGCAACGTGATGGCGGCCTGCAATCGCTTGACCAGCCACGGTTTTTCCAGCCGGATCCGTTTTCTGGACAGCACGCGCGCCACGATCCTGTCCTGGGGGTCCAGCAGAGCGGTTGCCAGAAAACGCCCCTGCCCGTCGCACAACTCAATGGTCTGCCCGGCCTGGCCGGTCGGCCATTTCTTCGTATGGGCGTCCGCCAGAACCCAGGGATGCCCCAGTTCCAGCATTCGCACTGTTTCCGGTCCGACGATCCATATGTCCTGCTGTTTCGTCACAGTTTCCTCCGCGACACTTCCGGTTTGTTAAAAAAAAGCCGTGCGGCGGATGCCTGCACGGCGGAAAAGAGACCTGACGGCAGGGCTGTCAGTGGTGAAAGCGTCCTTTGCGCCCCTTGTGGGCCGGTGTGGGGGATTTGTGGCAATCAAAGCAGGCTTTTTCTTCGACCTTCTTGGTCTGCAGTGGCGATTCCTGGCCTCCCAGGGTCGGCTGATTGTATTCCGGAGTCTGGAACGTCAGCCGGCCCCGTTCGTCGGCAATACTGGCAACCTGATAGATGGCCTTCCAGTTGGTGCTGATCTCCACCGAATGGCACTGGTCGCAGCCACCCGGCGGCGGAATGCTTTTCCAGGCGGTGAACATGGCGCAGCCGCTGATCATGAAAACCAGCCCCGTCAGGGCCAAGAGGGTATATTTCATCGCGCTTCTCCTTCAGAAGAAAATAATAATTGGAGCGATCCTAGCACAGCAGGTTGTGAAAATACAGCTTTCATGCGTGGTCAGGCTGCTGTCGCAGCACCCGGCGGGTATTGCCGGCAGTCGCCGCCATTAGCGTTTCGACCGGAATTCCCCTGATCTGGGCCAGCATTGCCGCCGTTTCGGCCATCCAGGCCGGCCGGTTGAAACGGCCGCGATGGTGTTGCGGGGTCATATCAGGGGCGTCGGTTTCCAGCACCAGAGCTTCCAGCGGCAACTCACGGGCAATCCGCAGCGGCTTGAGCGCATTGTCCCAGGTGACGGTGCCGGAAATGGAGATCGCAAAACCGAGCTTGATGAACTCACGGGCCATCTCCGGCGATCCGGAAAAGGCGTGCATGATTCCGCCGACCCGTTCAGCCTGTTCCTCTTTCAGCAGCTGCAATGTTTTCTGAAACAGTCGCCGGCAATGGACCAGCAGCGGCAGCCCCCGCTGCAGCGCGATTCTGATCTGTGCCCGGAAGGTTGCTTCCTGCAGTTCAAGCGCTACGTCATAAGCCGGATCAAGGCCGATCTCTCCGATCGCGACGCCGGTCGGCGCCAGACCCGACAAACGCTGGAGGGTTTTCCCATCCGCCGTTGCGGCATGCATCGGATGGATGCCAAAGGCCGGCATGATTGCTGGATAGCGCGCCGCCAGCTCCGCCATGCCCTGCCACCCCTCCGGATGCACGCCCGGCACGACAAAACGGGTGACACCGACCGCCTCTGCCTCCTGCAGAATCCGGGGCAGCCGGGAAAGCAGCGGTTCCAGATCGAGATGGCAGTGGCTGTCGATCATGCCGATCTGATCTTCAGATTGCAAATGTGGCTGTTTTAGGTACACTGGGGCCGCCCATGACTTGTACTGTTCCCGATATATCGATCATTGTGCCGATGCTGAATGAAGCCGGCCAGCTGGCGGAGCTGCTGGCCTCGCTGGCCAGCCAGAGCGGTGTAAAGATTGAAGTGTTCCTCTCTGACGGCGGATCAGAGGACGGTTCACAGAACATTGCCGCAGCCTTGGCCGCCGATTGCGCATTTCCGGTCAGGCTGATCGGCGCTGAAGCGGGCCGGGGCCGGCAGATGAACGCCGGAGCCGCCCTTGCCACAGCCGAACTGCTGCTCTTTCTGCACGCCGACTCGCGCTTTGAGGATAGGGATGCCCTGCTGAAAGCCGTTGCCTGCTTCCGCAGCATAAGCACTGGCGGGCAGCCTTTCGCCGCCCGTTTCGGTCTGCGGTTCCGGCGCGGCCGGGGAGAACGCTCGCTGGCCTATTTCTACTACGAAGCCAAGGCCCGTCTGCCCCGCCGCGACTGCATTCGGGGAGACCAGGGCTTTCTGCTGAACCGCACGGCCTTTCAAGAGGCGGGCGGCTTCGATCAATCGCTGCCCTATCTGGAGGACCTGCGGCTGGTGGCTGCCACGCCAGCCTGGCTTCAATGGATGCTACTGCCGGCAACGGTCAGCACCTCAGCCAGACGTTTCGAGCAGGAGGGACTGCTGGAGCGCCAGACCCTGAACGCGATCATCGTCAATAACTTCCAGGCCGGCTGGGATGAATTTTTCCAATCCCTGCCGGGCCTGTACCGTCATCACGCTCATGACTCCAGCGGGAAATTACTGCTGTATCCGGTTCTGGACGGCATCAACACTCTGCTGAAGCAGGCTCCGGCCGAGTGGCGGCGTAGCTTCTGGCGCAGCACCGGGCAGCATGTGGCCGGCAATGCCTGGCAGCTGCTCTACTGGCTGGACGTTCGCCATGCTTTCCGGGCCGGCCGGGCCTCGGCAGCGGTGCAGCCACGCTGGCTTGATTTTTATCAGCGCCGGCTGGAGCCGTTCTTCCGAAGCCGTTCGTCCGCTTTTATTGCCCAGGCCGTTGTGCGGCTCTGGCTGCGCTGGATGCTGTTCAGAGGAACCAGGCAAACAGCCTGACGATCCGCTCCATGGCCCGGACCAGTAGTCCGCGCCGCTCGTGGACATCCAGTATGACCCGGCGAGAGCCGGCAATGTCCTGCTGAAGAAGCCCTCTGATCTGGCTGCCGAATTCCACATTATCCACCACACAGTTGATCTCATAATTGCGATGGAAGCTGCGCTGGTCGAGATTGGCCGAGCCGATCACGGTCCGTTCGCCATCGATCAGCATGACCTTGGCGTGCAGGATCTCCCGTTCCAGTTCATAAATGTCGACGCCCCCCTTCAGCAGGGTGCTGTAGGAGCTGCGCCCCAGGAGCAGCACCAATTTTACATCGCTGCGGGCCGGTAGCAGCAGCCGCACCCGCACCCCGCGCCGCACGGCGCGCAGCAACGATCGGATGATGCGCGGGCCGGGAACGAAGTAGGGAGTGGCGATAAGGATCTCTTCGGTGGCTGAGGCGATATTGACCTGGAAGGCCTCGCGGATGTGGGAACGGCGCTGGCGCGGGCCTCCGCTGATAATTACAACGCTGGCATGGCCGACTTTCCTGTCGGCGCGGCGCGACGGACGGATTTGCGCTGGACGGAAGAACCCTTCATGACCCCGCTCCCGGGTGGCCTTGAAAATGGCGGCCAGTTCGTTGACCGCCCCTCCCCGGATGCTGAATCCGAGATCACGGAAGCGGCGGTGGCTCTCCGCCCGGCCGGAGTACTCGTCACCGATGTTGAAGCCCCCCAGAAAAGCCAAGCGGCCGTCGACGATCGTCATCTTGCGGTGATCACGCTTGTCGAACCAGTAGACCCCGCGCGTGAAGGACGGTTTGTTGAAGGGGAGCAGGTCGATGCCATGAAATGCCAGGTTGTTGAAATAGGACGAGGTGGTGTCGACGCAGCCGATATAGTCATAGATCAGCTGGACCTTGACACCCCGCCGCACGGCCGCCGCCAGCGCCATCGCCAGCTCGCGGCCGGTCTGATCGTCGTGAATGGTGTAATATTCCAGCAGGAGCGTGTGTTTGGCGGAGCGGATGGCTGCCAGAAGGGCATCGAAAAACTGCGCCCCTTCCGAGAAAAGCTGGACATGGTTGTGGCGGTGGGTCACCGGCAATTCGGCCGGTCGAAGCCGTTTGAGCAGGCGCAGAATCCTGTTGATCCGTTTTTTCTGTTTGAAACGTTTCTTGTGCACAAGCCGTCCCGCCACTGATTATCCAACCGGTATCGTCATTCGGCCCACGCCCTCTATGGCAGCCTGCATGACATCCCCGGCCGCCACCGGGCCGACTCCGGCCGGGGTGCCGGTCAGGATAACATCGCCCGGTTCCAGGGTGAAGATTGCGGAGATGTGGGCGATGATCTGCGGCAGGCGGTGAATCATATCCGCTGTACAGCCGTCCTGGCGAACCTCGCCATTGACGGCTAATGTCAGTTTGAGCTGATGCGGATCAAGCACCTGAACGGCCGGCACGAAATCCGAGAGCGGGCAGGAGCTGTCGAAACCCTTGGCGATCTCCCAGGGCAGCCCCTTGGCTTTCAGCTGGTTCTGAACATCCCGCAGCGTCATGTCGATCGCCACGCCGTAGCCGGCAACGCATTCCAGAGCCTGTTCCGCGGCAACCGCCCGGCACGGTTTTCCGATCAAGACAGCCAGCTCGACCTCGTAATGGCATTCCTGCGAGTACGGCGGTATTCGTACGGTATCGCCATCGCCAATTACCGCCGATGCCGGTTTCATGAACAGCACCGGCGCGGCCGGGGTTTCGTTGCCCAGCTCGCGGGCATGTTCGGCGTAGTTGCGCGCCAGGCAGACAATCTTGCCGATTGGAAATTCCTGATTGGTGCCGGTCAGTTTTCTTGAAACCATCATGCTCTCCTTTGCAGCCCGGTCGGTGTCCTCCGCTTGTGACATTGGTTGCGAGCGTGCCGTTTTGATTGATTTTGTCGTTATCGAAGCTGTTTTCTCTTCAGGGTGCCGTTGCCAGTATGACCGAGATGTTGTCCCGTCCGCCGTTTGCATTGGCGGCGGCAACCAGATCCAGGGCCAGGGGCTCAAGGCTGGGGTTTCCCTGTGCAAGAATGGTTACGATTTCAGCGTCAGACAGCATATCGGTCAGGCCGTCGGAGCAGATCAGAAGCATATCGCCCGGCTTGAGTTCAACCGTTTTGAAATCGGGGGAAGGCGGATCCCCGCAGCCAATTGAGCGGGACAGGGTATGGAACTGTTTTTTTGCGATCAGTCCAGGGGAAACGCCGCTTGCCAGCAGTTGATCACCCAGGGTGTGATCACGGGTCAGCCGTACTAATCTGGCGCACTCCCTTGCAGCCTCAAACTGGGGAACGGTTTGCTTCTGAAACAGATAGCAGCGACTATCCCCGGCGTGAACGATATGGGCCCTGTTGTCCCGCAAAAGTGCGGCAACCAGTGTTGTTCCCATGCTCCGCAACGCCGGGCTTTTCAGCGCGGTGGTGAAAATCTCCCAGTGGGCGGTATGCAGGGCATGCACCATCAGTTCGAAGATGCCATCAACGTCGGTATGAGCAATGTTTGAGCGCAACACCTCATACACGGTTTCAACGGCAAGCCTGCTTGCCACTTCGCCGGCATTCTGCCCGCCGATTCCGTCGGCAAGCAGGTAGAGCCCAAGCCTGTCATCAGTGCGGATGCAATCCTCGTTATTCTGGCGGACAAGTCCGGCATGGGTGGCGTGGGCGGATGGCATGGAAATCTTATTGCAGCTTCGGCTGGCAATGAAACTGGTAGATCGAGCGCAAATAAGAAAGCTTGTCGGGCGTCAGTTTTTTATTATAGCCGCAGACGGTAACATGCGGCTCAACGTGTACCGTAATGCCGTTGATTTCGAATTCGTTGCAGGGAAGTTCCTTGTCAATTCTCTTTTTTACAAAGAGCGCTCCGGTGATGTCGGTCATGGGCAATACCATCAGCGGAATGCAGACCGTGTTGACTTTATAGACACCGACCAGATCCAGGTCTCTGCGCATTTCTTTCAATACGTTAAGAGCCTGGTTGGTCAGCTGGATACTGATGTCCGGAGTTACCTCAACGATCGTATAGGTCCGCAGGTCAACAACTTTCTGATAGGAGACCAGAACCGTTGAAAAGGGGGTGTTATAACGCTGATTCAGCTTGATTTCACGATCCATGAAAAAAACCGTGGTGGCGGCGTTAAAGGCGCCCGGGGGAATTTCCAGCGCATGGGTTATTGCCGCTGCCGCCCGCAATTGGGCTTTTTTGATGACCGCATCGATCGCGTCGGATGAGAAGCCATTGGAAACCAGAATCGCCCGGATCTCCTCCGTGACGCCGTTATCCTCCTGCCCGATTTCGGCGATCTGCTCGATAATCGAAAGCACCGTGTTTTCATCCGGGTTTTTCGTACGGGAGATATGGGTTCTGACCCAGTCCCCTTTCAGCAGTGAAACCGTTTCGGCAAATTGAGTGGCAAGTTTCAGGGCTACGTCGGAAACCGTGTTCAAAGCCACATTCTGTGATTTCAGACGTTCGATAATTTCCTTCTCGATTCTCGTGACGGCGGCCTTCAGCAGCGCTCCGCCGCCCGGGGCTGCCGTTTCGGGGGCCTGCAGCGCCAGGGCCCGGCTGACTTTTTCGATATAATCACTCAATACCGCTGACATCTGCTGCTGATCAGCCCTGACGCCCCCTTTCTTTATTTCCGCCGCCAGCACGATCAGCCTGGCCGACTCTTCCGGCGCGTCCCTGATCCCTTCAACCAGTTCATTCAGGGTCAGGCCGATCTGGTCGGATGCTTCAGTCATAATCTGAATCAATCCGTCACTGTCGAGCTCACGGCTCAATTCCTTGACCAGCGACAGATAATCGGAAGGCGACATTCCTTCGGCAAATAGTCCGTCTTTGAGTTGCGGCAGCAGATATTTCAACTCAATGATATCAGGCAGCATGCGTCGGATAATCTGGGCCAGACGTTTGACTGAAATTTTCCGGTCGTTTCGGTATTCTTCCCTGATCAGTCGCACAATAACCTGATAGGTGACCTGATTTAATTCAGTTATGACCAGCTCATCAGCGGAGAACAGCTTCCCGGTCTCCCTTTGAAGCCGGATATTTTCCAGAACGCTTTCTTTTAGCTTATAGACCGTTTCCAGCATTTCAGCCGGAGTAAGGCTGGCGCCATCTTCAGATTCTTCCGTTGCAGTAAGGCGATTATTGATCGATCGGATCTGGGAGGTGATGAATTTGTCATAATCCTCCGGAGACAATCCGGAAGATGCGGCATTTCCTGCTGCGGAACTATCAGTATCATCTGCGGCAGCGCGCAGGGATAGAATTTCGGAAAATTCCTTGAGGATTCCCGCCGGATCAGCCTGCAGGTACGATCCGGATGCGAGGAGCTGCTGAACGTTTGATTGAGATCGGGTTTCCGAAAGGACATCCTTGTGGACAATCGCATCGTCAAGCGTGACTTTCCGGTAAACGACATAATTGATCCGTATGCCCGCAATACGCTGCCTGGCAAGGTAGACCTGCATGCTGTCGACATTCGGAAAATCAGAGATCGAACCAAGCAGATAAAATAGTGCCAGAACACTCTCCCGGCAGGTTTCATTGTCAAAACTGATCGACTGGACTCCCGCCTTCTTGAAGCGATGGCTTATGCGCTGGGCGCTCACCAGCTTGTCCACGCAATGATTCTCGAAAAAAATGGATTCCTTGTCAGCGCTTACCGTAATAATGCCGGCACTGTCGAGCATTGGTCGCACAACCTGAAAAAAGGATGCCGCGCTGTCTTTGGTCGTCTGGTGGCCCCCCCCATACATGAAGGCATTATTGAAGGCCAGGCTGAATGCCCTGGCAATCTGTAAGGCTTGCTTTAAATCAATGACAATGTCTGCCCTGTCAAGCACGTCAAACCTCGGAATCAACGGTATGTAATGATACGCCGGTTACTGTAGTCCGCTCGTTCGAGCGCAGGTTTCGAGCGCGGCTTTAAACTCTGGACAATCACTGAAACGATCCTCGGGACGGGATGCAATCGCCTTGAAGATGATCGCTTCCAGATCACCCGGCAATGAAGGATTTATTGATGACGGCCGGGTGGTGAAAAAGGAATCCGGCAGCTCCCGCTTGCGTTTGATCGCATCGGAAGCCGATTCTTTATGTGTCGGCAAAAAACCGGCTGTCATCTCCATCAGCATGACGCCGACCGAGTAGATGTCGGTTCGGCCATCGATTGCCGAGCAGGCGGCCTGTTCGGGCGACATATAGCGGGGCGTGCCGACCAGCGTCGGCAGCGCCCCGTACTCTGCCCAGATCGTCCGGGCTATGCCGAAATCCGCCACCAGGGCGCGTTTGAAGCGCTCTTCAACAAGGATGTTGGCCGGCTTGATATCCTGATGAATGACGCCTTCTTCATGGGCATAGCCCAGGGCATCCAGTATCTGGCAGATGTAGCGGATCGATTCCGGCAGCGGCAGGATTCGTCTGGTCGGAACGGGATTTTTGCGGGTCTTGCCGAGGATGGTGCGCAGATCGTTACCGATAACCAGCTGCATGACCTGAAAAAAGAAATCGTCGGTTTCTCCCATCTCGTACACCGGCACAATATTGGGGTGGGCAAGTATCCCGACCGTCTCGGCTTCATCGCGAAACATCTGCCGGGCTTTCGGGCTGCCGGCAAGTACTTTGGGAAGGATCTTGACCGCGACCTGGCGCTTGAGAGTGGCTTGATAGCCGATAAAGACCGCGCCCATGGCTCCATGGCCCAGGAGCTTGACCAGGGTAACCGTGCCGATGTTTGTTCCGATGTATTGTGAAAGGTCAACAGATGCGATGGTGGTCATGGTTCGATCTCCGGCAGCGATCATCAAAGCAAAGATATATCAATTATTTACTGCGGGGTAAAGCTGTTATTGAAGATGCGCGCAGCACGAAACCTGCCCTGCCGCCCGTTCATTTGACAACCATGCGGCAGGCTGTTATACACGGAAGCATGGATCGTTATCAGTTTCCCCGACAAAGAGTGCTCTGCGATGAACAGCCTTTTTCCCGTGACCTTCTGGACAGGTTGCTGGAAGAGGTCTATTCGGCGTCTCCTCCCTTTACCGGATACCTCAAGTTTGCCGGTGATGAGGATGCCCTTGAGTTCCTCTTTTTCTTCAATGGCGCACCCTATTCCGCCGGCCGCTATGCGCACGGCAAGCCGGTTCGCTACTCTGTCCGGGAACTGGGGGGGCGCCTGTCAACTGCCGCCGCCGAAAGCATGTCCGTTACCCTCTGCGGCACGGATCCGGTTCTGCTGAAAAACATGCTGCTCTTTCTGCGGGAAGAGCCTGACATCAAGGCTCCCACTTCCCTGATCGACATTGAATACCTTGTCCAGCGGATTGGCGAGGCGGGCAGAAACGCGATGGTTGCTCTTTACCGGGACAAAAAAATAAATTTCTTCTTTTTCAAGGATGGCAAGGGGGCGCTTGCCCATTGCTCCGATCCGACCTTCAAGCGGCCGGAAGACATGACTGTCGAAGAAGAGCTGCTACTCTATGCATTTCAACCCGGGGAAAAGGTGCAGGCCTTCGTTTTTCGCGACATGCCGGCCACTGATGCGGAGGACGCAAGCCGGTTGGACAAGGATTCCCTGTACCAGCTTCTGACAGCCGGGAACCTGAAAAACAGGGCTACCGATATGGCGGCCGTGCCTGGTGCGGGGGGAGGCACCGTTATCCGTCAAAAAACGAAGCCGCCGAGCTTTATGCTCTCGGTGGAATCGGGGCCCTTGCAGGGCGAACGCTTTGTGGTGACGCTCCCCTGTACAATCGGACGTCGGGACTGTGATCTGATACTGGATGATCACTGCATTTCACGACGGCATGCAGAAATCAAAACCGTTGACAATCAACTGGTCATCGAAGATCTGAAAAGCACAAACGGCACCAGGGTTAACGGCGAGCCGATTGTCAGGAAAGCGCTTGTCCCCAACGACCTGATAACCATCGGGCCGATCAACTTGAGAATTCAGCCAGCCTATGGCCGCAGGGCCAGTGATCGGCAGCCCGCACTGCAGTTTACCATTTAACGACTCATATAAACCGGCAACAGAAATGGTCGCAGTTGTCTGCGCCCTTTTTTTGTCAGCGTTGACAGTCGTCGCGCTTCAGGCCAGCGTTATGATCCGGCAGCCCTCCATGGTCGATCGCTCATTATTAATGCACACTATAACAAGGCTTGCTTCTTTTTGTCCCGTTCTGTATCTTTCTGTCCTGTATACAGTATATGAACTGGATCAGCGACTGAGGAAGATTCCCCATGCCAACCATATGGATCTGTGACGATGAGGCCGAAAAACTGCGTTATCCGGAGAAACTGCTGCGGGGCAGCGGCTACAGGGTAGAAACCTTCAGCCGGGGCGCCGACCTGCTGAAACGGCTGGAAACGGCCGAAGCCGCAACCTGCGATATTGTGCTGCAGAGCGTATGTCTGCCGGACATGGACGCTCTGCTGCTGCTGAAACAGCTGCACGGCCGTAATCCGGACCTGCCGGTCATCTTCCTGACCGGACACGGCACGATCAACGAGGCGGTCCAGGCCATCAAGGAAGGGGCCTACGATTACATCACCAAGCCCTTTCCCCGGGAAAAGCTGCTGGGGGTGCTGGAACGGGTGCTGGACCACCGGCGGCTGGCCAACGAGAACCTGCAGCTGCGCAAGGAACTTCGGCGCGGGGGCAGCCGGACCGAGACGATGGTCTTCAGGAGCGCCCGCTTTCGCGAGGTTTATGATCTGACCCTGCAGGTGGCCGAAAGCGATGCCAACATCATGATCCTGGGAGAGTCGGGCACCGGCAAGGAGCTGATCGCCGGCACGATCCACGCGAACAGCCAGCGGGCCGGCCGGCCGTTCGTGTCGATCAACTGCGCCGCCCTGCCGGATACGCTACTGGAGAGCCAGCTCTTCGGCCATGTGCGCGGCGCCTTCACCGGCGCGGTCATCAACCAGAAGGGGCTGATCGAAGAGGCCGACGGCGGCACGCTCTTTCTGGACGAGATCGGTGATGTCAGCCCGGCCATGCAGGCCAAGCTGCTACGGGTCATACAGGAAAAGGATTTCATCGCGGTCGGCTCGACCTGCTCCAAAAAAGTGGATGTGCGTTTCGTGGCCGCCACCAACAAGGATCTGCAACGCGAGGTGGCCGAAGGGCGGTTCCGGGAAGATCTGTATTACCGCCTGAATGTGATCACCATCGACCTGCCCCCGCTACGCCAGCGGCGTGAGGAGATCGAGCCGCTGGCGCAGCACTTTCTCAAGAACTGCACCAAACGGATGAAAAAAGAACTGCGCGGCATTGACAAGGATGCGCTGCAGATCATGCTGCAGTACGATTGGCCCGGCAATGTGCGCGAGCTGGAAAATGTGATCGAACGGGCCGTTATCCTGGCGCGCGGCGACACGATTACAGCGGCGCTGCTGCCGATCGGCGCACAGCGCGAGCGGCCGGCCGCCCCGCAGGAGCAGACACCCCTGGTGACGTTGGAGGAGGTTGAGCACCGTCACATCGAGGCGGTGCTGTCCCGGACCGGTTTTCATAAAAGCCGCAGCGCCGAAATCCTGGGCATATCCCGCAAAACATTGGACCGAAAGATCGCCGAATACGGCCTGTCATAAAATGCAGCGCCTGCGCTGCTGCACCATTATCGGGCAGCCTGCATAAAAAGCAGGCACACCCGGACACTCGGGATGCTTCAGCAGGCAGGTTATGCACACGTCATCCTGCAGCGCAAGCGCGTGAACTCCGGCTGGAGGGCGCTTCCCCTGTCAATGGCTGCAGCTTGTCAGGATGCTGCCGGTATTCGGTAAGATTTTTGCACAACCAGCCCTGAAGAGAGCACCACAGGTCTGGAGCGCGTATGACGGTCACTGCAGAAATACATGGCGGCGCCATCAGCGGCGAGCTGTTCCGGCAAATGGCCTACAATGAGAAAATGGCCGAGTTGGGACGGATTTCGGCCGGGGTCGTGCACGAACTTAACGCCCCGTTATCCGTAATATCATCCGCTTCGCAGATGATTCTGAGGGAGAGCGATCTGCCGGAGTTTGTGCGCGAGATGGTCGCGCGGATCAATTCCGAAGCGCTGCGCCTTTCCCAGCTGACCCGCGGACTGTTAAGCTTCAGCAGCCACGATGATTCCGGCGGCGAATCCGATGTCAATCTGACGATCGCTTTTGTTCTGGATTTTGTGGGATTCGAGGCTGCCCAGCGGGGCGTGACGGTTTCCCGTCGGCTGGATTACCGCCTGCCGTTGGTGGCGGTCAACGGCAACGCTCTCAAGCAGATGCTGCTCAACATCGTCATGAATGCCCTGCAGGCTATGGCTGATGCGAGCGGAACCGTGCTGGTGGAATCCTCTGCAACCCCGGAAGGCAGGATCCGGATTGCGATCAGTGACAGCGGGCCCGGTATGGCGCCAGCCACGGTTTCAAAAATATTCGAGCCGTACTTTACGACCAAAACCGGAGAAGGGGGAACCGGTCTGGGCCTGTTTGTCACCAGAACCCTGGCGGAGCAGTATGGTGGAAGCATCGATGTGGTCAGCCGGCCGGGCGAGGGGGCCTGCTTCAGCATCACCTTTGACGCTGCGGAATAATCCGGAGCATCTGATTGATAAACAAAGGCCGCTTGTCCGATCTGATCGGTCAAGCGGCCTTTGGCGTCGTGCTGTGAAAAGAATACTTATGCCGGTTTTTCCAGTTTCTCCTGTAGCAGGGGGACGATAACGACCTTGATCTTGCCCTTGCCCCACAGGCCGATCTTTTTGGCGGCGGCGCGGGACAGGTCGATGAAGTGGAACGCTTTCGGGGCGCAGCGATCGGTGATGGTTACATGAACTTCCTGTTTGGTGGCCGGATTGACAACCCGCACCACGGTGCCGATCGGCAGGCTTTCGTGGGCGGCGGTCAGCTTGTCGGGATTGTAGCGGTGGCCGGAAGTCGTCCGGCGCCCCTCAAAACGCTTGGCATAATAGGTGGCAACACCTTCGACCGACTCATAGGGGCTGCTTTTTAAAAGCAGTTCCTCCAACACGGCGGCGGTCGGGTGTAAAAGCTCCTGCCTCGGAGTCTCGCCAGCGCCGGAAATCTGCTCGGCCCGGACGACGGATGCGGTCTGCAAAAGCGTCACAACGGCGAGCAGCAGCGTTATCGTATTGGAAAATAAACGAATCATGGCGGCGTTTATACTACGACCAGCCCGACAAGTCAAGTTTTGCGCAGGTATTCGCCGATTCCCTCTTTGAATCCGCGTGGTTGAAAGCCGAATGTTCTCTGCCAGGCGCCATCGCAGATGCTCTCCTCCAGCAGCATCTGCAGCTGATCGGAGGTGATCGGAAACTGTGGCAGACTTTGCATGACCGGGATGATCATCTTCATCAGCCCCAGCGGCGCGTGCGGCTTGAACGGCTTCGACCTGCCTATGGCTGCGGCAATCGTATCCAGCAGCTCTTCATAACCCATGCGGTCGTTGCCGCACAGTTCATAGCTCTGACCGACCGTTTCCGGCTTTTCCAGCGCCAGGGCAAAGCAGCACGCCACGTCATCGGCATGAATCGGCTGCAGGCGGTAGCTGCCGCTGCCGATGACCGGCATGACCGGCGCCAGCCGCAGCTGATCAGCCAGCATGTTGATGAAGGCGTCTTTCGGGCCGAAAATCAGCGACGGGCGAAAAATGGTCCACTCCAGGCCGCTGGCGCGCACCAGTTCCTCGGCCTGCCATTTGGTCCGGTGGTATTCCGCCACCGCATCCGGACGGGTTCCCAGGGCCGACATCTGCAGATAACGGCGGACGCCCCCCTTGCGGGCCGCCAGCAGCAGGTTGTCGGTCGCCTGGACGTGCAGCTTCCTGAAGGTGACCCCTTTCGAAGGGAACTCGCGGATAATGCCGACCAGATTGATAGCGGCGTCACACCCATTGAGCGCCTCTTCAAAAGTTTCCGGCCGGGATACGTCCCCCTCGACCTGTTCGATCCCATCGGAAGCTTGTCTGCGCTGATGGGTCAGCAGACGCAGTTGGTGCCCGCGCTGCAGCAGTTCGCGGACCAGGTGGCCGCCAACAAAGCCGGTGCCGCCGCTGATGAAGATTTTCATACCGTCCTCCGCACTGCCTGTCCGGGCACACGCCAAATCTGCCGGACAGTCTGCAATAGAATTTTGAATGAAAATATACCTCTGCGGCGGTTAACTATCAATAGAGTTTAATCACATTCACTCGCTTCCATATAACCGGGCTGATGCTCATTTCAAAAAAAAGCACGATGTTATCCTGAAATAGCCAGGGCTCAACCGCAGACACCAGCTGTGTCGTCTGCGGTTGAGCCCCCAAAAACCTTAATCGTTGTCATCCCCCTGCAGGTCATTGCAGATACAGACCGCCCAGGGCAGCGACCAGGCGTGATGGTAGCCGCCGTTCCAGCCGTCGCTCCAGGTTTTGTCCTGGGCATACAGCTGGAAGGTGTAGCCGCAGCATTCGCCCCGTTTGAGCGAGAATCCGGCCGGAACCGTGTAATGCTCACCGGCCGGGATGCTTGGCGCACAGACGGCGTCGAAGGCCCGCAGGTCGAGCTGGGTCAGCAGGCCGGCCATCTTGGCGGGTAACGGTGGCGGGGCCGGACAGCCGCCTGTCGCGGGCAGCGGTTCGCAGCGGGTGCCGGGGTCGCCGACCCGCTGGGTCCCGATGAGCGGGTTGGCGCCATAGGTCACCAGGTCCGGGGTGATCGGTACCACCAGGCTCGGCCCGCCCTGGCGGGTAATGACGAGATGGTAGAAGTCGAAATTGTTACTCGGATAGCTTGGGTCACTTTCGTCGATATACTCGTCATAGGCGATGCCGAACATCCCGCGCGGCCAGGGTATGGCGCAGGGTGCGCCCTCCGGAACGAACTGGGAAAGTTTGAGGTCCGAGCAGCCGGGAAGTCCCTCGATGCCGCTGAACTCGACCGAGATCGGCTTGTTGTCGAACCAGACCCGCTGGGTGTCGTAGAAGAGGTTTCCGAGGGTATCCTCCACCTGCAGAAGCAGGGTGTATTTGCCGCTTCTGCAGCGGTGATGGGGGTCGGGACAGCCGCCTGCATCGTTCACGCCGAGCGGCAGGAGCCCGGCACTGTTGAAGCAGAAGTCCTGCAACTTCCAGATCTTGAAGGGCGAGCCAAAGAGGTCGATTTCAGCCTCGACGAAGTGTGTGGTCAGCGCCCGCTCGATAAGTTGATTCCAGGGCCCCCGTTTCTGCAGTTCAGCAGCCGGGTTCGCGTCGGTATAACAGGTCGGCCCGTAGGGAACCAGTAGCGAACCGCTGAAATCGGCCGGATTAAAGCCCACCTCGCCCGGCCCGGGCAACCACTCCAGTCCGAAACGGAGATCGAAGCACTTGATCTTGCGATTATTGCATTCGCCGACAAAGGCGCTCCCTTTGACCGTCACGCAGCCGCCAACCGGTACGATCATGCCGCCCGGGTTGCCGCTGACGATGGGTGAGCTGGAAACAAAGGGACCCGGCGGGGTCTGTACCGGGGCGTTGGCCACCCGGTCGATCCAGACCAGACGTTTGAAAAGGCTGAACTGGGTGCAGTGACAGCAGCGGGCGGCGTTCGGCAGTGACGAATAGACGCAGAGCCTGATTTCATAGGATCCGGCCGGCAGCGCGGTCGTATCAAGCCAGCCGAGGGTTCCCGCCACCATCGGAGCGGTGCCGGCAGCGCCTCCGCCGGGGTAGATCATGCCGAGCGATTGCCAGTTGCTGTTGTCATCGCAGGGATCGCCTTCGACTTTGCGCCATTCAAGGGTGTAATGATGGAAAAAGCCGCCGGTAGCGGTGCCGACAATCTCCACCACCAGTCCGCCGCCGCCGGATTTGGGAACCTCTTCCGTGCATCCGTGCGGCTTGATCAGTTTGCAGGTCAGGGGCTTGAAGCAGTGGCGCAGACAGATGAAGTAGCGCAGGAGACACCTGACCGCTTCAAGCAGGTTCCGGGAACGGGCCAGACACCAGCCGAACCTGATTGCGCACAGGCACCAGCAGCGGCAGAACCAGAAGCGCGGATCCTGGCGGTACTTCTCGAATACCTCCCGCCCGAATACCAGCGGCGCCCGCTCGATGGTCAGGAACTGGTTAATCAGGTCGCCAGCCTCGTTAAGTCCTTCGTCGCAGCCTATTTTGCCGGCAATGGTGTCGTCGGCGGTTTCAAAGGAACTGTCCAGGCTTGCCAGCTGTCGGGCCAGGTATGGTTTATAAACTTCAGCGAAGGCCTTGACGAGCTGCCGGAAATCCTGGCGTTCTTCCTCTGTCAGGGGGCGCCCGGCTGGATTGTTGCCGACTGACGCCCGGACGCACAGCCAGAAGCGGTACAGGTAGTAGACCGCGGCCCGCCAGCTCCTAGCCCGATGGAGAAGCCAGCCAAAGGTGTAACAGCAGAGCAGGTGCTTCTGGCACCAGCGCCACTGATCTACTGGGCCCAGTTGCTCAAGGGCGCTGGCCGGCAGCAGCCGCAACACCACCTTCTCATCGGCCAGCCGGGCGAAAAGGCGGTTTGCCAGTGCCAGTTCGTCGTCGCACGAAGGGGCCGTGTCGAGGGCTTCCTTTTGCAACTCTTCCGGCGATTGGGACCGTTTCAGCTCTTCTTCGAGAAGAGGCCGATAGGCGTTGAGCAGTTCCTGAAGGACAATCTGGAAATCCTCTTTGTTGACATCTTCGGGCAGCAGACCGGCCGCATAGGCGGCTTCAATAGTTTCCGTGGTTTTTTTTGCCATGTGCTGTTTCTCCTTTCGTTGGTGGATAGCGTGCAGATCCACGTCTGCCGGCGGATTCAAACGAGGGTTCACGGTGAATTTGATTTTTTGATGGCTGGCTGGCTGGTGCATAACGATACAGCAATAGGGAGGGATGACAAGATGACTAACGGCTAATTATTATAGCATCTTAAGTATTAATACCTGTGGTTGGATATGCGTATGCAAGGACTCTGGCTGGCTTCAACTGCGGTTTCCGTAAAAGCCCCTTAAAAACAAAAATGGCAGGATCCGGGCGGAAAACCGCCAGACCCTGCCAAAATTGAGTACTATAACTTCAGAGATGCAATTTTTATGATGTAACCGATTCGAACGTAACCGGTTTGAGTGTCAATGAATCATTTCGGAGCACTCCCTGCGCTCCCACGAATCAAGCTCGCCGTTTTCAAGACGAACCTGAACCGTTTCTCCCTCCAGGGTACAGCCGAACGAGATACCTTTTTCACCGGTTTTGACGTTTGTCAATACTACGCCTTCATCACGCTGTTCGGTCCGGTAGCAGACCTGCTGATAGTTTTGAACTCTCATGGCACACCTTCCTTTCTGAAAACTGATTGCCGTGTCGCGCAATCAGAGTGAACGCAAATTGGAAAACTCTCCCCACTCCAGATAGCAATCCGGAGCTTCCACAAAATCGTAGATTCCTTCGACTTCTTTCAGGTGATGTTTCTCATTTTCGGCCAGCCAGGTCAGAAGCGCCTTGGTGTTCAGATTGGGCTCGGCCCTGGCCATCCCTTCGCACAGCCTGATCATCTCTTCTTCGGCCTGCAGGACATGATCAAAAGCGTCCCGGTCGCGCCGCATCGCTTTGGTGATATCGTGGGTGAACAACAGCTCCCGGAAACCGTTCATGACATGAGCGGCCCGTTCCACCAGTTCCGACTCGGCATCGGCGCCGCGGGCGGCTTTCCTGGCCGCTTCCAGGGCATCCATATGCTTCCTCTGGCTGTCTGCCAGAAGGCGGTACAACTCGCTCAATTCGCGATCCTGCACATCCTTGCCGAGAGTTTCATAAAAGCGCAGGCAGTCATCTTCGAATCGTGTCATAAAATCCAGTGCGTTCATAAAACTCACCTCCTTTTATGAAGTGAGTATACCACAATCGGATAAACAAGACTATAAAAGTCTTCTATTGATTCGCTAATGCTGATTGATGTGCAAAAGAATCATGGTTGGTTGTGCGGATCAGGGGAATCGGGAAGAAATGACGCCGGGCTAGTCATAGGTTTTCCTTACAAGGTGGGCCAGCAGCGCGATCAGCAGCATGACCGATACGGCCAGGGCTCCGGCTATCTTGCGCCGCTGGACGGCCTGGTCCCATTCGGTCAGAACAGCCTGGATCTTCTTCAGTTCAAGCTGAATCCGGGCCGCTTGCTTGTTGACCGTTTCCAGATTGACGTTGTGAAACAGGGAGTGGAAGCTGTTGCGCAGGGAAAACAGCTCCTTTTCCAGCTTCTCGGTGTTGCTGCCGATCTTTTTAAAGTCGTTCAGGCGGGTTTCGGTCGCCACGAGCAGCCCTTCAGTTTCCTGCATGGCAGCCCGGATCGTGCGGGCCCGCTCGTAGCTGTGGCAGCGGCTGCAGCTTTTTTCGTTGATCAGTTCCAGTGTGGCCTTTAGAACCTGGTGATTGCCGTGGCAGGTGACGCAAGTTGGGCCGCCCCGGCCCAGGGCCAGGCCGTGGGCGCTGGCCAGATAATCCCTCATCACGCCCACATGGCAGCGGCCGCAGAAGGCCGGGATGTCCGGTTCCTGGGGGACACCCAAAAAGCCGCGCTGCGGGTTCATGGCGTTGGCGGCGTCCTGCGGGTCACCACCGTGGCAGTCATGGCAGGCGATGTCGTTTTCGGCATGGATGCTGCCCCGCCAGAGCCGAATCGGCTGGCTGTATATTTCCGGCAGACCAGAGTGGCACTGGATGCAGACGATTTCGGCCGTCTCCTGGGCCAGGCCGGGCCGCGTCAGCAGGAGTGCGATCAGAATCAGTGGAATCAGGCTGAAAAGCCGCATGAAGTTTGCCATGATTATTTCCCGATACCTCATGAGTAGTGCCCCCAGATGCCGAGCCCGATCCAGAGCAGCAGACCGGCGATAAAACAGGCCAAAAACAGCGGTCGTTTGAGCGGATGCCGCTGCCGGCCCCGGTCGATGAACGGCAGCAGCGCCAGGAAGGTCATGGCGGCCCCCTGCAGCGACAGGCCGATCAGCTCGTTCGGGAATAGTTTCAGGGTCTGGTAGTTGGCCAGAAAGTACCACTCCGGCTTGATGTGGGCCGGGGTCACAAAGGGATTGGCCGGTATGAAGGCATCTTTGGGGAAAAACAGGTAGGGGTCGAAAAAGAGCACTGCCAGGAAACAGGCCAGGTAGAGCGCGATCGAACGCAGATCTTCCAGGGCATAGTTGGGGAAGAAGGGAATGCCGCCGGGGTGGTCTTCGTAACGATAGCTGTCGGCTGGCGGCGGAATTGGTGTCTCCGGCTGTCCGAAAGGGGGTGTCGACACGCCGGTTCGTTTCAGCAGGAACAGGTGCGCCCCGATCAGCGCGGCGATCAAGAGCGGAATGACCGCCACATGCAGGGCGAAGAAACGCCCCAGGGTCGGCGGCCCAACCAGCACGCCTCCCCGCAGAAATTCCACCAGATAGGGACCGATCAGCGGGATCGCACTGGCGCTGTTGGTGGCCACGGTGGTGGCCCAGAAGGAGAGCTGGCTCCAGGGGAGCAGATAACCGGTCAGGGAGATGCCCTGCACCAGACTGAAGAGGATGAAGCCGGTCAGCCAGTTCAGCTCACGCGGGCGTTTGTAGCTTCCCATCAGCAGTACCGAAAGCATGTGCAGCAGCAGGGCCAGCACCATCATGTTGGAGCCGACCGCATGGAACATGCGAATCAGCCAGCCGAAGGGAACCTCGTTCATGATCTGGCTGACGCTTTTGAAAGCTTTGTCGGCATCCGGCACATAATAGATCAGCAGCAGAATACCACTCAGCACCTGCAGGGCGAAGGCGACCAGTAGAATGCTCCCCATTGAATACCAGGCATTGATGTTGCGCGGCAGCAGATAACCGGTCAGCTCTTTCCGTACTATTTCACGCACACCGATGCGCAGATCGATCCAATCAACAATCTTTTTCAGCAGCGTCATTGAGCTTCCCCCGAAAAATCCGTTTATCCTACGGTGATGTTTCCGCCACTCACACTGAAGGGGATTTTTGCCAGCGGCTTGGGTGGCGGACCGGCGATGACGACACCATCGGTGCTGAAACGTCCAGCATGGCAGGGACAGAGGAAGTCCTGGCTCTCCTTCTGCCATTGCACGATGCAGCCCAGATGGGTGCAGACCGCCGAGAGCGCAACCAGGCCGCCGTCCCGCTTGCGCACCAGCACCGCCGACGAACCGGCGTACTCGAAAAACCTGGCTCCGCCTTCCGGGATGTCACCTTCCGGTACCACAACCTTTCCGGCCGCTTCCCTGCTTGAACGGGGTGCCAGATAGCGGAACAACGGCCAGCCGACCGCCGCTGCCGCCAGCGCCCCCAGTCCGGCCAGACCTATGCCGAGGAACGTCCTTCTTTTGTGGTCCATATTCACTCCCGGACGGCAAATTTGTGAGAAACTATAAACCTTGATCGGGGATTTGCAAACAGTTGCGGCGGGTCGCGTCGGTCAAGGATCTTCAACCATCGCTGCTCAACTCGACCTACCCGCCATTGCCGAAGATCGTCAGGCAGTTCTTGCCACCCCGTTTGCTGGCATACATGGCCTCGTCGGCATTGGCCATCACGGCACGCACATCATCACCATCCTCGGGATAACCGGCCAGTCCGGCCGAAAGTGTGGTCGTGATAGTAGTGCCCTCAAAATCGAAGGGAGTTGCCTCCATCCCCCTGACGATACGTTCCACAGCAACGGCCACATCCTGTTTGCACGTTTCGTTGAACATGATCACGAATTCATCGCCGCCGTAACGGGCACAGATATCAGAACTACGTACGTTTTCGGTTATCATCCGGGCCACTTTCTGGATCAGCAGTGTTCCGGCCAGGTGACCATGCCGATCGTTGATCTTTTTGAGGTTGTCGGCGTCGATCATGCAGATCGCATAAGGCCGGGTATAGCGCCGGGCCAGCTTTTCCTGGATATCCGACAGCAGAAAGAAATTACGCATGTTGTTGATGCCGGTGACCTCGTCGGTCAGGGACAGCCGTTCCACCTCCTGGCGGGCGCTTTCGCCTTCGCCGGCCAGCATGGCTCCCAGATGGGCGATCAGCATGAAGGGAAATACTTCCAGCAGGTTGGACAGGTAATAGCTGCTTTCGCGAATCTCGGCTGAAGCAAGCAGCGCGTAGGAAGCTATCGCCAGTCCGGCCATGAAATAGGTTACCCGCCGCCCCTGGGTCAGGGCGGAGGCCATCAGGATCAGGTAGATCAGCGACATGAACGGACTGGACAGCTTGCCGGTATGCCAGCAGACCGCCACGATAAATGCCAGAAAGACCATCAGATCGGTAAAAGTCTTGAAAGCGCTGTATCTGCGGGAGAGCAGTCCGTAGCGCGCGTTCAGGTTATAGAAGAATAGCACGATGCAGAAAAGTGCCAGAAATATAGTGCCGGAAGCGTCGCCCGGTAGCAGCTTGATGTCCAGAACCACCAGCACAATCAGCAACCAGGAGATATTGCCCATGATGCGGTCATAGCCTTTGTAGCGCTGCTGGGAGGGACGGGTGGTGTCAGGCTGGGGCGTTTCGTTCACGGCAAGTATCCTCCTGGAGTTCTGTTTATCCGGCGCTTTTCAGAGTTATCAGCGCGACTGCCGCATAACGGGCCAGCTTGCCGATGACCACCAGCAGCGAAAACAGGCCGAAATTGACCTTCAGCATACCGCCCGCCAGGCAGAGCGGATCGCCGACCACCGGCAGCCAGGAAAAAAGCAGCGAATAGGCGCCGTAGCGTTGATAATAGTCGTGGGCGCGCTGCTGCTGATGGGGGGAAACCCGCAGCACACGCTCGATCAGCCACCGGCCGCCCCACAAGCCGACCAGGTAGGTGACCACCGCCCCCAGATAGTTGCCGAAAGTGGCCACCGCGACCGTCGGGAGCGGCTCGTAGCCTCCGGCCAGCATCATCACCAGCAGCCACTCCGAACCGAGCGGCACAAGGGTTGACGCCAGAAAGCTCATGCAGAACAGGGACAGATAACCGGGCTGGTTGAGCCAGTCGTGTAGCATGACAGTATATGTCAGAAATGTATTGTCAAAGACGCTCAAATACTTACAATGCTCCCTGTTTCCGATGCAATTTTGCGTTTATTGTAGCGATAAATTCAGTTTCGGCAAGGAGGAAGCATGCAGAAGGGAAAACCGTCCAAAAAATATTCCCAGGCGGGAAGACTGCACTCGATCATCCGGCTGCTGGAAACCAGGCGCGGTCTGACGCTGGATGAACTGGCCGAAGAGTGCCGGGTTGACCGGCGCACGATCCACCGCGACCTGAATGCGGTGGAGGAGGCCGGCTACACCCTGACATCCGAATGGTGCGAAGGTAAAAAAGTCTACAGCTTTCTCAACAGATCGCGCAACATTCCCCCGATCACCTTTTCCCTGCAGCAGATGATGTCGCTCTACCTGCTCCGGTCGCTGGGTTCCCATCTGGCCGGTACCCCTTTTCTGGCCGAAATCGACGATCTCTTCCGCTCGATCAACTCGGTTCTGCCGGATCGTTACGCCGCCCACCTGGAGCGGATTGCGCGGGTGTCGCTGCCAATTTTGCACGGAGCCCGGGATTATTCCCGCTCGGCGGCCCATCTGGCGGAGCTGCAGCGGGCGCTGCTGCACCAGTACCGCATCCGCCTCAGTTACGCCAAAAAGAACAAGGGCGAGCCCGATCAGTACCAGCTCGATCCCTATACCCTGGTTTTTCACAAGGGGGGCATTTATCTGCTGGGGAATGCCCATAATCGCAGTGCCCTGCGTCTCTTTGCGCTGGAGCGGATCTGCGGTGTGGAGGTCACTCGTCAGCGTTTCGAGATTCCCAAGGAGTACCAGCCGGAAGAGCATTTCAGCAGTGCTTTCGGCCTGGTCCGTGACAAACAGTTCAAGGTGCGGGTGCGATTTTCAGCCGATGTGGCTCATGCCATCCAGGATCGGATCTGGATGCCTGGACAGACGACCAGCAGCGACGGCGAAGGGCGGGTAACGGTCGAGTTTGAGGCGGCCGGGCAGATGGAATTGGCTTCCTGGGTGCTTTCCTATGGCGCCCACGCCGAGGTGCTGGAACCGCCCGAACTGCGCCGGGAGGTCAAACGTCAGGTCAAGGAGATGCGCGAGTTCTACCGCAGCAAGGAGAAGGAGATCGACAAGAGTGAGAAGAAGGGCAAGCGCCTGCAGCTGCGCTAGGCTGTTACCTGATAACACAAGGCCGCACCCGAACCGGATGCGGCCTTTGAATTTAGTGCTTGAGATGACTGCCTAAAAAATCATCCTCGAAATCGCATAGGCCACCACGGTTGAAACGCTGACCCCTACAAGCCCTGGAATCATGAAGCTGTGATTGAGCAGGTACTTGCCGATGCGGGTTGTGCCGGTGCGGTCCATGTTGATTGCGGCCAGGTCGCTGGGGTAAAAGGCGAAGAAGAAGTAGGCGTAGCTGGCCGGCATCAGGCCCAGCAGCAGCGGGATCGGCAGTCCCAGCGCCAGTCCCAGCGGCAGCGTGATGGCCAGCGTGGCGGCCTGACTCTTGACAAAGGCCGAGATGCAGAAGGTAGCGATGGCAAAGGTCCAGGGGGCGATCTTGACCATGATGCCGATATTGTCCACCAGGAATTTCTTGTTGGCCGAGATGAAGGTGTCGCTCATCCAGGCGATGCCAAAGATCGATACGACCGCGATCATGCCGGCGATGAAGACGCTGGAGTGGGCGATGTCCTTGGCCTTGACATCGGCGGTAAACATGATGAAGGCGCCGTAGGCCAGCATGACGAACTGTACGACCGTTGTCATGGCAACCGGTTTCTTGTCGGCCGTCAGCGGCAACAGCTCGGGAAGACTTGCCAACAGAATGATCGAGCCGACGCCGGCGAAGAACAGCGCCACCGAGATCTTGGCGGTGGTGGAGATCTTTTTGTTCAGGGTCGTCACATCCGCATCCAGTGCTTTCTTGAAATCCGGATCCTGCAGGCGGGCCTGGAATTCGGGATCCTTGTTCAGGTCTTTGCCGCGGTTGAAACTCCAGGCGGCCGCCGCCAGCACGCCGATCACGCCGGCCGGCATGGTGACCGAGATGATATCGATCAGTGTCACCGGATAGCCGGCCTTGGCGGCAAAGCCGAGGAAGAAGGTCACTGCCGCCGCCACCGGACTGGCGGTGATGCCCATCTGCGAGGCGACGCTGGAAATGGCCATCGGCCGCTCGGGGCGGATGCCGGTTTTGAGCGCTACGTCGGAAATAACCGGCAGCAGCGCATAGACGGCATGGCCGGTGCCGCAGCAGACCGTCAGGAAGAAGGTCGAAAGCGGCGCCAGGATCGTTACGTATTTGGGGTGGGCACGCAGCAGCTTTTCGGTCAGCTGCACCAGATAGTCCAGGCCGCCGGCCACCTGCAGCGTGGCCGAGGCGGTCACCACCGCCAGGATGATCAGCATGACCGCGATCGGCGGCTCGGAAGGTGGGCTGCGGAAGCCCAGCACCAGCAGCGAAACGCCCAAGCCACCGATCAGGCCGAGCGCGACGCCGCCCCGGCGGATACCGATCAGAACAGCTCCCAGCACCAGCACGAATTGAACCCAGAACATTAGCATAACGACCTCCACGGCGAGGGATGAGATTGGCGGGACGGTCAGGTCTCCGCATTGTTTCTGTTCTGATGCAGAGCAGGGAGAGTGCCAATCCGGCCAAATCTTGCAAGATCCTGAAACAACTAGGTAAAGTGCGGTTGGCTGGATTGAGTGAAATGGAAAATGTCATAACCGGCAGTTATGACGAGCAGGCGCTATTCGGGTTATGTCCTTTAATTTCATTTGGTTAGCTGTCAATATAACCGCTGGTTATGGTTATAACCTCTGGTTATGGGGTGCGGAGGAGTCGGCAGGGGCTCGTTTCCGGGTAGATGCAAATGGCGCAGGTTACAATTGCTACTTTCAGAAAATTGTGTCTTTGATGCTGCAAAATTGTCCATTGAACTGCAGACGGGTTAGAGCGAAAGGAAAGTATCCATGGGAATTGAGGTCTATGTGGGGCAGATTTCCGGGCTGGTGACGGAAGATGAAGTGCGGAAATTGTTCTCCGTGGTGGGGACGGTGGAGTCGATCCATCTGGTGATCGATTCGGACTCAGGTGAATTCAGGGGCTGCGGATATGTCCGGATGTCAAGCGAGGAAGAAGCACGGGAGGCGATCGATCTGTTGAACGGAGCCCTGCTGGGCGACCGCCAGATTGTCGTAAAAAACGCCCCTCCCAAAAGCAGCCAGAAAAGCGGGGCATCCGGCGGCGGTCGGAGCGGCCGTGGCGGAATAAAGTAAATCCGGCGCCGGGTATCCCTCACTCCTTCAGCATCTTCAAACGCTTGGAAAGGGCCGGCTGGGAGATGCCCAGAAGCCGTGCCGCCAGGGTCTGGTTGCCGCCGGCCCGCTCCATCGCCTCCAGCACCAGAAAGGCGGCCGCATCGCTGAAGGTTGGCAGTTCGTCGAACCCGGCAAAAGGGTTCTGGCGGGCCGAGTTGGCCCCGGTCGTCGGGCATTCGGACTGCAGCCGTTCAACCGACTTGACGAAAGTTTCCATCGAAAGCATCCGGTCGCGGTGCACGCTGACCGCATCGTAGACCAGCGCCTTCAGTTCGCGGACATTGCCAGGAAAACAGTAGGTCGCCAGATACTGGGCCAGCCCCTTGGGGGGCGTCGGTTTCTTCTTGCCCAGGGCCCGGGCCGCTTCATCCAGAAAGTGATCCAGCAGCAGCGCGATATCACCCCGCCGTTCACGCAGCGCCGGCAGCTGCACCTGATGGGTCCGCAGCCGGTAGTACAGGTCGCGTCGGAAGATCCCGCTGCGCTCCTTCTCGGGCAGGTTCTGGTGGGTGGCGACGATTACACGGGCTTTGAGCCGCTTGGGCAGGTCGCTGCCGAGCGGGAAATATTCACCCTCCTGCAGCAGCCGCAGCAGCTTGACCTGGGAAGGGATGCTCAGGTCGCCGATCTCGTCCAAAAACAGCGTGCCGTCGGCAGCTTCCTCCACCATCCCCCGCCGGGCCTGCTCGGCACCGGTGAAGGCACCCCGGACATGACCGAAGAGCGTGTCGGCAAAAACGGTGTCATCCAGCCCGGCCACGTTGACCGTCACCAACTTGCCGCGACAGCCGCTCAGGCTGTGGGCGGCCTTGGCGATCAGCTCCTTGCCGACTCCGCTTTCGCCGGTGATCAGCAGCGGCTGGGGGCTTTTGGCGACCGCCTCCACGTAGGAAAAAATATCCAGCATGGCCCGGTCGGCGGTGACGATCCCGGTAAAAGCCTCGGGATGGCGCAGTTCCCGCGAAACCAGGCGGCTGGACATCTCCTGGTAATCCCGCCGCATCTCCACCATCCTGACCGCCCGCAGCACCGCCCCCACGATCCGGTCTTCCTCGTCGGTCTTGACGCAGTAGTCGAAGGCGCCCAGCTTCATGCAGCGCACCGCGGTTTCCAGCTGGTTGAGGCCGCTGACGACAATCACCAGCATTTCGGGATGCCGTTCGGCGATCTGTTCCAGCAGTGCCTCCCCCGACAGGTGCGGCATGGTCAGGTCCAGCAGCACCAGCCCGACCTGGCCGCCATCCAGGACCGTCATGGCCTGGCGGCTGTCGCTGCAGGTCAGGATGTTGCTGATGTTGGCGCAGGACTCCAGTGTCAGCGAGAGCGAACCGAGCCAATCCGGCTCGTCATCGACCAGCAGAACGCTGAAATCGGGGTAGGTCGCGTTTTTCATCTGTTCTCCTCCTCTGGGACGGTTGGCAGTGTCAGCGTGACGTCCGTTCCGCGGCCGGGGATCGAATCGAATTCCAACATGCCGCCATGCTCCTTGACGATGCCGGCCGAAACCGACAGCCCCAGTCCGGTGCCTCCCGTGTCACGCTTGGTCGTGAAAAACGGGTCGGTCAGGCGCGCCAGATTTTCAGGCGCAATGCCGCTGCCCTCGTCTCGCAGCCGGAAGGTGACGGTGCCGCGCTCCCGGTCGTAACTGGTGGTCAGCTGGATGGCCCGGCTGATGTCCGGCAGGGCCTGGCAGGCGTTCAGGATCAGGTTGACCAGTACCTGCTCGATGCGCTGGCTGTTGCCGCGAATCCCGGGCAGCTCCTCGGCATACACGGCAGAGAAACGAACCGTGGCCTTGCGGATCGAGGGCTCCACCAACCGTACGGCCGCCTGGGCCACGGCGTTCAGGTCGACGATCTCGTTAAGCGAGCTGTTTCCCTGGCGGGCAAAGTCCTTCAGGTCATCCACGATCCGTTTGATGCGCTTGCCGGCCTCCTGCAGCTTCTCCAGGCTGCGCGGCACCTCCTCCCGCATGCGCGAATAAGGCAAGCCACCGCAACTGAAGTCGCCGTTCTCGCGGTAATACTGTTCCAGCACCTTGGCCGCATCGGCCTGGAAACGCTTCAGCGTCGGCACTTCCAGCAGGATCAGGCCGGTCGGGTTGTTGATCTCGTGGGCCACCCCCGAAACCAGCACCCCCAGGGCGGCCATCTTGTCGGCCTGCAGCAACTGCTGCTGGTTCAGACGCAGCTCCTCCTCGGCGTGCCGCCGCTCGGCGATCTCGCGGGTCAGGTCGGCGGTGCGCAGGGCCACCTGGCCGTGCAGGGTCCGCGACCAGAGCGCAAAACCGCCCAGAAGCAGGATCAGCGGCACCACGACAATCGCCGCGTACCTGGCGATCGTGCGCAGATCCACCGGCTGCGGTTCCAGCACCCCCAGCCATTTGTTGTAGATCAAGCTGTACTGGCCGGTTTTCTTCAGAATCGCCAGCCCTTCATTGAAGCGCGAAAGCAGCTCGGTGTTGCCCTTGCCAACCGCATAGCAGTAGCGCTGGGTAGCCACGTTGCGCACGACCGGAATCAGGTTGGTCAGCTTCAGTTCACGGATGATGTACATGCCCGGCACGATCGCCACGATGGCGTAGTCGGTCGTGCCGGCCGCCAGTTGGCGCAGCGCATCGGCCGGGGTCTCGGTCAGGGTCAACCGGCCGCTGAATTTATGGCTGACCAGGTAGTCGTGCATGATTCCGCCCCGGTGGACGGCCACCGTTCTTCCTTCCAGTTCATCCAAGGCGTTGACGTTGGGGGAATCGCGGCGGGCGAAGACGGCGTGATTGACGATCGTGTGGGGCAGTGAAAAATCGACCTGGCCGGCCCGCTCCTCGGAATAGGACATGCCCTGCAGCACATCGATTTTCCCACGCTGGAGAGCTTCCCGCATTTCGGCCCAGCTCCCCAGGCGGAACTGAACCTTGATGCCCATAACCTCGGCGATTGCCTTGGTCAGTTCGACGTTGTAGCCGCTGGGCTGGCCGTCTTTATCGATGAATTCATAGGGGGGATAGTCGCGGTCGCCGCCGACGACGATGACCGGGATTTTTTCGGTGGGAGGTGGTACGGCTGCAGCCGTGATCGGAAAGAAGAAGCACAGGCCGATTATCAACAGCAACCGCCAGACCTGTGCTTCTCCCGGGAACAGCATCAGTCTCTCGGAATTGCCAGCATCCGGTCCAGCGCCCCTTTGGCCTTGAGTCGGATATCCTCCGGAACGCTGACAACCGGTGACAGGGTCTGGAGTGACAGCAGTACGTCCTCCAGCGAGGTCAGCTTCATGTTGGGGCAGAACAGGGCCGGGGAGGCCAGGATGAATTCCTTGTCCGGGCTGTCGAGCCGCAGCTTGTAGAGGATGCCGGCTTCGGTGCCGACGATGAACTTTTTGGCCGGGCTGGTGCGGCAGTAGTCGTACATGCCGCTGGTGGAGCAGACGTGGTCGGCCAGAGCCGAAACCTCCGGCGAGCTTTCAGGATGGCAGATGAAGAGCGCATCCGGGTGCTCCGTCTTTTTCTGCAGCACGGCCTGGACCGTCATGCGCTCGTGGGTCGGGCAGAAGCCTTCCCAGAAAATGAACTTCTTCTCAGGTACGAACCGGGCGATCCAGCGCCCCAGGTTGCGGTCCGGCACGAAAATCAGCTTTTCTTCCTTAAGAGATCTGACGACTTTAAGGGCATTGGCAGAAGTGCAGCAGATGTCGGAATGGGCTTTGACCTCGGCCGACGAGTTGACATAGGTCACGACCGGCACGCCCGGGTGCTGCGCCCGGAGCTGTTCCAGTTCTTCGGCGGTGACCATGTCGGCCATCGGACAACCGGCGTCGGGACGCGGCAGCAGCACCGTCTTGCCGGGCGACAGGATCGCGGCCGATTCGGCCATGAAGTGCACCCCGCAAAAAACGATTACATCGGCATCGGTTTTGGCGGCCTCAATTGACAGCGCCAGGGAATCGCCGGTGATTTCGGCAATCTCCTGCACTTCGTCGCGCATGTAGTTATGGGCCAGCAGCACGGCGTTGTGCTTTTGAAGAAGTTCCCTGATCTGCTGCTTGATTGCTTCGCTCATCGTTCAATGATCCTCCTGCCGGGTCTTTGCTGCCGGCAAGAGTGCCATAAAAAACAGATAAAAACAACCGAGGTTACTTGAAAAAAACGGACGGCGGCAAGAACGGCAAAATTTCCGAACATAGTGACATGAACTGTAAAGAAACGGTTCAGATGTGGATGTACAAACACAAGCGCCCCGTCGGTAGACGCCCGCAGCTTGACAGCCAAGTCTGTAGCCGCCCGGATTGATCCGGTGGTGCGAAAGCCGGTCGGGCGACCTTACCGCCCTAGCCGGACGACTGGCCGGCTGACCCTCTGTTCGTCAGAGGGTGAAGCTCCAGGCCAGATTAACTAAAAAAAGCCCGGCAAAAAACCGGGCTTAAAAATACTATGTTTTATTTAATAGACATTATCATTTGCGTCCTTTCCGGCCCAGCATCATCTTCCCGTGGTGGGTGATGACATGAACGTTGTGGTTCGGTTCAAACCGGATCATTTTTTCATGCTTTGCAAGCATGACCGGCATCATGTTTTTCAACGGCATCATTTTACGTCCCGGAATCATCATTTTCATGATTTTCATGACAGTCACCTCCTTGTTATATTAATTTCTACACACAAAGTATATCACTATCAGATGAACTTGGGAGGATAATTTTAGAGATAAGATCATAAACATCTTATTTTGTGATGGCAGTTACTGGAATCGATATGCGTGTTATCCTTATCTCAACGCAGCCTCTAAAAAATCGGTCAGCCTGCGTCGGTATGGCGAATCCGGAGATAGAAGTGCCTCGGTGTGGTTTCCCCCCTCAATCCGCCAGTAGGTTTTGGGCTGTCCGGCGCGCTCCATCAGCCATGTGCCGTGCTGGAAAGGAACAACCTGGTCGGCGCTGCCGTGGATCAGCAGAATCGGAATCGGCGCTATCCGGCCGATATAATCGGCCGGACTCAAGTCATTGCCGATCAGCAGTTTCGAGAGCGGCGATTTGACGAAGGCAAGCAACGGCATTGTGCCGATGACATCTCTGACGATGCTCTGGTAGGAGAAGAAGGCAGAATCAGCAACTACCGCCCTGATTCCCTGCTTGTCGCCATCTCCCACAACTACAATTGAAACGGCACCGCCCAGACTCTGTCCCAGCGTAAACAGCTTTGCAGGGTCGATGTCCCGGCGGGAACGCACATACTGCAGAGCTGCCTGGGAGTCCTCGTACACTCCTCTGCGGTTTGGCGTCCCTTCAGATTCTCCGTATCCCCGGTAGTCGAAGACAAACAGGTTGAAACCTGCGACCGGCAGCCAGGAGACAAAGGCGAAGTGGGCCGTCATGTTCTGGGCGTTGCCGTGAAAATGAATGACGGTTCCCTTCGGGGTTCCGACGGCAGGAATGAACCAGCCGGAAAGCCTTGTTCCGTCCCGACTGGCAAAGCGTACCGGTTCGTACTTCAAGCCGTGACTCGCCGGAGTATCATAAACCAGCGAGTCCGGGTAATAGAACATCTCCTTGACCCGCCAGCGGGCAATCACCAGCAGCAGAGCCAGCAACAGAAGAATTCGCATGATCCGTCCCCGCAGGATATCCATTTCAAAGCCCTGACTGACCCTCGCACTGATAAAATGGTTTTCACTGCCGCCAGCGACCCCAGGGTGAAGTTACACGTCCAGCACCACAACTCCCTTCCAGAGGTTTTCCGCGAACGCGACCTGCAGGCGGTGCAGAGTGACCGCCTTGACATCCACCAGCAGTCGATGGCGTCCGGCATCGATCTGCTCACCGCTGACCATCGCCTCCAGGAAGAAACCTTCCCCGTGTTCTTCAATACGCACACGCTCGGCATGCAGCAGCAGACGACGGGCATCCTTGTAGAAAATCAGTTCCTGCAGGAAGGAGAGCAGCAGCAGATCCAGTTCTTCATGCTCCAGTCGCAGGACCAGATCCTGTTTCCGCAGCACCTGTTCCGGCGCGTCAACCATTGTGCGCAGCAGGGCGGCGGCGCTGGCCATGAACAGTTCCTCCCGTGTTTCTCCCCAGGCCTCGAAAGCGACATCGGCAGTGGCGATCTCTTCCAGAAAGCGAAATGGCATGGATTACTCCACTAAAATCAACCCTTGATGTTGCCGATCGGCACCAGCTTGGCGACCCTTCTGCTCAATCCGGCCTCTTCCGTGGCCCGCGCCACGACGTCTATATCTTTGTAGGCCAGGCCGGCTTCTTCGGCCAGACCACCGTAGGAGGCGGTACGCACATGGATTCCGCGCTGCTCCATCTCACCCAGCAGCTTGCGCCCCTGGACCATCTTTTTGGCCTGGTGCCGGCTCATGGTCCGGCCACTGCCATGGGCGGTGGTACAGAAGGTGGGGGCGGAGCTGGCCTGTCCGGCCAGCAGGTAGGAACCGGTCTCCATGCTGCCGCCGATGATAACCGGCTGGCCGGTTTCCCGGTAGCAGTCGGGCAGGCCGGGCATGCCCGGCCCGAAGGAACGGGTGGCCCCCTTGCGGTGGACCAGCACCTGCCGCAGCTGCCCGTCAATCAGATGCTGCTCCAGTTTGGCGGTATTGTGGGCCACATCGTAGACCATACGCATCCCCAGATCCTCGGGTGAACGCCGGAAGAGCCGGGAAAACACCTCGCGGATACGGTGCAGGATCACCTGGCGGTTGGCAAAGCCCATGTTGGCGGCACACTTCATGGCGGCAAAATAGGCCTGCCCTTCGGGAGAGCGGAAGGGGGCGCAGGCCAGCTCCCGGTCATACAGCTTAATCCCGTATTTGCCGGTCATGACCTTCAGAAAGGTCTGCAGGTAGTCGGTGGCCACCTGGTGGCCGAAACCGCGGCTGCCGCAGTGAAACATGATCACGATCTGGTTGGGGATCGTGATGCCGAAGGCTCGGGCGGTTGTTTCATCAAAGATGTTTTCCGGACGGGCCACCTGGATCTCGCAGTAGTGGTTGCCCGAACCCAGCGTACCGATCTGGTCGAAGCCCCGTTCGATGGCTTTGTCGCTGCAGGCGTCGGCGTCAGCGCCTTCGAAGCAGCCCCCCTCCTCGGTCATCTCCAGGTCTTCCGGCAGCGCCAGGCCGTTCTCCAGGCACCAGCGGGAGCCGTGCTCAATGACACGCCGGAATTTACTCCGGGAACAACGCACGAAACCGCTGCAGCCGACCCCGGTCGGAATCGCCAAGAACAGCTGGTCCACCAGTTCGCGGATGCGCGGCCGTACTTCCTCTTCAGTCAAAGTAGTCAGAACCAGTCGCATGCCGCAGTTGATGTCGAAGCCGATCCCTCCCGGCGAGATCACGCCGCTGTCCGGGTCAAAAGCCGCCACGCCGCCGATCGGAAAGCCGTAACCCCAGTGACCGTCCGGCATGCACCAGGAGTAGTTGATGATGCCGGGCAGACAGGCTACGTTGGCGGCCTGCTCGAAGACGCCGGCCTCCATGCCGTCCAGCAGCGATTCCGTGGCGATGATCCTGGCCGGGACCCGCATGCCCTCCTTGAAGCTGACCGGCAGTTCCCACACGGTGTCAGATATTTTATTCAGTTGAGGGGGGAGTGACATGGCCTGTTCCTCCGTGGTAAGGCTGCGGTGCATCTGCATGTTCATTGTTCCCTGACGCGCATACCGTCGTCCAGCTGGTTGGAAGGGTGCAGCACGACCGTTTCTCCCTTGACGAGGCCGTTCAAGATCTCGGCCTCGACCTGGTTACGGTGCCCGACCGTGACCGTCCGGCGTTGGACCCGGCCCTGCTGCAGCACAAAGGTGCACCAGTTCACGACCCGCTCGCTCTTTTTCAGAACCCGCAGTACCGGCCCGTTTCGAGGGGGGGGCGCAGGCTGATGGTTCGCCCGCCGCCGGTCTGTCCCGGTTCGGCGGACAGCAGGGCCGCCCGGGCTTCCTGCAGCTGGGCCGTTGCCGCCCTGGTCCGGTAGTCGGCCGCCTTGAACGTGTTGGTCGCATGCTGCTCGGCACATCCAATCCCCCCAGGATGTTGAGCAGGGTGGATTTTCCGCTGCCCGAGGCCCCCAGGATCACGACGAACTCCCCGGCCCACAGGTCGAAATCGACCCCCCGCAAGGCGTTGGCCTGCACATCTCCCATGGTGTAGATCTTGGAGATGTTGTGAATGTGAAAGAGTGCCTGACTTGACTCGTTGGCCACCGCAGATCAACCTCCTTAAGACGGCCCGCCGGCACCGAAGGATGCTGACAGGGCAGGATGGGTGATCTTCCCCTGGTGAACGTTCACCGCCGTTGCCAAGCCCGGGTTCCCGGCAATGGCCCGTTCCACCCCCTGGTCGGCAAGCATCCGGATGTACGGCAGCGTGGCGTTGGTCAGTGCCAGGGTGGATGTACGGGGGTAGGCTCCCGGCATATTGGCAACCGCATAATGGACGATACCGTCCACCAGGTAGGTCGGATCATCGTGTGTTGTGGGACGGGTCGTCGCGACGCACCCTCCCTGGTCGACAGCCACATCGACGATTACGGTCCCTTTTTTCATCTCTGTGAGCATCTCGCGGGAGATGAGCAGCGGGGCCCTGGCTCCCGGAATCAGGGCCGCCGTGATAATCACATCCGCATCGCGTATCTCTGCCCGGATGTTTTCCGCTGCCAGCATGCCGGTCCGCACCCTTCCACCAGTCAATTCGTCGATCCGCCGCAGGCTTTCAATGCCCCTGTTGAGAACAACCGTTTCCATGCCGAGGCCCAGCGCAACCCGGGCGGCATGGCGGCCGACAATGCCTGCGCCGAGGATGAGCGCCCTGGCCGGCCTGACCCCCACCATCCCCATCGGAAGAAGACCTGATCCTTCCGTGATCCTTTGCAAGCACCAGGCCGCCGCCAGAGGGGCCATCAGCCCCGCCACCTCACTCATGGGCGCCAGCAGGGGAAGCGAGCCATTGACCTCCAGTGTCTCATAGGCGAGTGCCGTTATCCCTCTCTCCATCAAAAACGTCGTCAACCCCCGGTTTGGGGCCAGATGCAGATAGGTGAAGAGAGCCTGACCCTGCCGGAGAAGCCCAAACTCCTCCGGAAGCGGCTCCTTGACTTTGACGATCAACTCTGCTCCCCGAAACAGCTCTTCGCGACTGACCAGCACAGCTCCGCTCTGCCGATAGCTGTCGTCCGGGAAACCGCTCCCGTGCCCCGTGCCGTTCTCCACGAACAGCTTATGACCGGCTGAAACGAGCTCCGCTGCACCGGCCGGTGTGATGGCGGCCCGGTACTCCTCTCGCTTAATCTCCTTCGGAATGCCGATGATCATTGGATTTTCCTTTCCGCGTCCCTGCCGTTCATAGCCCTGTTTCCCCTGCATTCGCCTGCGCCAATGCCTCAATGTTCAAGGGGACCCCTTTGTGCGGGTCCAGAACGAGAGAGATGCCCCCATTCCGACATTTGCTTTCGCAGATGCCACACCCGAAACATCTTTCGCGGATCACATGGCATCTCTTCCGACCGGAGCCGACTTCCGAAACCGGGAGAAGTTCCATGGCGTCGAACTGACAGTAGATGAGAGTCGTGAATAATGACATATCGTCCTCGCTGTTTCGTTCACTCTCCGGATGATGTACGACGATGACTCCAGAGTCGCGCATAGATGGCCAAATTGACCAGCAAAACCGTGAGTCCGAACACAAGCTGTGTGTGACGCGTCAGGCCGAGAGGGTAAAGGAACGGCTCCAGATAGCGCTCAATAAAGGTTACGTTGTAGCCGGCACCTCCGCCCAGCCGGCGGAGGTGATTTTCCAGATAGGTCAGCGGGCATATCCAGCCGCCCAGCTCTATGGCTGCTCCCCAGAGTGCTGCAGGAAGATGGAGCCAGGCCATACGTCTCCAACGCAGTACCGCCAACCCGCCCGCGAGAACGAAGAGAACAAAACAGGCATGCACGAGAAGCACCAGGTCGGCAAGTAACAGGTAGCGCATACTATGGCTCCGACAGTACCAGCCCCTCCACGGTGGCCAGCTGTGCGCCGGCGCTTGCCATCTCCTCGATTGCCGCGGCCGATGCACCGGGGATGATGTCCACCCCGGCCACGGCATCGGTCAGCAGCGTAACCTCGAAACCGCTGCGCACTGCTTCACGGGCCGTGCAGAGGACACAGTAGTCCGTGGCAAGGCCGCTGATATAGAGCTTCCGCACCTGCAGCTCGCGCAGCAGTTCCGCCAGCATCCGGCCGTCAGCGGTGACCCCCTCGAAGGCCGAATAACCGTTCAGCTCCGGGTTTATCCCCTTGGAGAGCACCACGGTTCCTTCTGGCAGGTGCAAGGCGGGATGGAAGGCGGCCCCCTGGGTTCCCTGGACGCAATGAACCGGCCAGGGACCCCCGAATTCACGAAAATGTTTTGAATCCGCCGTGTGCCAGTCCCGGCTGGCCAGTACCGGTAGCCCGGCAGCGGCAAAAAGCTGCGCCGCGCGGTTGATCGGTCCAACCACCCGGTCTCCATTGGTAATCTGCAAAGCACCGCCGGGGCAGAAGTCGTTCTGCACATCCACTATCAGTAACGCCGCGTTCTTTTCCATAGTTCATGCCCTTTCACTGCGCACCGTTTCAATCAGCCGGTTCCTCAGCTCGTTCAGCCCTGCGGAAATGGAGACCTTGTAGCGGTGGGGGTTGATGAAGCGCAGACAACCCTGCGGCAGTCCGGCCAGCTGACCTGCACTCCGTTCGGCCATTGCGTCCAGCGTTTCGGGGAGTGCAGTTCGAGAGCCCTTTTCCATCACGATACGGCGCAATTCGTGAAAGGTCACCTGTGCCGGGAGTTTCGTCTGCTGGAGCGGATTGCAGGGATCGTAGATCGTATCGCCGCCGCACACATTATCCTGCTCCAGGCAGATCACATCCTGCAGCAGACCGCCATCCGCTCCCAGCACCCTCAGGACACGTTTCTTTCCCGGCAGGGTGGCTTTGGCGATGTCGCTGGTGACTTTGAATTTTGGCACGCCGTCCACCGACACCAGCTTGTAAACCCCGCCCAGTGCCCCGCCTCCCGGTCCGCTGCAGGTGGCCAGTTTCGTGCCGACACCATAGATGTCCACCCGTCCCCCTTCGGCCCGGATTGAATTGATTACGAACTCGTCCAGTTAGTTGGAGGCCACGATCTTCACTTCCGGGAAACCGGCTTCGTCAAACATCCGGCGACTCTCGCGGGAGAGATAGGCGAGATCTCCGGAATCCAGACGCACACCGCGCAGTTCATGGCCACGGGTTCGCAGTTCGCCGGCCACGGTAATGGCATTGGGAATTCCGCTCCCGAGGGTGTCGTAGGTATCCACCAGCAGGATGGTACTGTCGGGGAATGCGTCTGCATAGGCCCGGAAAGCAGCCAGTTCGTTCGGGAAGGCCTGCACCCAGCTATGGGCGTGGGTCCCGCGCAGCGGCACTCCATAGAGCATCCCGGCCTGCACGTTGCTTGTGCTGCGCACGCCACCCACGCAGGCTGCCCGGGCGCAGGAGACCCCGCCGTCCGGTCCTTGGGCCCGGCGCAGGCCGAACTCGATTACCTCCGCTCCGGCTGCCGCATGATTGATGCGGGCCGCCTTGGTGGCCGCCAGGGTCTGGAAGTTGATGATATTCAGCAGTGCCGTCTCGACGAACTGCGCCTCGGCCAGGGTGCCTTCAACGGTCACCAGTGGCTCGTTGGCGAACACCGCTGTTCCCTCCGGCGGCGCAGTCACCGTTCCGCGAAAACGAAATTCGCGCAGGAACTCGATAAAGCGGGTTTTGAATATTCCAAGATTCTGCAGGTATACCAGCTCTTCCGAAAGAAAATACAAATCTTCCAGATAGTTAAGGGCCGGTTCCAGTCCGGCAAAAACGGCGTAGCCCCCCTCGAAGGGATTTGTGCGGAAGAATAGGTCGAAAACCGCCGGTTTTTCAGACATCCCCTCCTCCAGGTATCCGGCCAGCATGGTCATTTCGTACAGATCTGTCATCAATGGAGAATAGCGCATGTCATCACCCCTCGGTCCTTATCAGATGCTCCTGAATTATTATTTCGTACCGTCTGCCGGTTATCGCTCCACATAAGGATTGTACCGGCCTGTACCAGCGATGGCGTCGCCGTAACCGGTGCAGCTGCCGTTGACAAAACATGGACACTTCTCGGATGTATTAGTTTCGGTTAAATTTACCAGACAATCACGGATGGTCAATACGTCCGCTCCGTTTCCCCAAAAAAGCAAAACCCGCCAGGGAATCAACCGTGGCGGGCAATGGTGCAAGAGCTCCCTTGTGAGGTTTACGCAGCGCTTTCCTGCTGGTGGATAAAGCGGCTGTAGCTCTGGTCGGTTCCCTTGATGTGGCAGACCAGCCAGTCCACCAGAAAATCGAGGACATTTTCACTCATCTCGTGGCCATCGTTATAGCTGGATTGAATATCCTTCAGGCGCGCGACAAACAGATCGTGCTCCTTGCGGTGTGAAACCAGGCCGGGAAAATGGCAGGCCAGCATCAGGCGCTCTTCTTCAGAGAAATGTTCGGTCACATAGCTGATGAGCTTCCAGATAATTTCGCCGACCGCTTCAGCCCCGTCACCTCGTTTGACCGCCTCATTCAGGCTGTTGACCCAGCCGAAAAGCGCCTTGTGCTGATCATCGATGGTTTGAATACCCAGTGCAACGCTGTCATCCCACTCAAATTTTGCCATTTCGATTCACCTCGTTTGGAATATTCAGCTTCAAATCCAGTTCCCGTACGCTTCCCAGCGAGGAAAGCGGCGCGTCAAATTTGCCTGCGTCGCCGACCACCACCAGCTTGAAAGCGCCCGGTTTCAGATATTTTTGGGCTGCTTTGAGCACATCCTCCCTGGTTACTCTGGCAATGGCGCTGCGGTAATTTTCAAGATAATTGTCCGGATAACCGTAGAACTCCAGCCTGGCCCGCTGCGACACGATCGAAGCCGGACTGGTGAAGCCGAACATGAAGGAGTTTATCATGTAATCGCGGGCCGCGTTCAGTTCCTGCTCGCTGACCGGTTCTTTGGTTATGCCGCTGATGATCTCCTTCATCAGCCCGATGGCCTTGATCGTCGATTCGGCCTTGGTTTCGGTCTCGGCGATAAAGCTGCCGGCGAAGCGGCGGCCGATATCGAAGTGACTGCCGACATTGTAGGCCAGACCCCGATTGGTGCGGATCTCCATCGTCAGGCGGGAGGTGAAGCTGCCCCCCAGGATGTAGTCCAGCAGCCGGACGGCGTAGATGTCGGGACTGTCCTTGGTCAGGCCCAGGTGTCCCATGCGGATAACGGTCTGGTTGACATCCTTCTTGCCGTAGATGACTTCGGGCTGGAACAGCTGCCGCGGCTGCGGTATTTCGGGCAGCGCCGCCGGCTTGCCCGTGGGGGCCGCTCCGAAGAGCGTATTCAGGGTTTTGATCAGAGCATCCCGCTCAAAATCGCCGGAAACAGCCAGCAGCATGTTATCGGGTCGGTAAAAGCGGCGGTGAAAGTCGATCAGATCCTGGCGGCTGATGGCGTTGATGGTTTCAAAGGTTGGGATATCACCCAGCGGATGGCCGGCGTAGATCGCCCGGGCCACTTCGCGATCGGCGATCATCTTGGGGTCGTCGTTTTGCCGCCGCAGTCCTTCGATGGCCTGTTTGCGGGCCATCTCGAGCCGTTGTTCGCTGAAATCGGGCCGGAGCAGCACATCCCGGAAGACCGTCAGGGTACGCTCCAGGTTCTTGGTCAGGGTCGTCAGCCCAACGCTGCCCATGTCGCTGCCGATGCTGCTTTCCACGGCTGAGGCCATGAATTCCAGCTCGTCGTCCATGTTTTCCGGGGACAGTCCGCCGGCTCCGCCGCTGCGCATGACAACGCCGGTCAGGCCGGCCAGACCGGACTTGGCGGCCGGCTCATAAACCGAGCCGGTACGGACCATGGCGGTCATGGTGATGATCGGCAGTTCGCTGTCGCGCAGCAGATAAACCGGCATGCCGCACTCCAGGACGATCCGCTCGGCCTTTGGAATTTCGAAGCGCAGTTCGGGGAACGTCATGCTGCGGGGATCGGCCAGGGCCGGTTCTCCGGCCAGGGCCGAAGTCATGGAAAGGATGATAAAGCAGAGGGAAAGGATCAGGCGTTTCATTTCAGCTCACCCCCCTTTGTGGTGATGAAGCCCACCGAGCGGTTCTCGCGGGTGAAGTACTCTTTGGCCACGCGCTGGATGTCGGCCGCGGTGACTGTGGTAACCTTGCCACGGTATTCGGTCATGTAGCGCCAGTCGCCGGCCACCGCTTCGTATTCGGTCAGGTTGCGGGCTAGTCCGCCGTTGGTTCCCATGCGGCGGGCCTCCTCATATTCGATCTTGTTCAGGATGCGCTGCAGGTCACGTTCGGCCACCGGTTCATTTTTCAGCAGTTCCAGTTCGGCCAGGATGGCCGTCTCGACTTCGGCGGCCGTGTGTGGCGAACGGGGAGTGGCGCTGACGATGAACAGGCTGGGAAAACGGCTGCCGGGTGCGTCAAAAACACCCACATCGGCGACAATCTGTTTTTCGATCACCAGTTTTTTATACAGGCGCGAGGTGCGGCCATTCCCCAAAATCATGCTGATCACATCGAAAACATAATCATCCCGGGCCAGGATGGCCGGCTTGTGGAAAGCGATCATCAGGGTCGGTTCCGCTTCGGCCACCAGTTCGATGCGCCGCTCACCGGCCTGCTTCGGCTCTTCGGCCGTGACCGGCGCCAGCTCCTTGCCGGGCGGGATAGAACCAAAATAGCGCTCCACCAGATTGATTGCCGCCTGGCTGTTGATGTCGCCGACAATGGCCACAATGGCGTTGTTGGGGGCGTAGTAGCTGCGGAAGAACTGCTCGGCCTTGCTGCGGGTCAGATTCTGTATGTCGGAGCTCCAGCCAATGGTCGGCTGGCCGTAGGGATGGGTCAGAAAAGCGGAGGCCAGGAAAGTTTCCCACAGCTTGCTTTCCGGGTCGGCGTCGTAGGAACGGCGCCGTTCCTCCATCACCACCGAACGTTCGGTGTAGAATTCCCGCAGCACCGCATTCTTGAGCCGGTCGGATTCGATGGCCGCCCACAGCTCCAGTTTGTTGGAGGGGAGGCTGATCAGGTAGGTGGTGCCGTCGCGGCTGGTGAAGGCGTTGTAGCCAACCCCGCCGTTCTTTGAGTAAAGTTCGAAAAACTCATCCTTGATGACGAATTTGGCCGCTTGCGCCTCCAGTTCGGCCAATCGCTTTTCCAGTTCGGCCACTTTGCCCTGGTCAGCTTTGCCGCGTCTGGACTTTTCCAGCGTCAACGCCTGGGCGGTTTCCTCGATCTTGTCCAGAATCGGTTTTTCGGCGGCATAATCACTGGTTCCCAGGGTTGTGGTCCCCTTGAAGAGCATATGCTCAAGCAGGTGAGCGATGCCCCGTTCGTCGCTTCGTTCATCGACGCTGCCGACCCGGAAGCGGATCCAGGCTGAAACGGTCGGGGAGCTGTGCCGCTCCACCAGCAGCAGCTTCATGCCATTCTTCAAGGTATGCTCGACAACCTTCTCCTCCAGCCCTTTTCTTGATTCTGTCGAGGAGGGTGACGTGAGAAAGGTTGAAGGATCTGCCGCCTGCAGGCCAGGGGAAAACAGGCAGAGCGCTGCAGCTACTAATATCATGCGTACCATGCTGTACAACTCCTTTTAGAAAACCGAAAACTTGATGTATTTGCGGGGATGCTCCTTGAAATCCTTTACCAGTGCATCCACATCTTCAACCATGCGGTTCATCTGTTCATACAACTGCTTGTCATTGACCAGTTTCGCGGCGGTTCCGTCGCCGTTTTTAATGCGTGCCGTTACCTCTTCGATTGATTTGACGGAGCTGTCGGCCCGGGACAGCAGTGCGATGCCCTTGTCGTAGAACTCGCGGTCGTTCAGCAGCAGGCCGATCGTGCCCTCCTTGGAGGTGATCTTCTTGTTCAGGTCGCTGACCACATCGGCGGCCTGGTTGCTTTTGTCGGCCAGCAGGGAGAGTTTGGTATACAGTCCCTTGTCGTAGATCAGTCGGTTGAGTGTGCCGTCGGCGGCCTGGATGTCCTGCAGGGTTCGGTCGGCGCGGTTGAGGATGCCGAGCAGCTTGTTGAAGGGTTCCGGATCGCGGTTCAAACGGCCCAGGGTACCATCGCCGCGGTTGATGGTGGTCATCAGATCTTTCATTTCGACCGCCAGGCGGGCCGCATTGGTGTAGAGAGTTTCGTCCTTGTTGAGCCGGCCGAGGGTGCCCTTGCCCTGGTTGATATTGTCGATGATGCCGTTGATCTTGTCGAAGCTGGCGCTGGCTTTCTGAACCACATCATCCAGTTTGGCGACCGGAGTGCCGCGCAAGGTTGTGGGCGGCGTTTCCGAATACTGGCTGGAGGGGGTGATATCAACATACTTCTCCCCCATCAGACCGCGAGTCTTGATCGAAATTCGGGAATCAGGGCCGATCTTCTTCAGGGCGGCGCTGTCAACTTCGGCCGCTATTTCCACTTCGTTGCTGTGTTTGGGGTCCGCGAAACGGATGTCATTGACCAGGCCCACATCCACGCCGGCCAGCCAGACCGGCGCGCCGACCTTCAGCCCCAGCACGTCATCCATAACAATCGTCAGACTCTTCTTGTCCACGAACATCTTGGTTTTCTGGCCCATCATGACGATGGCGACCGCCAGCAGGACCAGCGCCGTAAAAATGAAGACCCCGGCCCGCACCTGGGCCCAGCCGATCTGATTGCTGCGTTTCATCGCATCTCCTCCATCATACAAACAGCGACTGTTCCGTCGGCAGCAGAAACTCGCGCACCTCGGGAATAGCGCAGGCCCGCATCTCTTCCTGGCTGCCGTCGAACAACAGCCGGCTCTGGTGCAGAAAGGTGAATCTCTGGGACGTGGCAAAGGCGGTCGCCAGATCGTGGGTTACCATCAGGGTGGTTTTGCCGTCGGCCTGCAGGCGCTGCATCAGGCTGCAGATATTGTAGACCCCGATCGGATCCAGGCCGGTGGTCGGCTCGTCGAAAAAGATGTAATCCGGGTCGGCCGCCAGGGCCCGGGCGATGGCGACCCGTTTCTTCATGCCGCCCGAAAGCTCGGCCGGATAAAGATCCAGGGCCGGCTCGACGCCCACAAAGCGCAGCTTTTCACGGACGATCTCCTCGATCTCCCTCTCCGGCAGCCATCCCTCTTCGAACAGGCGATAGCCCACATTCTCGCCCACGGTCATGGAATCGAACAGGGCTCCCCCCTGAAAAACGATGGCGATTTTTTTGCGCTGCTGGCGGTATTGGGCTTCCTTCAGGCCGGTGATGGTCAGGCCGTTGATCGTGATCCGGCCGGACTGGGGCTCCAGAAGTCCCAGGGCCAGCTTCAGGATGGTGGTCTTGCCGGCCCCGCTGACCCCCAGGATCGTACGGTTGACCCCCTGTTCCAGCAGCAGGTCGAAATCGGTCAGGATCGTGCGCCCCCCGACCGCATAGCAGACCTTGTCCATCCGTATGCAGCGCTTTTCCTCCGTCATGGAGCCAGACCGCCCAGGATCAGGATGATGCGCCACTCTTCGGGGCTGACCGGCTGGACCGACAGGCGGCTGCGGTTGACCAGCGGCATCCCGGCCAGGAGTGGGTTGGCCCTGATGGCAGCCAGCGTCACCGGTTTGGGCAGATCGGCCCGGTAGCGCACATCCACCATGTACCAGATCGGATTGGCTGGCGAAGCCTTGGGATCGAAATGCTCCCCGTCCGGATCCAGGGCGGTAAAATCGGGATAGCCGCCCCGGACGACATCCACGACGCCGACTACCGCCGGTTCGGCGATGCTGCTGTGATAGAACAGGGCCCGGTCGCCGGCCTTGATGGCATCCCGCAGAAAGTTGCGGGCCTGGAAATTGCGCACCCCGTCCCAATGCTCGGTCATTTCCGGGCGCCCTTTGAGCATCTCGAACGAGAAACAGCCCGGTTCGGTTTTCAACAGCCAGTAGTTCATGCTTTGCTCACAATAAAATGTTAATTTCCCGCATCGGCGAAAAATATCGAGGGGCATGGTTGATAAATGAATTGTAACTGTCAAGGAAAGCAATCACCTCGTCGGCACTTGGCGGGTTAAAACGGACATTGCGGAGTTGTTGACAATCATGCCGCAACGTCTCCGGATCTGTGCCAACCAGCAGGTTGTCTTTATTCTGACAGCTGAACATCGTATGCTTTCCTCATTCTGTCAAAGGTTTCCATCAAACCAAAAAGTTCGAAATACCCTTCGATTCGCATCCAATCCAGAGAACTGCCGAATATTTTCATTAATGCTTCGATGTCGGCCATATCTAGCGGTGTGCGGGCAGGGTCATTATTAATAGCCTGTACTTTCAGACCGATCAGATCCTCCGGCTGTAGTACGGCGATGGTTTGTTCACCATCGAAAATAATTTTGTGGGCAGCCCGTTCCAACATCGAAAGTGACGCAGGACGAAAGGCGTGCAAAAAGTCAAGGCTGCCTTGGCGTTTGTCGTTGGAGGTAAATTGAGTTACATTCTCAGTGGCGTGAATGCATTGATATCCCAGACTTTCGACAATCTGCCTCACCTTTGCCATGTCATTGCGATTGACAAGAAAATCAATGTCAACCGTAGAACGCTGATACCCCCACAAGCTGACGGCAAATCCGCCAATAAGGGCATAGCTGACCTGATTCTGTTCCATGGCAGTTAGCAGATTGGATGTTACCGTCTTGAAGTCCATTTTTTTCCGTTACACGCGTTAGTCATAATTGTCTGCAGAGATTGTCTATGCGCTTTTTGAGGGCAGCAGACTACTATCTGAAAACGACGATGATCTTGGCGATAAAAAAGTCGCACATCAGGATCATGATTGATGAAGCCACGACCGCTTTTTTGGCGGCGCTGCCGACCCCCTCGGCGCCCCCTCCGGTTGCCAGACCGACGTAACAGCCGGTCATGGAGATCAGGCCGCCGAACACCAGCGGCTTGATCAAGCCTTCCAGGTAGTCCATGGGAACGATGAACTGGGTGAAAGCCGACAGGTACATGGTCGGGTTGATGCCGTAACCGGCGGCGATGATATAGCCCCCCAGCAGCGAGAGCACATCGGTCAGTATCGTCAGCAGCGGCATGGCCAGTAGCATGGCTTTCAGGCGCGGCGTCACCAGGCGCTGGATGATGTCGGTTCCCTCCACCCGCATGGCGTCAACCTGCTCGGTCACCATCATGGTGCCCAGTTCGGCGGTGATGGCCGAGCCGACCCTTCCGGCCACCATCAGCGAGGCCAGCACCGGCCCCAGCTCCTTGATCATGGTAACCGCCACCATACCGCCCACATAGCTGGTGGCGGCGAAGGGCTTGAGCTGGATGATGAACTGCAAGGCCATGACCATGCCGGTAAACAGTCCGGTCAGCAGGCAGATGAAGAGCGAGCCGAAACCCAGTTTGTCAAATTGCACCGCAAATTCACGATAGTAGCCGGGCTTGCGGAATATACGTGCAACGGCGCGGCACGACAGCAGGCACAACCCCTGCAGGTCGCCGAAAAAGCGGATCAGCAGGCTATCGATGACGGCGATGTTCATCTGTTACAGCGCCGCCGCCAGTGCCTCGGCCGCCTCGTTGATGAAGATGAACTGCAATTCAGCGCGCACATTGTCGGGGATATCCTCCAGGTCGTCGCGGTTGCGTTCCGGGGCCACGATGGTGCGCACGCCGGCCCGGTGCGCCGCCAGAACCTTTTCCTTCAGACCGCCGATGGCCAATACCCGGCCGGTCAGCGTGATCTCGCCGGTCATGGCGACATTGCGCTTGGCCGGTTTATCGGTCAGAAACGATACCAGCGCCGTCACCATCGTTACCCCGGCCGAAGGGCCGTCCTTGGGAATCGCCCCGGAAGGGACGTGGATGTGGATGGTGCGGTTTTCAAAAGCCTCCGCCTGGATGCCGAATTCTGCGGCGTGGGCCTCGATATACGAAAGCGCCGCCCGGGCCGATTCCTTCATCACGTCGCCCAGCGAACCGGTCAGGATCAGCTCGGCTTTGCCCGGCATGGCGGTGACCTCCACGAAGAGGATGTCGCCTCCGGTCTCGGTCCAGGCCATGCCCGTCACAACACCGATCCGGTCGTTCTCGGCCGCCACCTCGTTGTAGAATTTCTTCGGGCCCAGCAGCTCGGCCACGCTCTCGGGGGTGATCTGGGTGCGCGGCTCCTTGTTCTGGGTGATTTCCTTGGCCACCTTGCGGCAGATCGAGCCGATCGTGCGCTGCAGGTTGCGGACCCCCGCCTCGCGGGTGTAGTCGCTGATAACCTTCTGCAGGGCCGCATCGCTGAATTCGGGTTCGCGCCCCTGCAGGCCGTTTTCTTCGGTCTCGCGGCGGATGATGAAGTTGCGGGCGATGTGCAGTTTTTCCTCGCTGCTGTAGCCGGCCAGACGAATGACCTCCATGCGGTCTTTTAAGGGGCCGGGGATCGGGTCGAGCTGGTTGGCGGTGGTGATGAACATGACTTTGGACAGGTCGAAGGGCACGTCCAGGTAATGGTCGTTGAAGGAGAAATTCTGTTCCGGGTCCAGCACCTCCAGCAGGGCCGAAGCCGGGTCGCCGCGGAAGTCGTTGCCCAGTTTGTCAATCTCGTCCAGCATGAAGATCGGGTTGTTGGCGCCGCAGCGGAAAAGCTCCTTGATGATGCGCCCCGGCAGGGCGCCGATGTAAGTGCGGCGGTGGCCGCGTATCTCGGCCTCGTCGCGCACCCCCCCCAGGGAGATACGGATGAACTTGCGCCCCAGGGAACGGGCGATGGATTTGCCCAGGGATGTCTTGCCGACGCCGGGCGGTCCGACGAAGCAGAGCACCGGCCCTTTCATGTTGTCCTTCAGCGAGCGCACCGCCAGAAACTCGAGAATCCGTTCCTTGACTTTTTTCAGATTGTAGTGGTCTTCGTTTAAGATCTCTTCGGCCCGGTTGATGTCCAGGCTGTCGGTCGTGCCGCTGTTCCAGGGCATTCCGGCCAGATAATCCAGGTAGGTGCGTGAGACGTTGTATTCCGGCGAAGCCTGGTTGATCCGCTCCAGGCGCTTCAGCTCCTTGTCGGCCACCTTTTTGACATCCTCCGGCAGGCCGGCTTCCTCGATCCGCTTGCGCAGTTCATTCATGTCGGCCGTGCGCGGATCCTCATCCCCCAGCTCTTCCTGAATGTGCTTCATCTGCTCACGCAGGATGTATTCCTTCTGGTTCTTGCCGACCCGTTTGGTAACCTCGCCGGCGACTTCATTTTTTACCTGCATGCGCTGCACTTCATTGGTCAGATACACATACACCTTTTTCAGTCGTTCCAGCGGATCGACGGTCTCCAGCAACTCCTGCAGGTCGCTGGCCGGCAGGTTGACGTACAACGCCACCAGATCGGAAAGCCGGGCCGGATTGTCGATGTAGTCGATCATTTTCATGACGTCGTCCGGCAGCGGCTTGCCATGGGACAAGGCAATCTTCAGCAGGGCGTTCAGGCTCTGCACCAGCGCTTCCGAAACCAGGTTCTTCTCGACGAACTCGCGCACGATCTCGCAGTGAGCCAGGGTGATGGCGCCGCTCCGTTCGGTATCCAGAATCCGCAGACGGGTGACCCCCTCCAGGGAAACCTTGTAGCGGCCGTCGTCCAGTTTCCTGACCTGGTTGACCTTGCAGAGTGTGCCGATTGCGCTGCGCAGGCCGGGAGATCCTGTGTTGGCGTTTTCAGGCGTTTCGAAAACAAATACCAGATAGCTTTCATAGTTTTTCGCTTCGCGGAAGGTTGCCATTTCCTTTTCGCTGACAAATACCGGAAAGAGCATATAGGGAAATACGACCATCTCCTGTTGGATATACAGCGGCAGTTTTTCGGGTATTTCTATGGTTGTATGCGGCATGGGGGCTGATCCTTTGGTTGTCTTGGGTTGCTCTCTGATTTCAAGCTTGCCACAATAGCACAATTGAAGCGGTAATTAAAGCGTCAGACCGGCTGACCCTCGCGCACCCTGGCGGCAACCACCCGAACGCGGGCCGAAGAACCGTACAGTTCACGGTACAGCAGGGTCAGAAAACGGAGCGTGACCAGCTTGTGTATGGCGGCCTGGGTCAGGCGGTACAGCCAGAAACGGGTGCGGGATGGGGTGGGGCTGCCCAGGAGCAACGGGCAAAAGTCACTGAGCTGCAGCGAAACGCGTACGCCTTCCCGATCGGGAGCAACCGTGAAACGTAGTTCGCCGCGGTGGCACTGGCGAGGCTGCACCAGAAATCCGCCGCAGATGCGGATAACCAGATCGTCCTTTTCAAGCGCGGGGGGGAGGAAGCTGATCAGACTCAGGCGGCTGCCCAACAGGCGGAATTCGATGCCGTTATTCAGCTGCAGCGGGCGGATGACCGAAAGGGTGCAGCTGCGGATATAATCCAGATAGCGCGTCATCAGCTCTTGTGGGGAAAGGGCGCCGGCAATATCGGAGGGGAAGACGCTCCACTGAACCGAGAAAACCGAGTTGTCGTCCAGCAGCACCTGCTGGCAGGATATTTCCTGATCCGAAGAAGTTGACATCATGGGCCATATTCTGCCAGCTGCTTCAAATATTGCAATCTAAATTACGGAGATGATTTTCAGGCTTGACAAGTTTCAAAATTGTATTAAGATAAATATCATCTTGTTAGGAATCAAATCATGAACCGAAAGGAGACCCTGCCAATGTGGACTGATAGATTCAGGATTCGTCCGGTATCCCACTGTAAAGAGGGTTGCCATAGTTAGCCCGCCGCCAACCGGCTGCGGGCGTCCAGAAGCGAGAAGCCCCGGCCCGAAACCGGGGCTTTTTTTTTGTCGGTGGATGATTAATCTGTTATGATGCGCCCCGACACAGCTTGAGACTACATTCCGACGAAGAGAACAGTATGAAAAAATATCTGATTATTCTGGCTGCCGTCCTTGCCATAGCCGCGACGGGCGGCTATTTTTTCTACAAACGCACCCCCGAGATAACCTACCGAACCGCCAGAATCGAACGCGGTACGGTCGTTTCCACCGTCGCCGCCACCGGCAACCTGTCGGCCGTGACAACGGTCCAGGTCGGCACCCAGGTTTCCGGCACGATCCAGAAGCTCTACGTTGATTTCAATTCGCGGGTCAAAAAGGGGCAGGCGATTGCCGAGATCGACCCTTCGCTGTTCAACGCCTCGGTGGAACAGTCGCGGGGCAACTTTCTGACCGCGGAAGCCAACCTGCAGAAGGCCAAAGTCGCTTTGGCGGATGCCGAGCGGACTGTGGGGCGCAACCGGAAGCTGCTGGCCGACGGCATTATCTCCCAGGCGGACTATGACGTTTCCGAAACCGCCCTGCAATCGGCCAAAGCATCGGTCAAGGCTGCCGAGGGGAGTGTGGCCCAGACCCGCGGCTCACTGATGCAGTCCGGCACCAACCTGCGTTATTCCGTCATCCGCTCGCCGGTGGACGGCGTCGTTATCTCCCGAGCGGTGGATGTCGGCCAGACCGTGGCGGCCTCCTTTTCGACCCCGACCCTCTTCACCATCGCCAAGGATCTGACCAAGATGCAGATTGAAGTCAGCGTGGACGAGGCCGACATCAGCCGTATCCAGCTCCATCAGCAGGTCACCTTCACGGTTGATTCCTATCCGGAGCAAAACTTCCATGGCCAGGTCGTCCAGATCCGCAGTGCGCCGATCATTACCCAGAATGTGGTTACCTATGTGGTGGTGGTCAATGTCGACAACAGCGACCTGAAGTTGAAACCAGGCATGACCGCCAATGTTTCGATCGAAATCGCCAAAAAGGATGATGTTCTCAAACTTCCGCCGGCTGCCCTGCGTTTCAAACCCAAGACAAAAGCTGACGAGTCGAAAGCCAGAAGTGGCGGAGAACGCAATGGCTCCGGCATGCAGCGCCCGGCATCCCCCGGCGGCGGCCGTAAGGCGGGTGTCGGCCAGCAGGTCTACATCCTCAAGGACAACAAACCGACCGCCGTGCCGGTCAAGACCGGCATCGCCAACAACAGCAGCATCGAGCTGCTCGAGAGTACCTTGAAGGAAGGAGACGAGGTCGTGGTCGAGCAGAGCGGCGGAGAAAACAACAAGAAGAAATCCGCCGGTTCACCGATGGGGCGGCCGTTCTAGATGAATCATGTAATCAGCCTGACCGATATCCGCCGCGTTTTTACCATGGGCGAGCAGCAGTTCGAGGCGCTCAAGGGGGTTTCCTACAGCGTGGCGGCCGGTGAATTCGTCGCCATCATGGGCGCCTCCGGCAGCGGTAAATCCACCTGCATGAACATCCTGGGCTGCCTGGATCGCCCCACCTCCGGCCAGTACCTGCTGGACGGGCTGGATGTGGGGGGGATGGACGGCAATCAGCTGGCTGAAATCCGCAACCGCAAGCTCGGTTTCGTCTTTCAGGGTTTCAATCTGCTGGCCCGCACTCCGGCGCTGGAGAATGTGGAGCTGCCGCTGGTCTACGCCGGGTTTTCCTCAAAGGAAAGGAATATAAAAGCCCTGGCGGCCCTGGAGCAGGTCGGGCTGGCCGGCAAGGAAAACAACCATCCCAGCCAGCTTTCCGGCGGGCAGCAACAGCGGGTTGCCATCGCCCGGGCACTGGTTAACGCTCCGGCCGTGATCCTGGCCGATGAACCGACCGGCAACCTGGACAGCGCCACCACCGAAGAGATCATGGAGCTTTTCACGAATCTCAACCGCCAGGGGATTACGATCATCATGGTCACCCACGAGCACGACGTGGCGGCCTATGCCAGCCGCCAGATCACCTTTCGCGATGGCCACATCATCGCCGATACGACCAGATGATGGACTTTCTCCAGACCTTCAAAATAGCCCTGCGGGCCCTGCGCACCAACAAGATGCGCTCCTTTCTGACCATGCTGGGCATCATCATCGGCATCGCCGCCGTGATCGCCATGATGGCGGTCGGCTCCGGGGCCAGCTATGTCATCTCGCAGCAGATCGCCAGCATCGGCAGCAATATCATCCTGGTCATCCCCGGCTCCACCACCAGCGGTGGTCTGCGCACCGGCAGCGGCGGGGCCCAGACTCTGACCAGTGACGATGTCAAGGCGATCATGAGCGAATGCCCCTCGGTGGCCCTGGCGGCCGGAACGGTGCGCTCGTCCGGCCAGGTGGTCTACGGCAACATGAACTGGTCGACCGTGATCATGGGGGGCGGGCCGGAGCTGTTCGAGATCCGCGAATGGGGTGTTTCCAACGGCCGCAGCATCAGCCAGCAGGATGTGGACGGGGCCGTCAAGGTCTGTCTTCTGGGGCAGACCGTGGCCGACAACCTCTTCGGCGCGGCCGACCCGGTCGGCAATATCATCCGCATCAAAAAGATCCCCTTCACGGTCATCGGTGTTCTGGAGAGCAAGGGGCAGTCCCCCCAGGGGGTGGACCAGGATGATACGGTTTTTGTTCCGCTGCGGACGGCCCAGCGCAATCTGGTGCGGGCCCAGCGCACCAACAGTGTCGGGGCCGTGATGGTCAAGGCCAGGAGCGAAGAGCTGCTGGCCAAGGCTGAAGAGGAGATCAACGCTCTGCTCAACCAGCGCCACCGCATCACCGGCGGCAAGGAGCCGGATTTCTCGACCCGCAACCTGTCCGAGATTCTGGCGGTGGCGGAGCAATCCTCCAAGGCCATGTCGCTGCTTTTGGGGGCGGTGGCTTCCATCTCGCTGATCGTGGGAGGCATCGGCATTATGAACATCATGCTGGTGTCGGTCACCGAGCGTACCCGCGAGATCGGCATCCGCATGGCGATCGGCGCCAAGAAAAACGATATCCTGCTGCAGTTCATGACCGAGGCGGTGCTGCTGACGCTGCTGGGGGGGGTGATCGGCATCGCCCTGGGCGCCGCCGGCGCCACGGTTGTGTCACATATGCTGGAGTGGCCGACCCTGATTTCACTTCCCTCAATCACGGTCGCTTTCTTTTTCTCCGGCGCGGTCGGAATCTTCTTCGGTTTCTACCCGGCCAAAAAAGCGGCCGGTCTCAATCCAATCGATGCCTTGAGGTATGAATAATATGAGCTATTGTCCGATGTGTCAGCGCTGGGAGCATGACAGTGATCTGCGGATCATTGAAATGAAGCATTCCTACGTCGTCCTCAACCGTGACCAGTTTTTTCCCGGCTATACCCTGCTGTTTACCAAAATCCACGCCATCGAGCTGTTTCAGCTGGATCAGGCGGTGCGCTCGGAACTGATGGAGGAGGTCAGCCGGGTGGCCCAGGCGCTCCACAGCGTTTTTGCCCCCGACAAGATCAATTATGAATTGCTGGGCAACATGGTGCCGCACATCCACTGGCACATCGTGCCGCGCTTTGCCTCGGAGGCGCTCTGGCCGCGTCCGATCTGGGCCGAGCAGCATGATGAGGTTCTTATGACTCCGGAAGAATACCAGCAGCGCATCGAAACCATCAGGAGCGCGCTGACATGATCAGACCATTTCTGCATACGCTGCCGAACGGCCTGCGGGTGGTCTGTGTCGAAATGCCCCATCTGCATTCCGTCGAATTGTCGGTTTATCTGAAGGTCGGCGGCCGCAACGACCCTCCCGGCCGGGAGGGACTTTCACATTTTCTGGAGCACATCCTGTTCCGCGGCACGGCCGACTTCGGTTCGTCGCTGGCGCTGGAAGCGGCTTTCGAAGCGATTGGCGGCGCTCCCAATGCCGCCACTGACACCGAGTCCACCTGCTACTATTCCCGCATCCACCCCGAACATGTCGGGCGCGGCATGGAGATCTTCGCCTCCATGATCCTGCGGCCGCTGCTGGAAGGGATCGAGATCGAAAAGAAGATCATCGCCGAGGAAGCCCGTGAGGATCTGAACGAGCAGGGGCAGGAGATCAACCCGGACACGATTGTCAGCCGTCTGCTCTGGCCGCGTCACCCGCTGGGAATGCCGACCATCGGCACGCTGGAAAGTATTGCCGCCATTGAGCGCAGCGATCTGGAACAGCATCTGCGGAATTACTACGTTCCTTCAGCGGCGGTTTTGACGGTTTCGGGGCCGGTTAACAGCCACGAAATTTTTGCGGCGGCGCTCGAGACCTTCGGCGCCTGGCAGGGGGGCGCCCCGCCGGCCACCCGGCTGGTGGACGTGCAGCAGCTGCCGCGCAGACCCCAGGTGCGCTGTGTGCAGGATTCGGACAGCCAGATGAGCCTGCAGATTGCTTTCCTCGGCCTGGCGCGCGATGACAGCCGCTTTATGGCGCTGCGCTTTTTACGCCGCATTCTGGCGGGGGGCGGCAGTTCGCGTCTGTACCTGCGGCTGCGGGAAGAGCTGGGGATCATCTACTCGGTCGAAGGGGCCATTGGCGCCTATGACGAAACCGGCTGTCTGGCATTCGACCTGTCCACCGCACCCGAAACGCTGATTCAGGCGGTGGAGTCTACCCTGGAAGAGCTGCTGAAGATCTCCCGGACAATGGTTCCGGCGGTGGAGCTGGAGCGGGTGCGCCATTCCTATATCTTTGACCTGGACTACAGCCGGGATTCGGCCTACGAGATGGGGGGGCGATACGGCTGGGGGGAATTGATGGCGGTTGTCAAGAGCATCGAGGAGGATCAGGCCGAAGCTCGCGGGGTCACCTCCGCCCTGCTGCTGGAGGTTGCCCGAAGTTTGTTTGCACCGGAAAACCTGCGCCTGGTGGCGGTGGGACCCTGGAAGCGGGGAATGAAAAAGAAACTGCGGGAGCTGGTTGATCGCTATGCGGAGCGCTTTTGACAGAGCCACGGACCCTGCTTGGCATGCTGGCAAAACCGGCCGTCAGGCGATCAGACGATCCGGGTCAAACTCCTTTCTTGATTTAAGCACTTTTGCCAGCGCCGCTTCAGTCGCCTCATCCAGGCCGTTGAAACTGACCCCGATGCCGGGCGCGTAGCGCTGCCCCCAGGGCCTGGTCCAGCAAATGGCGGCTTGGATTTCCAGATTGAATTCCGGCAGGAAGATTCCTATGTCGGCATTGTCAGAAAACTTTTCAGCCGAGACATCCACAATAAACGCACCGCCCCACCCCAGGTTGAGGGTAAAGCCGCGGTACTGCTCCCCGCTGCAGGTCACTATGGTGGCAAGGCAGGCCGTGTGCCGCCGGAAAGCCCTCAACGTCCGCGCTGCAAATCCCGGGCAGGTCAGATTCAGGAAGTCATTCAGGCTTTTGTCCTGCTTGGCGCTGCCCGGCATGGTCATCGGTACCAGAACCGAGCCCAGCGCCCTGACCCGCAGGGTCGGGAAAAAGTTGGCCAGTGTCCAGGCAACAATCTTTTCCTCACCCTTTGACTTGATTATCGACGGCAGATCCACCAGCAGTCCGCTGTAAAGACCCTCCAAAGCCAGTTTTTCAGCTTCGCAGAACGTTCGGCAGGCCACCGCTGTCGCAGCGTTGTCCTTCAGCGTGGCCGCCAGGGCTGTCCGCACGTCATCGACATACGAAACCACCAGTATCGGGTGTGGGGGTAAGGGCATAGAGAAAGCTCTGTCGCGCGGTTTATGTATCAGTCTTCGAGGGAAAGCGAAACCATGAACCACTCCTGATCAGTGGCGAATTTGAGGGTGATATTCTCGACATCGCCGGCGGAGGTGACGGTGTAGTCCGAGCCGTTGACGACCGAGGGGGTCGAAAGCTGAATGTCTTTTCCCCCTTTGGAGAAGTGCTGCTTGAACGAGCCGGCGATCATGTTGGCGATCTCTCCCATGGCGTCGTTGACGTCATCGTCGATCTCGGTCACTTCCATGCCCAGCATCAGGGAGGTGAATGAAAGCGCCAGCGGCCAGGGGACATGGATGCTGACCAGACCGCTGTGGGAGCCGGCCAGTCCGACCATGGCGGTCAGGCAGTTGGTGAAATGGCTGGTCAGATCCATCTGGGGCGGCAGGTACATGATATCCTCCACTCCCACCATGGAGGAGAAAATTTCCTGCACATCTTTGGTGAGGACTTTGGTCAGCTGCTCTTCAGTTGTGTTCAGCGCCTCCACGGTTTCGGCTCGTAATGGCATAAGCTTCCTCTCCTTGCACGTGCGTTCGCTTGATTATTATCAGCTTCAGTATTTTGTGTCCAGCACGGTGATCTTGATTCTGCCGATGATGGAGACTAGCGGCGACAGATCCTCCGGCAGATGCCCTTCCAGCAGTTTCAGGTGAGTGGGGTCAGCCGGCAGCTGGTTGTAGGTCGGGTCGACCGAAACCCAGCGGTCACCAATGAAGCTCTCGGCCCAGCTGTGATACAGGAAACCCTTGTCTTCCAGGTAAACCAGTCCGGATACGAAACGGGTCGGCAGGCCGGCGGCCCGCGCCAGGGCGGTGTACAGGCGGGCATGGGTCTGGCAGTTGCCGGAGCGGGATCTGAAGCTTTCAGCGGCGCTGCCGCCGTCATCGACACTGTCTTTCAGCCAGTCCGCAGTCCAGGACGCCGTAGTCCGGGCCAGTTCCTCCTGATTTGCGGCCGCTGCCGCCAGGGTTTTGGCCTGGGCCACTATTTCAGGCGCCTCGGATTCGATCTTGTCAGCCGGCTTCAGATAGATCTCCGGCAATTTGGTCACTTTTGGTTCCTGTTCCGCCGGAACAAAAGTTCCGGTCTTGATCTGCACGGTTCCCGCAGCCCGTTTTTCGGCCAGTTGGCCCCCCTCCTGCAGCATCGGCAGTAGGTCGTTCCAACCACTGATCTCAACCGCCAGGGCGGTCAGTTTCTTTGGCTCCCTGATGGGGGACGCGATCCGCACCAGGCTGAAGTCGTAGATCAGATCCTTTTTGGCCAGGGCCAGGTCTTTGATAAAGGTTCCCAAAAGCTTCGGATCCTCACGCCTGGTGATCACCAGTCCTTCCCGCACCGATTCCAGCAGCGTCGTACCCTGACGGTCAATCCAGATATCGTTATTGACAAACGGGTACAGGTTGTTCCGCAGCCGGATGGCCGGGATTCCTTCGGGAGTGGTTTCCTCCCCCAGCACAGTAATCTTTACTTCCTTGATTTTGAGTTCTTCCGGATCAAAAGCTGACAGCTTGTAGGACTTGCCGGGCGATACGTCGTGCAGCAGCGGGTATATGTTGAGGGCCGGGCCGGGGAAAAGCTCGCTCCTGAATTTAAGCTGCCTGTCGCTGACCTTGCCGCCCGAACTGTTTTTAAGGCGCAGAATACCGCCGGCCGCTGTTCCGCTGACGCGTGACGACGCTCCATTGATGGTTTGCTCTACTTCAAAGGAGCGCAATCCCAGCTCCTTTGACACCAGGTAGGTTTCGCGCATGGAGGCTTCTTTCGAGAACCCCATGACGTTCATCCGGACGCTACCGTAGCCCTCCATGCGATAGCCGTCGGGTGACGGGCTGATGACCTGGCGGTAAAAGCCGACCCGGTCGTTATCGACGTAGATACCGAACCAATTTTCCGACATCGGGGGGGCGGAAATCATACCGGCTGTTTTTGCGAAAACAGTTGTGGCGCTGCAGAGTGCCACAAAAAAAATGATAACAAGCGTGAAGCGTCCGGTCATGTAGGCATTCCTTATTGGGGCGGATACAAAAAAACCACCAGTCATTCAGCCAGTTTCCTGAAAGATTGCGGTGGCGTTATTAATGTGATTGAAACATTCATTTTTACACAAAATGGCGCCGTCTTCAGGATTCGTGAAACTCGACCCGGTTGCGTCCGTTGGTTTTGGCGCGGTACAGGGCATCGTCGGCCAGTTTGATGAAAGCGTCGACCGTGGCTATGCCGGCCACAGGAAAACAGGCTACTCCCAGGCTGGCGGTGATATTCAGCGGAGAAAGGTCGCCGCTGAACTTGAGCGCCTGCACCGAAAGCCTGATCCGGTCGGCAACGAAAACGGCCTCCTTGAGGGTGGAGTCGGGCAGAATCGAAATGAATTCCTCCCCCCCGTAACGGGCGGCGCAGTCGTAACTGCGCAACTCCTTCTGCAGCTGGGTCGCCACCCGCTGTAGCACCACATCGCCCTGCAGGTGGCCGTAGGTGTCGTTGACCTGTTTGAAATGGTCGATATCCAGCATGATCAATGAAAGCGGGCCGTTTTTGCGGACGGAGCGCTGCAGTTCCTTGTCCAGCGCCTCCATCATGTAGCGCCGGTTGAACAGGCCGGTCAGGTGGTCGGTGTTTGACAATTCCAACAGAAGTTCGTTGGAGCGCTTGAGATCATCCTGCAGATTTTTGATCTTGAGATGGACTTTTACCCGTGCAATCAGCTCTTCGGGGTCAAAGGGCTTGGTGATGTAGTCGCTGGCACCCTGGTCAAGCCCCTTGATTTTCAGCTCGCGGTCGTTCATGCCGGTCAGGATCAGAACCGGCACATCCTGCAGATCGGGGCGGGATTTGAGCATGCTCAAAAACTTGAAGCCGTCGATGCGCGGCATCTCCAGGTCGCACAGGATGATGTCGACCGGAGCCGAAAGCAGCTTCTTGAATCCTTCCAGACCATCCTCCGCCTCGTAATAGCGCGAAAACAGGTCCGTCGATTCAAGGGTCTTGATGATCCGTTCACGAATCGTGCCGGAATCATCTATGATCAAAACGCTGTTAGACATGGCCACGAACTTTACTCCAATCGGGGGCGAAACTCAATTTCTAAAATGAATAATCCGTCTGAAAATTCACGATAAAATCAGAGCAGCGGTTCTTTGGCCAGCCGTTTCATTTCGAGGATCGTCGCCCCGTAGTCGCTGCTGCCGAAAACGGCGCTGCCGGCAACGAAAACATCGGCTCCGGCGTGGGCGATACGGGCGATGTTGGACGCCTTGACTCCGCCGTCCACCTCCAGTTCAGCCTCGCAGCCGCGCCGGTCGAGCATGGCCCGCAGGGCATGGATTTTCGGCAGGCAGGCTTCGATAAAGCTCTGTCCGCCGAAGCCGGGATTGACGGTCATCAGCAGCACCAGATCCAGCTCTTCGAGAACGTAGTCGAGTACGTTCAGGGGGGTGGCCGGATTGAGTGACACGCCGGCTTTTTTGCCGAGCGATTGTATCAGCTGGACGGTACGGTGCAGGTGATTGACCGCTTCGGCGTGGACGACGATGATGTCGGCCCCGGCCGCGGCGAAATCCGGGATGTAGCGATCCGGGTTCTCGATCATCAGATGCACGTCCAGCGGCAGCGCCGTCACCCTGCGGGCAGCGTCCACGATCAGGGGGCCGATCGTAATGTTGGGAACGAAATGGCCGTCCATGACGTCGATATGGATGTAGTCGGCGCCGGCCGCTTCAACGGCGCGGATTTCATCGCCCAGGCGCGAAAAGTCGGCCGAAAGTATGGAGGGTGCGATTTTCTTCATTCAATGCTCCGTAGGTCGTTAGTACTGTCTGCGAATGCGCGCCGCAAAGAAGCCGTCCATGCCGTGGCGCTGCGGCCAGGCCCGGAACATGCCGTAAAACTCGAACAGCTCTTTCCAGGCCGGGAACAGGTCGTTCAGGTTTTCTAGCACAAAATCGGGGTGATGCGAAAGAAAATCCTCCACCACCTCCTCGTTTTCCTCGATGGAGGTGGAACAGGTCGAGTAGAGCAGTACGCCGCCCGGCTTCAGCAGTGCCGCGGCGTTTTTGAGCAGAATCTTCTGGACAGCCGCCAGACGGGTTATATCTCCGATCGTCAGGCGCCATTTTGCCTCCGGGTTGCGGCGAACCACCCCCAGCCCGGAACAGGGCGCATCCAACAGGATCCGGTCGAACTGTCCGTGCGGCAGCGAATCGGTCTGGTGCAGATCGGCGGTTGCGGTCTTCAGGCAGCTGATTCCCAGACGGCGGGCATTTTCCTGGACGATGGACAGCTTTGAGCGGGAAATATCGGTTGCGATCAGCTCGCCCCGGTCATCCATCTGCTGGGCCAGGTGACAGGACTTGCCGCCCGGGGCGGCACAGGCGTCCCAGATCCGCTCTCCCGGCTGGGCCCCCAGCAGCAGCCCGGCCAGCTGGGATGACTCGTCCTGCACGGCAAACAATCCGGCTTCATACCCCGGCAGAGTGGCTACCGCATGGCGGCCGGCAACGGTGATGCCGTCGGGAGAGAAGCGGCAGGCGCGTGCCTCGATCCCCTGCATCTCGAATTCACCCAGCAGCTCTGTCCGCCCGCTGCGCAGTCTATTGACCCGCAGGGTCAGGGGCGGCTGCTGCGAGGACACCTCGGCCAGGCGACCAGCCTCTTCGAACCCCAGTTGGGCAAGCCAGTGTTCGGCCAGCCATTCCGGTTGGGAGTGGCGGGCGGCTATCGCGGCGACCGGCTCGGTGGCCGGATCGGGAAAGGTGATTGCGTCCCGTTTCCGCAGGTAGCTGCGCAGGATCGCATTGACCAGCCCGCTGGTGCGGGGGGTGATGATCTTGGCCAGATTGACCGATTCGTTGACAGCGGCCGACTCGGGAATCCGGTCCAGACAGGTCAGTTGATACAGGCCGATCCGCAGAATGACCAGTGCCTGGGGATCGAGCTCTTTCAGCGGTTTTTCAAGCAATTGGACGAGGATATGATCCAGGGTTCCCTGGCGTCGCAGAACGCCGAAAACCAGTTCGGCAAACAGACCCCGGTCGGGTCCGACCAGGGCTCCGGAAACCAGTTCGCTGTCGATCAGACGATCGGCGAAACCGCCCTGCTTGCTGATGCGCAGCAGCGTCTGGCAAGCGGCTTGACGCGGATTGGAGGAATGTTCGTTCGTGCTGGCGCGTCTTATAATCATGGATCCTCGCTCATTCTAGGTTCAGTGCGGCTGAAAAGACAAGTTTCCATCATAGTCAGCATGTCCTGAAAGTGCAAGCGCACTTATTGCCGGCAGGCTCCGGAAAGTCAGTAAATCAGCTATTTCCCTTGCATAGCCACCCCTGATTTGCTACATTTCCCAACTCTTCAAATTTCATGAAAGAATCGAACTGATAGTGATAAATCTCCTGGCCATCGAAAAACCTGCCCGCTACATGGGCGGAGAAATGGGCTCCATCAGCAAGGATGCCGCTGATCTGCGTTTTGCCCTGGCATTTCCGGATGTGTATGAAGTCGGCATGAGCCACCTGGGTTTGCGTATCCTGTACCATGTGCTGAACGGGGTTGACGGCATCGCCGCAGAACGGGTCTTTGCCCCCTGGCCGGACATGGAGACGCAGCTCAAGGAAGCGGGAGACCGGCTGTCAACCCTGGAGAGCGGCACGCCGCTGGCGGCCTGCGACATCATCGGTTTCACGCTGCAGTACGAGCTGTCCTACACCAATATCGTCAATATGCTGCGCCTGGCCGGAATCCCGCTTCTGGCCGCCGAACGGAGCGCTGCTTTTCCCCTGATCATTGCCGGCGGCCCCTGCGCCTACAACCCCGAACCGCTGGCTCCCTTTCTGGATGCGGTTCTTTTGGGCGACGGCGAAGAGGCGGTGCTGGAGATCGCCGGGGCGGTGCTGGCCTCAAAGGCAGCTGGCAGTAGCAAAGCCGAGCTGTTGGAACGTCTGGCCGCCATTGAGGGGGTCTATGTCCCCGCGCTGTTCGAGCCGCACTATCATCCCGACGGCACCCTCTCCGCGATAACTCCTCACAAGCCCGGATACACCTCCGTTCGGCGCCGCTTTTTGTCCGATCTCGATACGGCTCCCTATCCGGCATCTCCGGTCGTGCCGTTCATGAAAACCGTGCATGACCGGGTGGCGGTGGAAATCGCCCGCGGCTGCACCCGCGGCTGCCGTTTCTGCCAGGCCGGCTATATCTATCGCCCCCTGCGGGAGCGCTCTCCCGACACGATCCTCAAGCTGGTGGAAGATGCGTTGCAGGCCACCGGCTATGACGAAGTCTCGCTGCTGTCGCTCTCGACCGGTGATTATTCCTGTGTGGCGCCCCTGATCAGCGAGCTGATGACCCGTTATGCCGAGGCGCGGGTGGCGGTGTCGCTGCCGTCGCTGCGGGTCGGAACCCTTACGGACGGGCTGATCGAAGACATCAGGAAAGTGCGCAAAACCGGCTTCACCCTGGCGCCGGAAGCGGGCAGCGCCCGGATGCGGCGGGTCATCAACAAGGGTATCACCGAGGCCGATCTGATTGCCGGCGCCGCCAGTATCTACAGCGCCGGCTGGCGGCTGATCAAGCTGTATTTCATGATCGGGTTGCCGGGTGAAACCGTCGATGACGTGACCCAGATCTCAACCCTGGCGCGCAAGGTCAAGGATCAGGCCAAGGCGGTCGGCGCAAGCGGTGATGTCAATGTGGCCGTCAGCACCTTTGTTCCCAAGGCCCATACTCCCTTTCAGTGGGAGCCGCAGATTTCGATGCAGGAAACCCTGGATCTGCAGTACCAGCTGCATTGCGAGCTGAAGAAACGCAAGCTCCGCTTCAAGTGGCAGGATGCTCCGCTGTCGCTGATGGAAGGTGTCTTTGCCCGCGGCGACCGCCGCCTGGCGCCGGTGCTGGTTCGGGCGGTCGAGTTGGGCTGCCGCTTTGACGGCTGGCATGAACATTTTTCCCTGCAGCGCTGGCAGCAGGCTTTCCGCGATTGCGGCATAGAGCCGGAGTGGTATCTGCGCCGGCGCGGGCTGGACGAAATCCTGCCCTGGGATCATCTGGATTGCGGCGTGACGCGCGAGTTTCTGCTGGCTGAACGGGAGCGGGCCTTGGCTGAGGCCGCCACCGAGGATTGCCGTAACGGAGCTTGCAGCGCCTGCGGCGTCTGTGATTTCAAGGATGTGGCCACCAGGTTGGCTCAGAAAACGGAACTGCCGCCCACTCCGGCGACAGAAAATCCCGAACAGCAGCCGACCCGGATGCGGCTCCGTTTTGCAAAAACCGGCGCCATGATCTATCTCAGTCATCTGGAACTGATCACCGTTTTCACCCGGGCCGTCAGCCGCGCCGGAGTGCCGATCCTCTTTTCGCAGGGTTTTCATCCCCATCCCCGTTTTTCCTTCGGCACGGCCACCTCGGTGGGGGTCGAGTCCCAGGCCGAGTATATGGATATGTTTACTGCGTCCGGCATGCCCGCCGGGGAGGTGCGGGAGCGGCTCAACGCCGTTCTTCCCGAGGGGCTGCAGGTTCTGGAGGCGTTGGAAGTGGATCTCAAGGCGCCCTCCATCTCAACCTTGATCGAGTCCACCCGCTACCGTATAACTATTGCTAAAATGACCGCCGAAGCGCTGCGGGAAGGGCGTGTGCAGTTTTTGGCACATGATTCTTTCGTGATCGAGCGGCATAAAAAGGGCGAGACGCAGAAGGTGGATTTGAGGAGTGAAACGATCTCGCTGATGGCTGACGGACAGGTTCTGGAGCTGCTTGCCAAAAGGGGCAAGCCGCTGGAGTTTGCCCGGGCCATCAGTGGTGACGACGCACTCAAGGGCGAGGATGTCCGCATCGAAAAGCTGGACGTTGTCTTCGCCCCCTGACAGATATTCGGAAATTTCACTTTACTATACGGAGAAATCACCATGGGAGCAGAGTTAGTAATCAATGCCGCTTCCCACGAAACCCGCATCGCGTTGATCGAGAACGGCACCATTGCCGAACTTTACATCGAGCGCAGCCGTGAAAAGGGGATCGTGGGCAATATTTACAAGGGGCGCGTGATCCGGGTGCTGCCCGGCATGCAGGCCGCCTTTGTGGACATCGGCCTCGAGAAGGCCGCCTTTCTGTATGTGGCGGACGTTTTTGATGCGATTGAAGAGTATGAGTCGATGCTGGAAAGCGGCAGCAAAAAGGAAGAAGAGCCCCATGATGAGCAGGAATCGGGCGCCCATCCCGAATACCGGCCGCTGCACCCGATCGAGGATCTGCTGCAGGAAGGGCAGGAGCTGCTGGTGCAGATTTCCAAGGAACCGCTGGGTACCAAGGGGGCCCGCATAACATCGCACATCTCCCTGCCCGGCCGTCATTTGGTGTATATGCCGACGGTCGATCACATCGGCATTTCACGCCGGATCGAAGACGAAGAGGAGCGCGAGCGCTTGCGTGAGGTCGTCGAACGGCTCAAACAGCCCGGCTCGGGCTACATCGTCAGAACGGTGTCGGAAGGCAAGAGCGAAGAAGATCTGGTTGCCGACATCCAGTACCTTTCCACCCTCTGGAGCGAAATCACCACCCGCAAGGACAAGGCGGCCGTGCCGTCGCTGCTGCATTCCGACCTGGACGTGGTTCAGAAGGTCGTGCGCGACATCGTTACCGAACAGGTGGACCGGATTGTGGTTGATTCCAAACCTGATTATGACCGCATCGTGCAGTTCATATCGACCTTTGCCTCCAAGATGAAGTACGCGATCGAACTGTATGACGAAGAGGAACCGATCTTCGATCACTACGGTCTGGAAGTCGAGATCAGCCGGGCGCTGGGGCGCAAGGTCTGGCTCAAATCGGGCGGTTATATCATTATCGAACAGACCGAGGCGCTGACCGCCATCGATGTCAATACCGGCCGCTTTGTCGGCAAGCACAACCTGGAAGACACGATCCTGAAAACCAACCTGGAAGCGGTCAAGGAGATCGCCTACCAGCTCCGCCTGCGCAACATCGGCGGGATTATCATCATCGATTTCATCGACATGGAGAAAGAGGTCAACCGCGAGAAAGTCTTCGGCGCGCTGGAAGAAGCGCTCAAAGCGGACAAGTCGAAAACCAATATCCTGAAAATATCCGAGCTGGGACTGGTTGAAATGACCCGGAAGCGGGTGCGGGAAAGCATCGGCCGCATGATGTGCGAGCCCTGCACCTACTGCGAAGGGCGCGGCTATATCAAATCCAAGACGACCATCTGCCACGAGATATTCCGGGAATTGCGCCGCGAGATGCTTGATATTCGTGGAACCAAGGCGACCGTCACGGTTCATCCGCTGGTGGCCGATCTGCTGTACGACGAGGAGCGGCGCGGGCTGGAGGAACTGGAGAAGAAGTTCAAAAAACGGATTACCGTGCGAGCCAAGCCCGGTTTTCATCAGGAGCAGTTTGAAATTCTGATCAATTGAGCCTGGCTGACAGGACAGTCTGAAACGACAAAAGGCGGGTTTTACCCCGCCTTTTGTCGTTCAAATTTTGCGTTGCGGATTATGCTGCTTTGCGATTGAGGGTGTCCTGCTGATGGTGCGCGGTGAAATACTCCATCGCTTCACGCATGATTACGGAAATGCTCTTGTTGGTGGTGTTCATCAGGTTTTCCAGATGCTCACGCTCTTCGTCACTGACTCTCATTGATATTACGTTGTAACGCGGATTCTCTCTCATTCTTCCCATGGTTTTCTTCCTCCTGGCTTTTTTATGGTTTGTTTCGTGCGTTTTCGACGAATGTAACGTTTACATAAGCCAGTATCGTGCCAATTTTCATTATAGACTTAATTGTTAATTAAAACAGCACCTTGTAAATCGGACTTAAAAGATCCGCAAGCGGGTTCCGGAAAAAGTGTGCCACAAAAGGCGCATATATGGCCAAAAGTATACACAATTTTATAACAGTGCGCAGATCGGACACCCTGTCGCACAAGGCGGGCGTCACTCGGCGTGTCGTGAAGAGCGGACAACCTGTATGCCGTGTTTTTCAAGCATGCGGTAGAAGGTGCGGCGGGGAACGTTGGCCAGGCGGGCCGCCTTGGCCACATTGCCGCCGGTTTCCTCCAGGTAGCGGGAAATTATGTTCTTCTCCGTGCGCCCCACCTGCAGTTCGCGTTCGGCCTTGAACGAGACCCGCCGGCGGCTGACGTCGTCGTCCTGGCAGGATTCGTAGGTGCTTCTGAAAATGGTCGGCAGCGTTTCCAGGCGGATCGGCCCCTCCTTGGTCAGCACCGCCGCACGCTCGATCACATTCTGCATTTCGCGGATGTTGCCGGGCCAGGGATAATGCTGCATGGCTTTGATGGCTCGCTCTTCGATGCCGGCGATTGACTTGTTGAGCTTCTTGCGGGCCTTGTCGATAAAGTGCAGCGCCAGTTCCGGCACAGACCCGACCCGCTCGCGCAGCGGCGGCAGGGCGATGCAGAATACATTCAGGCGGTAATACAGATCTTCGCGAAACCATCCTTCATGAACACCCTGCTCCAGATCCTTATTGGTGGCTGCAATCAGGCGCACATCCACCTTGCGGGCGTTGACGCCCCCGACCGGGCGGACTTCGCCCAGATCCAGCACCCGCAACAGTTCGGCCTGCAGCTTGGGGGTTATGTCGCCGATCTCGTCAAGAAAGATCGTGCCGCCGTTGGCCGCCTCAAAAAGTCCTTTCTTGTCCGACGTGGCGCCGGTGAAGGCTCCTTTTTTGTGGCCGAAAAGCTCGCTTTCCAGCAGTGAATCGGTGATGGTCGTGCAGTTGACGGTCATCAGCGGCTTGTCGTTGCGCAGGCTCATGCGGTGGATGGCGCGGGCGGTCAGTTCCTTGCCGGTTCCGGTTTCACCCCGGATAAGCACGGTTGTCGGCGTGGGGCCGACCTGGCTGATCAGCTCCATCACCTCCTGGATGCCGGGATCGCTGCCGATGATCAGATCGTCTCCGGCCTGACGATCCAGCTCGCGCCGGATCAACTCGTATTTCTGCATCAGGTGAACGCGGTCTTCGTCGATCTTCTGCATGTTGTGGGGGAGGCACATTTCGGTGTCGGCCAGCCCCTGGAACACGGCCACCGCATGTTCGCGGCAGGTGTTGTAGCCGCAGGCGCGGCAGTTCAGCTCATCGCCTTGCGTGAATTTGTTGGTGGAATGCAGGATGCGTTTGACGTCGTCCTTGCCGGGACTGGGTAATTTAAGTGACTTGTCGGAATAGGAGCGGGAAAGATCCGGCAGCAGCACCGCCGATTGATAGTGGGGGGCGGTGTCGTAGAGCAGCTTGCTGTTGTGGTGGCAGACGATCAGTTTGCGCTTGTAAAAATGATTGAGTTCGATGTCGCGGGTCGGGCCGTCCACGCAGCCGCCGTCGCAAAAGCGGAGATCCACAAAGGAGGGCGAAATCCGCCCGGCGGCCAGATCGCGGATAATCCCGATGGTGTGGGCCTCCCCCTCGGCGCTGACGGTTTCGGTGTCCAGAAGGTCAGGATCGATGCCGAACACCTTCAGCGGGCCGCCGGTCAGGGTGAAAAGCCGCCCTTGGCCGGGGTCGAGCCCGTCGAACGGCATTTCGGGCAGGCTTGACGGCGTGATGCGCCGGTTTTTGAGAAGCTTGTCAATCTCCAGATAGGTCAGCACCACGTCGATGGCGCCTGATTCTTCGGCCTGAATCTCGAATTTGGCCGCGATGCAGCTGCTGACATACACGACCTTGGTGTCCTCACCCAGAACATTCTTGATAAAGCGCCCCATGGCAATCATGGGGGAAACAATCGGCATGATGTTCGGCAGCAGTGTCGGAAAATGGCGTTCGATCAGGTCGACCACCGCCGGACAGTGCGAAGAGATCAGCGGTTTATCAGCCTTCTGCAGGGCTTCGTGGTAGCTGCCGGAGATCATCTTGGCCCCGTAGGCCCCCTCGTGCACTTCGCAGAAACCGAGGCTTTTCAATGCCGCGACCAGTTGGCCCGGCATCAGAGAATGGAAAAAAGCGGGGAACGAACAGCCCAGAACTGCCACCACCGGCATGCCTGAAGCCAGCATCTCCTGGGTTTTGACCATGCGGTCGACCACGACTTTGGCTTTTTGCGGGCAGCTCAAGCAGTTGCCGCAGCCGATGCAGCGTTCGTACATTATCTGGGCAAAACCCTGATCGACCTTGATGGCCTTGACCGGGCAGCTGCGCACACAGGAATAGCAGCGTCGGCAGCGCTCTTTATACGTGATGATCGGTTCCATGGATGTCTGCTTTCATAATAGGCTTGGATAACGTTTTGACAATACACCAGACTGTTGATATGTGCAAGAAATGACACATGCTCGGGGGGCGGAGAATGGGATCACTGTGTGACTACAACCATAAGCTGTCAAAATTGACATTATATGCCTGTTTTTCCATTGACACTTTATGCCTTTTTTGGGGATCAAATTTTCGACAGGCTTCAACTTGCCCGGAATTACATTAGAAATCAATTCTGGGCTTTGAGGGAATGCCGAGATGAATAAGGTCAATGGGCCGGGCTTGTCGTTAGGAAAGAAAAATAATAATGGTGTGAAAGGGAATCGTTGATGATGACCTATGGTTTACAGAAATGGATATTTATGATCGAGATGGTTCTAAAACTCAGGAGACGGTCCCCACCGCTTCAAATTTAAACATCCAACCCCGCCCCATTTAGCCGCCAGCTTTGAATGGCAGACCACCTGTGCCTTGAAGCCGTCGGGGAGGATATTGTCTATGTAATGTGTCACCAGGTCGCGGGCAATGGCTGCAATACGCTGCTCGGCTTCCAGAATGTCACCGCTGGCACCGTACTTCTTTTTGATGGCGGCCAGATCTTCTTCGCTCCGGTTACGGAACAGGTCCTCGAACTTGGTGTCGAAGCCGTGCTTGTCCTTGATGGCAGTATCCGCTGTACGCCCTTCATAGAGAATCTGCAGCGTAGCGCCGTCATGCACCGCGTCCATCAGCTTGTAGGTGTCAATGTATTCACCAAAACGCTTCACCGTACGCTTGGTACCGTGCTGCTCGGTAATGAGCGGGGTGCCGGTGAAAGCGATGCGGGTGGCGTTGGGGAAGGCCTCAAAGATGTTTTCACCAAGGTCGGAGCCTTGCGTCCGGTGCGCTTCGTCAATCATCAGCAGGATCCGCTCAGATGGATTGACCACACCGAAGGTTGATCCGGACGGCGGCGGGCGATAGCTGGCCAGTGCTTCGGCTACAATCGGCGGCAACTCCTCGGCCCGTTCCATAAACTTGTGTACCATCACCATGTTGATGTCAGAGGCATCGGTACTCAGATGCTCACGCAGCTCCGTCGTGCTCTCGATAACGTTCACCTTGCCGCCGATCAGCTTTGCCGTGGCGGCGAGTTGCTCTTCCAGATCAACACGGTCGTTTACCAGCAGAATCTTGAAATCTGCCAGGTCTTTCGATGCCCGCAGCATCCTGGCTACGAAATCCGCCCGACTTACCGTTTTGACGCATCGTGTCAAGGGACAGTGCCACAGGCGGTCTGCGCGTTCCTTGAGTCAACAGATTTTGAAAGTGCCATCAGACTGGCAATTTCTCTTGGCGGCGATTCCGACACTCTGGCGAGCATTACCGGCAGTATCGCCGAAGCTTTTTATGGTAGCGTCCCCAGACCGATTGCCAGTGTGACTTTGAAATATCTTGATGAGCAGCTGTTAGAAATAATACAGGATTTTGTTACAAAATTTGATTTACCCGGATGTTTTGAAGATCAGTGAATTTTGCCAGCTTTGCCGAGTCACATTCATGCCGTTGCTGAATGCGATTAACCAATTTATGCTTTTATTTTCTACTCTGTGCCATTTTATGGTTTTATAAAAAAGAACCGCGCTACCTTTTTGAGCAAGCTGCGGCATTTTTTTTGCCATATTATGGTTTTTTGTTTTACCAGCTTATGCCTGTAGTCACACACTGCCTGACGGGGAGCAGCGAACTGCCCCGGTCGGGGGAAGGCAGCAGATAAAGCACAAAAAAACCCGGCTGATGGCCGGGCTTTTTTATGCCGTAAAGAGATTCAGGGACAATTCCCCAGCCGCTTGGCCTTGACCTTCATATTCATGGTCTGCCCCTGGGTCTGCATTTTCATGGTCGAATCGTAGGCATCCCCCCTGAAGACCGTCTCGCCGCTGAATACTCCGGCATGTTCACCGGTACACTTCATCTTCCAGCTGACTTTGTTGCCGGACTGCTTTAAATCGGTAACGGTACAGTTCTTGTCGGTGGAAATGACTCTTTTCTGGTCCTTGACATCCTCTTTGGTATAGCAGTGCTTTACTTTCGTGGGCGCCATTTTTACCGGCATGCCGGGCATATCCATGGTGGTGGTCAGCTCCCAGTAGCCGTCACGCATGGTGTCGGCGGCAAAGCCGGTAACGGGGAGGGCCAGGGCGAACAGAAGAGCGGTGAGTCTTGTTTTCATAAGCAGATCTCCTTTGTTTCAAAAATGGCGCACCGTCTCCAATGATGGTGGCGCCTTTGCCATACCGCATACGCTGAATATTACCTGCTGCGATTTTTTTTAGCAAAGACATTCCATCTTGCTTTTACGGCACGTTATAGCTGCCACGGCCATGTTTTGCTCAAATGTGGGCAGCGGCGCTGTGCATCTGGCAAGCAGCGCGGCAATCGGATCGAAATCAAAGCTGTAGCCAGGGTGGCGAGTATTGCAGCCGCCGCCCAGCAGATTGCTTTGTTAAAATGTTCGGTTATACTGTGAAACTGTACGAAGCCTGTTTCCAGTTCAGCGCACCAGGGGGCGTTCCGTATGACTGACCGGCATGAAGCAAGTCCGGCAATAAATCTCCAAACCGGAAAAAGGCTGCGGCTGATAACACTGCTGATTTTTCTCGGTCTCTCAAGCCTCTGTGTTGTTGCAATCCTGTTAATCGAAAAACACTCCGTTTCCGAAAAACGTATCCAGGCTGCCAACCTCGCCCAAACCCATCTGCGTGGACTCTCCACCAACATCAACCAGGCCCTTTCGGCAACGTATGCCCTTTCGGCGCTTGTAATACAGGGCAACGGGGAAGTGTCGGATTTTGAAAAAATCGCCGGCGAAATGCTGCCTCTCTATCCGGGAGTGGGGGCCTTGCAGCTGGCGCCATCCGGAATCATCAGGCAGACCGTGCCGCTGGCCGGAAATGAGAAGGCGATCGGACATGATCTGTTGAAAGACCCGGCCCGCACCAAAGAGGCCTTTCTGGCCCGCACCACCGGGAAACTGACCCTGGCCGGCCCATTCAAGCTTGTCCAGGGAGGACTTGGCGCGGTCGGTAGGTTGCCGGTTTTTCTGACGGACAGTACTGGAGAAAAACGCTTCTGGGGATTTACCGCCGTCCTGATCCGCTTCCCGGAAATTCTGGAGGCGGCCGGATTACCGGACATCGCCAAGAGTGGCTACAACTACGAACTCTGGAGGATCCATCCCGACAGCGGGAAAAAGCAGATAATTTCATCATCGCTGGAAACACCGCTGGAAAATCCTGTCGAAATTCCGCTGGCGCTTCCCAACGGCGAATGGACCCTTGGAGTAAGGCCGGCCGCAGGATGGCACAACACTGTTTCAATCGTCGTAAGCGGCCTGATTGGACTGTTTATCAGCCTGCTGTGCGCTTTCATGCTGTATATGCTGTTGCGGCAACCGGTCAAGCTGCGGCAGGAAGTCGCGGAGCGTACCCGCGAGCTTTTGGAGAATCAGGCCATACTGAACGAAAGTGAGCAGAAATTTCGGCTGGCCTTTGAAAATGCCAACACCGGCATGTGCCTGGTGGATATGTCCGGCAACCTGGTGCGCGTGAACAATAAAATGGCTGAAATTTTCGGATATGCCAAAAACGAGCTGGAGCAGATGACGGTCAACTCTCTGGCTGTGCCGGAAGATCGTGAGCTTAGTGGCAATTACATGAATAAAGCGCTTGCGTCCGAGCAAGGCGCGGCCGCATTTGAAAAACGTTATTACCACAAGGACGGACATGTGGTCTGGGGGCAGGTTGCCAGTTCGCTGGTGCGCAATGCCGCCGGTGAACCGGACTACTTCATTTCACAGATCCAGGACATCACCATCCGCAAGCAGATGGAAGACGAGCGCATCACCATGGAGCGTCAATTGCTGCATTCTCAAAAACTGGAAAGCCTGGGGGTGCTGGCAGGCGGCATTGCCCACGATTTCAACAACATCCTGACGTCGGTGATTGGCAATGCCGATCTGGCGCTGATGCGCATGGACGCGCAATCACCGGCGGCGGACAACCTGCGGCGGATTGTGCAGGCCTCGGAACGGGCCACCGACCTTGCCAGACAGATGCTGGCCTACTCGGGCAGGGGCAGGTTTGTCATCGGCGCCATCGAACTCAACCAGCTGGTGGAGGAGATGGCTCACATGCTGGAAGTTTCAATTTCCAAGAAGGCCCGTCTGCAACTCGACCTTGCCAGGCCACTGCCGCTGGTGGAGGCCGATGCCACGCAATTGAACCAGGTCATCATGAATATGGTCATCAACGCCTCCGAAGCTATCGGAGACCAGAGCGGCGTCATCATCATCACCACCGGCTGCATGGATTGCGATAGCGGCTATCTCAAGGAAGCCTGGATGAATGAACCACTACCGGGCGGCCACTATGTTTATCTTGAAGTCTCCGACAATGGCTGCGGCATGGACCATGAAACCATGTCCAAAATTTTCGATCCGTTCTTCACCACCAAGTTTACCGGGCGGGGCCTGGGAATGGCCGCCGTGCTGGGCATTGTTCGAGGGCACAAGGGAACCATAAAAGTCTACAGTGAACCGGGCCAGGGGACCAGCTTCAAAGTGTTCTTGCCGGCCAGCGCCAGTCAGAGTCAGCCTGGAGATTCCAATGCCGGCGACAGGCGCTTATCCGGCTGGAAGGGGAGTGGAACCGTGCTGCTGGTTGATGATGAGGAGAGTATTCTGAAAACCGGCGGCGAAATGCTGCGTGAGCTCGGCTTTGAAGTAATCACGGCCTGCGACGGGCGCGAAGCGCTGAACGTGTTTCAGGCAAACCGGCAGAAGATCAACTGCACAATCCTCGACCTGACCATGCCGGACCTGGATGGCGCACAGACCTTTCAAGAGCTGTGCCGGCTTGATCCGGAGGTGCAGGTGGTAATGTCCAGCGCCTACAATCGGCAGGAGATCGTCAAGAAATTTGCCGGAAAACGATTGGCCGGATTCATTCAAAAGCCGTACCGGCTTTCGGAACTGGCCGAAGTACTCCAGAAAATCAGCGGCTGATTAACAGACGAGGCCCGGCACGCAGTTCATCGACCATGTTATGGTTCTCCGAACAAATCACTCGGAACTCTTTAGAAATACGGGGATCGGACTTTGTTCGCTCCCAGAATCGGCCGGCACTTTCCAGGGCTGAGGGCCACTCGTCAGGTGCGGCGGAAACAACAGCAGGAACCGCGAGGTGTCTTGATGAAACAGCGCCGTCTAGCGGCTTATAAAGCATCGGAAGCACATCATAGGCCGGAGCAAGCCTGTATAGCCTGCTGCCATCAAGCATAATCAAAGAGACATTGCCAAAGTGCTGATCATTGTTGCCGATCAGGCTGCCAAAAACCGAGAGCCACTTGAGAGAGCTGGCATCCTGAGTTGACAACCTTCCATCGCTTGCCATTCTGTTTGCGGCATTAACCCAGTTGTCCTGAAAGCCGTAAAATTCATTATCAATCGCTCGTAATGAAATAATGGGCAGGCGCCCCATTAATCCGGTTCTGTCAAAACGGACCACTTCCAGAAACACTCGCCCTCCCGCTTCGATTATGGTGCTTTGGGCTGCACTGATACCGGAGCTTTTTACAACTTCCAGGGCATGATGCTCGCAGATAAGGAGATCAGCCCATCGCCTTCCCTCAATGGTGCTGACAGGTGGAGAAAACTTAACCAGTACATTCCGAACCGCTCCCGAACGCTCGACAATGGCGGTAAATTTGGGTTGCTCTCCGCCTGCGGATGATCCTACCGGTTGGCCGTCCATGGCCTCCTGGGCAAACCTCGGATACGTATCGGGAATTGCTTGTTCCCGAATCGGCGCGGGTAGCTCACGAGCCATGCGAAAGTATCGCTCAATGGATTCCCGGCCAATGACAAGATCCCCCATGGTGTCCTCGCCTCGACGTGCCAATGCGGACAACACGTGATCTTCGTTCCAGTCAAGACTGCGAGGAGGAAGGCCTAATTCCATGTGTAATTGACGGACGAAAGCGCGGCCGACAAAGCCTTCCGGGTGGAGGTCGGCAATGAACCATGGGAGGCTGCGGAATAGTTGCTCACGAGCATTCAGGGGGGACCAGAGAAAATGGTCCTGCGCAACAGCGTATAATGTTCCGATCTGGTGGGCATTGCCTTCGGCGTCAATTTTAAAAACGGGGAATTCTCCGCCAAGACCCCGCACGTCACGTATTCTCGTGTAGCGCCGTGCCCGTGCGCTCCCGATAGCGATTACCCTGTCGCCCAGTTGCGCAAGCAAGCGGGAAACCGTCGGTTGACTGAGGCGAAAGCGTCGCTGGATTTCCGGTGAGGAATATATTCCTGTGCTTAAGAATGACAGTAACCGGTCTGGATTGTCGAGGGTGCTGACCCGCATTGGCGATGCCCTTTTTGAATAGATTTTGAATATAAAAAATACAATAAAAAAACTGTATTTTCAATATATTGTTGTCTATACAGTACGGGCCTGTGAATAATAATAAGAATTGTTACTGAATGGATATACCGTCTTGGGACTTAATGGGGGCAGGCACCAATTGGCTGGTCCCTTTTTCAAGGGCCTGTCCCCTTATTGTCCGATACCATCTGGAATCTTTGATCGCATCATTTCTCTTCGATTCAACCTGCGCCCATCCGTTACGAACGTTCCATCGCCAATTGCGTGAACAGTTCGCTTCTCTTTTCGTGAATTGTCAAAGTACGCAGCGAGGCCTTCAAGCACAACGATATTGTGCTTTTCGACGATATCGATAATTTTACATTCGATATTCGCCAGGCATTCCTTAATCAAGGGCGCCCTGACATGTTTTCCCTTCACAGGAGTTAGCCCGAACATTTCAAATTTGTCTGTGTCAGCGCCGGAACATGTTCCCACTCCAACAACTGTATCAAGCAGGTCAACAGTGGGAATTGAAATTACACAATCTTTCGATTTCAAAAGTGCGGCATAAGAATAGTTCCATGGCCCAGTGGTTATGGCAAACCTCGGCGTAAAGTCCATCACCATCGTCCACGAGATCGTCATGATGTTGTTCTTCTTTCCATCATGTGTCGTAACGAAGACAACGGGGCCTGGTTCTATCAGCATGAACGCTTTGCTGATTTGCATCCTCTCCATAAACTCAAACCCTCCTATCCGGTTTGATTAACGGTTCACGTGGTGTGCGGCTGGCCGCACCACCCCGATGTTGTGCATTGAATGTAGCAACAATAGGATTGTGGTCACTCATGTCACTCCATCCTTCGGTATGCACCTCGCACGATTCGAGGTAGCGGAACCATGAAACCGGAATAAATATTCCGTCACAGTGGTACGGCGCATTCATATTTCCTGTCCAACGGAGCGTTTGCGGTAAGTTTTGGTTTGGATTGATGGCTTGCCAAGCGTTGATGAGGCCAAAATCGCTTTTGAGGCGGCGAAGAATGGAGAGTTCAGTTTTCGTGTTGTTTAATTCTTCGGAGGGGTGTCGAACAGCTGTAGTAATATTGAAGTCACCTCCGATCAGGAGGTCGCAGTCTTGAGTGTCTTTCTGTATAAAATCAAGAATATCATTTACTTTCTTTTCATAAGGACCGGGCGAAGGCGCATGAACACTGAAAACCATTACAGGTCTCGCCACTCCTCCGATGGAGAAGTCTGGAATCAAGCCTCCAGCTACCCACCCTTCAAACGCCGTAGGCACTGAAACATCTTCGATTTTATGTTGCGGTGCAAGTATTGCGCTTCCCCACTTCGAGGGTAATGACTGCCAAACTATGGAGCCTTCAAATTTCTTATTCTCACTCTCCGGGATATACACTGACGGGTGAAATGATTCCTGAACAAGAACCAAATCCGGTGCAAATTCACTGATGATCCTTTGCCAGTGGTTTCCTGTTTTGGTATGTCCGCCGTAGTGAAGGTTGAAGGTTACGATTTTCATTTATTTCCTTTCTGCAACGGGCCGGGAGAACACCGGCGGTTTTTAGGCCGGTGCTTCTTCCTGGTTGAACAGATGTTCCGCAGAATTTGTTTTCGTATCCAACTCTTTGTATCGTTCGATTAGGCTTTCCAATGTCAACTGTACTTGTGAAAGCAAATTTTTTGTAATCACTGAATCAAATAAGAGGTAATTGTAGAAAAAGGTAATCCCAATTTCTTGTTTTCCCCAAGCCGTTATTTTACGCCTGCTCTTTTCGTTTAGCATATCCAAACGACCATTTACATGTGCTATTGCATGGCGAAGTTCTGCAAGCATTTTAATGCACTGCCAAGCTTCATTGTCGCTACACAACTCAAATCTGAGGATGTTTTTGTAGTACTTACTTGCCCGCTCAAGAAAGTCGCCCCTGAGGTCATTAATCCCTATTTCTTGACCTTGTGATTTCTGTAGTAGAGAAGCGATTTCGGTTACACCCGTTTCAAACGCTGCATATAAAGCCACAATATATGGCCCCCAGAAAACCCGAGGCAAAAGAAATTCAACTTTGTGCTCACATTCCTGTCGAGCGAAATCCCATTCAGGATCTTCGGGGGTTAAATTTTCTCTTTTTAGGTATTCCAGCAGAGTTGCTTCTTCTGCCTCTTTTAGGTGTAAAAGCTGATTATTTATGAGTTCGTAATGATCCTTAAGAGCATAAAGCTCTAAGGAAACATCAAGTAATCGGAAATCAACATTTATCTTCATGGGTTCTTTTCTTTCATGGCACCCTTAACTGTAATCATGCACCGGGCTTATCACTTCTGAAGCCTTCCACTACCCAAGCGATTCCTCTAACAATCCAGAAAGGGAAGAAAAAACTGGTGGGTAATCCAGCAAATAGGATTAACCAGCCCTGCAATTCAATTGAGTTGGCGTTCTTGAAAAACTCTGTCACGACTAAAGCAAAGATGATCCACCCCAACAAGCCGAGGAGTCCCAGCAGGATTGACAAGCGGCGTATTCCTTCTGTTCTCATTTCATTCTCCTTCTTGTTCAACGGGTCGGGAGATCACCGGGCGGCATTTCGGCCAGGTGCATCTCCCTGGTTAGGCTTTCCTTGAACTATCTTCGAGCTTTACCGCTAATCCGGTCGATTTCTATTTTGAAGACCTTTGTAATCTTGTCTTTTTGCTCAATGTAGCGTTTGCTCTCTTCGATAAAGTCAGAACAGTATTTCTCCAACAGCCACATCAAAGCGTCATGTCTCACGGCGCCATGCACCTCTGAAGCTCGGCCAAACACCACGACACTTTCGTATTCTGTGCCAAATTTATCTGGCAGAATCTTGGTCTTGCCAACCACGCAAAAAGATACCTTTGCGTTGTGCTCGATATTTTCGAGTTTATGGCCGCTGATGGCACAGTGGAAATAGATGGAATCTCCCTTGTAAACGTAACTCAACGGCACGCCATAGGGTTGTCCGTCGTTGCCGACCGTCGATAAAACTCCATATTCGGCGGAATCGAGGATGTTTATTGATTCTTGTCGGGTTATTTCTCGGTCACTTCTCCGAACTTCCTTCATTCGTTCTTCCTTTATGCCTAACTCCTTATTCACCGGTTCACGCGCGTGCGCGCGTGAACCGCTCATCCCCCCAAACGGAACATTTATACCGTTACCTAAAAATCAAATCCTCACACCCTGACCAACTCGTACTTCCTGCTCCCCAGACCGATTTTCTCGCCATGCTCCAATTGCACCTCCCAGGGGATCTCCGGCCAGCATCCCCGGAACTTGTCGCCGCCCGGTTCATGACCGCTCTGCAGCGCCGAGCCCTCGTTGCCGCGGGCGCCGTTGACCAGATCGGCGCAGGCCTGGTCGATCGCGACCGGGTCTTCGGAAACACAGATGCCGATATCGTTGACGATCGGGGCGTCGGCATGGCCGTAGCAGTCACAGGCTGGGGAGACCTGGGTAATGAAGTTGATATAAATTGCCTTGCCGCTTTTGCCGGTCAGGGCGCCTTTGGCGTATTCGGCCATCTTGCGCATGACCAGATCGGCGGCTTCGTTCCACTGGATGTTGATGGCCTTGACCGGGCAGATCGTGATGCAGCGCGAGCAGCCGGTGCATTTTTGCGGATCAATAACCGCTTTGCCGCCGGTGATCAGGATCGCGTCGTGGGCGCAGGAACGGGGGCAGATGCCGCAGCCGGTGCAATGCTTGGCGGATACCACCGGCGCAACGGTGGAGTGCTGCACCAGTTTGCCCTTGCGGCTGGCGCAGCCCATGCCCAGGTTCTTGATCGCGCCGCCAAAGCCGGTCAGCTCATGACATTTGAAATGGGTCATGGCCACCAGAGAATCGGCCTCGATGATCTCGGTGCCGATATAGGTTTTCTTCAGCAGTTCTCCCTCGATGGCAACCTCGGTTTCGGTCACTCCGCGCAGACCATCGCTGATGATCAGCGGCGCCCCGACGCAGGCATAGCCGAAACCGTTCTCGATTGCGCAGGTCAGGGCCGACACCGCCTCTTTGCGCTGGCCGGGATACAGCGTGGATGAGTCGGTCAGAAAGGGGAGCGCCCCCAGCTTCTTGATCTCCTCCACCACCTTGCGGGCAAAGACCGGCCGGATGTAGGTGTGGTTGCCCTTCTCGCCGAAATGGATCTTGACGGCGGTCAGATCCCCCTCTGAAACATGGCGGGCCAGGCCGGCCAGGGAGAGCAGTTTGGCGATCTTGTCGAACAGGTTTTCCTTGTGGCCGGCGCGCATATCACTGAAATAGACTTTGGACATTGAACTTCTCCTTAAATGTATTTTTTTGACAAGCGTCAAGTAATATTCAGAAAATCGGGTATAGTGTTTCTACCACATTGACCGGAAAAATCCACCAATCGAGTTCACTCGAACACTACAGCACAGGGAGGAAACACACATGAGCATGTTTTGTAACCAATGCGAGCAGGCAGCAAACGGAGTCGGTTGTAATATTTCGGGCGTATGCGGCAAGAAGCCGGATGTGGCGGCGCTGCAGGATCATCTGTTGTACGGCTTGAAGAGCCTGGCGCTGTATGCCGACAAGCTGGGGCGCAACGCCGAGATCGATCGCTTTACGATCGAAGGACTTTTCACCACCGTCACCAACGTCGATTTTGAGCCGGCCCGCATCGCCGCTCTGATCAAGCGCTGTTACGAGCTGAAGGAAAAAGCCAAAGCATTGTCGGGCGCAACCATTTCCGGCCCGGTGGCTGACTGGAAGCCGGTCGACGATCTGGCCGGCCTGGTCGCCCAGGGCGAGGCCCACGGCATCAATACCCAGCATGTCAACGAAGACATCCGCTCCGTGATCGAAATCGTGATGTACGGCCTGAAGGGCATGGCGGCCTATATGGATCACGCCATGATCCTGGGGCGCAGCGATGACGAGGTAATGGCCTACTTCCAGAAGGCGCTGGCCGCCACCACCGACGCCAGTCTGGGACTGATGGACTTCGTCGGCTTGGCCATGGAGTGCGGCAAGCACAACCTGACCGTGATGGGGCTTTTGAACACCGCCCACACCGATACCTACGGCCACCCGGTTCCGACTCCGGTGCAGCTGGGCACCAAGGCCGGCAAGGCCATCCTGGTATCCGGCCACGACCTGAAGATGCTTGAAGAGCTGCTCAAGCAGACCGAAGGCAAGGGCATCAACATCTACACTCACGGCGAGATGCTGCCGGCCCACGGTTATCCCGGTCTGAAGAAGTACCCGCACCTGGTCGGCAACTTCGGCGGCGCCTGGCAGGATCAGGCCAAGGAGTTCGCCAATTTCCCCGGCGCGATCATCTTCAACACCAACTGCATCCAGAAACCGGCCGACAGCTACAAGGACCGCCTTTACACCTGGGGCCTGGTGGCCTGGCCGGATGTCAAACACGTTGACGGCTGGGATTTCTCGGCGGTCATCAACAAGGCCCTTGAACTGCCCGGTTTCCCGGACAATCCCGGCCAGGAGATTCTGACCGGTTTCGGCCACAACGCCGTGCTGGGCGTGGCCGACAAGGTGGTCGCCGCCGTCAAATCCGGCGCCATCAAGCACTTCTTCCTGATCGGCGGCTGCGACGGCGCCAAGTCAGGTCGTAACTACTACACCGAATTTGCCGAGAAGCTGCCCCAGGACACGGTCATCCTGACCCTGGCCTGCGGCAAGTACCGCTTCAACAAGCTGGAGTTCGGCGATATCGGCGGCATCCCGCGCCTGCTGGATGTCGGCCAGTGCAACGACGCCTACTCGGCCATTCAGATTGCGGTGGCCCTGGCGGGCGCCTTCAATTGCGGCGTGAACGACCTGCCGCTCTCGATGATCCTTTCCTGGTACGAGCAGAAGGCGGTCGTGATTCTCTTGACCCTGCTGCACCTGGGGATCAAGAATATCAAGCTGGGACCGACGCTGCCGGCCTTCATCACCCCCAACGTGCTCAACTTCCTGGTTGAGAACTTTAACATCGGACCGATCACGACGGTCGAAGCCGACATGAAGGCGATTTTGGGGTAGTCTGACCAGTGACATGCGGTAATAAAAAAGGCGTGGGGCTTAGGCTCCTCGCCTTTTTTGTTTAAACGGGGTCAAAACTGTGGCGCGGGTGGCGGTATATGATGTATTCTGCCGGTGATTAAACATATTAAGTAGTGTAAAATCATATGGTTTTGAAGTGTATCATTCCATCCGGTTTGTAAGCAGGTAGGATGAAGCTGACTGCGAAAGGGGGCGGCATGCCAATCATCAGTATGTTTTACGGGATCATCGTCTATATGTATGCACTGGACAACCGCCAGCACCATCAAGCCCATATCCATGTGGAATACCAGGGTGCGGAGGCTGTTATCGCCATACCCGGCGGAGATGTTCTTGCCGGAGAATTGCCGACGAATAAAATGAAACTGCTTCAGGCATGGATAGAAATTCATCATGAAGAGTTGCTGGCTGATTGGGCTATTGCCGTAAAGGGCGGCGAAATCTTCCGGATCGAGCCTCTTCACTAACGGAGATTGTTATGAATCCACGCGTAAAGGATGTGCAACCCCTGGAGAATTTCCGTCTCCGGCTTACCTTCGTCAATGGCGAAAAGCGACTTTTCGATGTATCTCCTTATCTCGTTTATCCCGCTTTCAAGCGCCTGGCCAATCCGGCTTTTTTTTCGCTGGGTCATGCCGATCATGGGACTGTTGTTTGGCCGGACAATATAGATTTATGCCCGGATACACTCTATCTGGATAGTGTGAAAGAGCGACAGGAAGGCTATTCGCCTGATTCACCGGATAAGGTTGAGGGGGAGATAGTTGTGTAACATGGGGATCAAATTTTCAAGCCACGGGGAATGCTTGTGGCCTTTTTATTGCGGACAGGCGGGATGAACATGAACGATGTTGGTGCCCTCACCACTGCAGCACGCGCTCCGATATAAACTCCCGCAGTCCGCCGCTGATCGGATCCCGGAATCTGACCGAACGGGCAATCAGCTGAAGCGGTTTGTCGAAGTTGTCGGCGCTTTCCGGTTGCAGTTCAGGATAATAACGGTCGTTCAGAATTCCGAATCCGATCCCGCTCATGTGAACCCGCAGCTGGTGGGTTTTGCCGCTGATCGGCTGCAGATTAAAGAGACTCCTGCCCTCTTTTGTCTCCATCAACCTGACCTCGGAGCGGGCGTTGACCGTTCCGGGAACGCTCCGCATGCGGAACCACGGCTCGCCGCGCTCGATTCTGTTCTCAATCGTCCATAATGTCCTGTTGTCAGCCGCTTGACCGGCCGATACGGCTTGATAGCTCTTTTCGAGCCCGCCCTTCAGGATCAGTTCTCCGTAGCGGCCGCGGGTCTGCGGATTGGCCGAAAACAGGACGATTCCGGCTGTCTCGCGGTCGATGCGGTGGAGCGGCGCCAGATCCCGGATTCCGGTACTGCTGCGCAGCCGGTTCAGCAGGCACTCGTTTACATAACGCCCGCCGGGGGTGACCGGCAGAAAGTGCGGCTTGCAGGCCACCAGGAGATGCTCGTCACGGTACAGTATCTTTTCGGCAAACGGGATGTGCGGTTCACTGGCGACTTCACGAAAATAGAAGATCCGCTCCTGGGGGACGTATTCGCTGGACAGCGTAATCGGGATGCCGCTATCGTTCAGAACCTTGCCCCCCAGAATGCGCTGCTCCCACGTTTCGCGGGTGACGGCTGGAAACCTGCTGTCCAGGAAGTCGAGGATCGCGGGGTAGGGGCGTTCAGTTTTCGGCAGTGTCAGCACGGACGGGCAGGGTGATATTCCCATTTCAGGTTCCTTGGAAGAATTCAGGCGATTCGCTTCAATGTATGCATATTCATGTATGTTCTGCCATTGACAATTGTACGATTATTCTTTAGCATCCAACTACACTTACTTGCCATGCGAATCACATTACACCACATAACCGCAGCACTCCTGCTGATCATAAGTTTAATCATGCCGCTCGCCTGCGATGCCTCCCGCCTGCTGGATCTGTCCGATTCGGCGGTTGCCGTGCACAGCCAGTCTGCCGCCGACGCCAGCGAAGGACACAGCCCCTGCCCGAAGTGCCCCGTTGGCCATCATTGTGAAAACGACTGCTGCTCCAGCTATGCTCCCGTGATTCAGGATCAGACGCTCGCCTATTCGCCGGCTCTCGGCTTTCTGCGCCTGGTCAGTATAAACAGTAAACCTCCGCAGGTCTATTTTTCCATTTTTGTCCCGCCCCAGAACCATGTCGCCTGACGTCTGAAATTCGTTCGACTGGTTCAGATTCTCTCGCGCAGCGCAGCCCCGTGGCTGCGGCCGAATTTGCGACGCTAAAAGGAGTTCCTTATCGTGACACATACCAAAAACGATTTTTTACATTCCCTGTGGGATTTTTTCTGTTCACTCAAACTGACGATGGCGCTGTTGATCGGACTGGCCCTGATTTCGATCATCGGCACGATCATCCCGCAGGGCAACCTGCCGCCGGAATATGTGCAGCAGATCAGTCCGGCCAAGCTCAAACTCTACACATCGCTGGGTTTTTTCGACATGTACCACTCCTGGTGGTTCATTCTGCTGCTTTACCTGCTGACCGTCAATCTGGTGGCCTGCTCCATCAAGCGCCTACCGCACATCTGGAAAATCATCAAGAATCCGGTCACGATCTTTGACAGTTCACTGGAGAAGTCCCTGCCGGGAGTGGTTTCGTTTCCCCATAAAGACGGTGCGGCGATTGCTAAAGACAAGGTTGCCGAAGTTCTGAAGAGCGAATTTGCGGCTCCGCTCGTGACCGAGGCCGAGGGGGGCTGGCATCTGTTTGCCCAGAAGACCCCCTGGTGCCGGCTGGCGGTCTACTGCGTCCACTTGAGCGTCATCATCATCTTCATCGGCGCCATCATCGGTTCGGCTTTCGGCTACAAGGGTTTTGTCACCATCATGGAGGGGGAAACCGTTTCAAAGGTCATGTCCCGCTCCAACAAGGAGATCGACCTGGGCTTTTCCCTGCGCTGCGAGCAGTTCAGCGTGACCCATTATCCCAGCGGCGCGCCGAAAGAGTTCAAAAGCATCCTGACCGTGCTTGAAAACGGTCAGCCGGTGCCGGATTACACCAATGCCCGCGTAATCGTCAACGACCCGCTGAACTACAAGGGCATCACCTTCTACCAGTCCAGCTACGGCAATGCCGGCAACTACTTTTTCACCGTCACGGATCTGAACGGCAAGAATCCGGTTTCGCTGACCGTGGCCGGACAGGCTTCGGTCAACCTGCCCGACGGCAGCAGTATGCATGTGATCGAGGCCACCAAGGATGTTTCCCAATTTGCAGCCGGACTGACCGGTCCGGCGGCCCAGGTCGAGCTGCACGCCCCCAACGGCAAGACGGAAAGTTTTGTGGTCTACGCCAACCATCCCGAGCTGAACATCCAGCACGCCCAGCAGCATGGCTCGGGGCCGGTTATCCACTACCGGGGAGCCCAGGAGCGCATGTACACCGGCCTGCAGGTGGCCAAGGATCCGGGTGTTGAGGTCGTCTGGCTGGGCTGTCTGCTGATGGTGGTTGGCATTTATGCCGCTTTCTTCATGTCGCATCGCCGGGTCTGGGTGAGGATCCAGAATGGCGCGGTCACCATCGGCGGCAACGCCAGCAAGAACCAGGCCGGCTTCCAGCTGTTTATGGAGCGCCTGGCTAGCAAACTCAAAACTGATCTTTCCGGGGAGGAAAAACCATGACCAGTTCTCTTTTGTTTAACGTAACCACCTTTGCCTATCTGATTTCAATGCTGTTGTTCTTTGCTTTTCTGGCCAGCCGCACCAAAGTCCTCGGCACGGCCGGAATGCTGGCCGCCTACGCCGGCCTCCTGGCCCAAACGGTTGCCATCGGTCTGCGCTGGAAGGAATCCTATGACCTGGGTGTCGGGCACGCGCCGCTTTCCAATCTGTATGAATCGGTGGTTTTCTTTGCCTGGACGATCGTGCTGATCTATGCCCTGTTGGATATCAAATACCGATACCGCGTCATCGGCGCCTTCGTCATGCCGTTCGCGCTGTTGGGCATGGCCTGGGCCCAGCTGGGACTGAACACCGGCATCGAGCCGCTGGTTCCGGCGCTGCAGAGCAACTGGCTGCTGTACCACGTCATCACCTGCTTTCTCGGCTATGCCGCCTTTGCCGTGGCCTGCGGCATCTCGATCATGTATCTGATCAAGGCGGCCTGCGAAAGCGGCGGCGAATGCAGCAGCGGCGGCATCATGGCCATGTTCCCGCCGATCAAGGTTCTGGACGATCTCAATTACCGCGCCATCATGGTCGGTTTTCCGCTCCTGACCCTGGGCATCATCACCGGGGCGGCCTGGGCCAACTATGCCTGGGGCACCTACTGGAGCTGGGACCCCAAGGAAACCTGGTCGCTGATCGTCTGGTTCGTCTACGCCGCTTTCCTGCATGCACGCTTCACCCGGGGCTGGGTCGGCAAACGGGCGGCCTGGCTCTCGATCATCGGCTTTGCCGCCACGATCTTCTGCTACCTGGGGGTCAACCTGTTCCTGTCCGGTTTGCACAGCTACGGCGGCGGCAAATAAAATGCCCTTGACAAAATCAGCGCCGCTGATTACATTAGCTACCAGTAAAGGGGAGTAGCTATCAGCCGGAGACATGGCTGACCCCATGCCCGTCAACACAGTCGCAAGACTCGGGCTGGGAACGATACGAATCGCAAGCAAGACCTTTACCCAATGCGTACAGCGCCGTGGGTAAAGGTCTTTTTTATTACCCCGGCGAAAAATAAAAACGTCGGAGGTATATAAAGATGATGAACCGCTTCAAAACCACACTTCTCCTGTCTCTGCTGACCATGCTGCTGGTCTTCATGGGAGGCGCCCTGGGCGGCAAGGGGGGCATGCTGATCGCCTTCGTTATGGCGGCTGTCATGAACTTCGGCTCCTACTGGTTTTCCGACAAGATCGTCCTCAAGATGTATAACGCCCGGGAAATCACCCGCGAGGTGCACCCCGCCTTCTACGACATGGTCGCGCGCCTGGCCGGCCGGGCCGGACTGCCGATGCCCAAGGTCTACATCATCCCGGATGATTCCCCCAACGCCTTCGCCACCGGCCGCAACCCGGAACACGCCGCCGTGGCCGCCACAGACGGTATTCTGCGCATTCTGACGCCGGATGAGCTGGAAGGGGTCATGGCCCACGAGCTGGCCCATGTCAAAAACCGCGATATACTGATTTCAAGCATTGCCGCCACGATCGCCGGCGCCATCTCCATGATCGGCAACATGCTGCAGTGGGGCGCCATGTTCGGTGTCGGGCGGGGTGATGACGAGGAAGGGGGCGGAATCGGCGGCATGATCGGCTCGCTGGCCATGGCGATTCTGGCTCCGATCGCGGCCATGCTGATCCAGATGGCGGTCTCCCGCTCCCGCGAATATCTGGCGGATGCATCCGGGGCCGAGATCTGCGGCCGGCCCCTGGCCCTGGCCGGGGCGCTGCGCAAGTTGCACAACGCTTCCCGGGCCATACCGCTGCACGATGCCCGCCCGGCCACGGCCCATATGTTTATCGTCAATCCGCTGACCGGCGGCGGTCTGGCGTCACTTTTCTCGACCCATCCGGCAATGGAAGAGCGCATCGCCCGCCTGGAAGCGATGGCGGCCGGAACCCGCTGACAACAACTTTAACCACGGGACAGCGTACTGTCCCGGAACACCACCACAAGGAGGAAGTCATGCAGTACTCAAGAAATCATGTTTCCAAAGAACCTAAAGCAACTAAAAAGAAAAGAAACCGGATCGAACCGCTGCAGAATGTCATTTCACTGCGCATCAACGATAACGAAAAGAAGTCTCTGGAAAAACTGACCAAGACTACTTCCAAGAGCATCTCCGAGATCATGCGGGAAGCCATCGATCTGTGGACCTCCAAGCGCCGCAGCTTGTGCATGGACTAATAATTAAGGCTCTTGCAAAACTCCGTTCACCCTTCTATACATCAGGGTGAACGGAGTTTTGAATCACTTAAGTAGCCGAATTTCCATTCGTGCTGAGGCATGTCTTGAGCAATGTCGAAGGGTATCGAAGCATGAATGGAAATACTTTTGTAAGAAGATCAGTGGAACTTATTTTAGAGAGGATTTTGCATGGATTGGCTGACTGACCCGCAGGTTTGGATGGCGCTGGTGACACTGACCGCGCTGGAAATCGTACTTGGCATAGATAACATCATCTTTATCTCGATCCAGGCCAGCAAGCTGCCCGCACACCAGCAGGAAAAGGCCCGCCTGGTCGGCCTGGGGCTGGCGATGTTCATCCGCATTGCACTGCTGTTCTCACTGACCTGGCTGATGGGGCTTACGGCGCCGCTCTTTACGGTGCTGGGCAACGAAATTTCCGGACGCGACCTGATTCTGCTTTCGGGCGGTCTGTTTCTACTCTGGAAAAGCACCATGGAGATCCACGAGAAGCTGGAAGGTGAAGAAGGTCATGTCGTTGCCGGGGCCGGAGCAACCTTCGGGGCAGTGATAATGCAGATTCTGCTGCTTGATATTGTCTTTTCTCTCGACTCGATCATCACCGCTCTGGGGATGGCCCGACAGCTGATCGTGATGGTGGTGGCGGTCGTGATTGCGGTCGGGTTCATGATGGTCTTCTCGGGCAAGATCAGTGCCTTTGTTGAAAAGCACCCGACCATCAAGATGCTGGCGCTCAGCTTCCTGCTGCTGATCGGCGTGGCGCTGATCGGCGACGGCCTGGATATGCACATACCCAAAGGCTACATCTATTTCGCCATGGCCTTTTCGGTGATGGTCGAGATGCTCAACCTACGTATGAGCCGGGGCAAACCGGTCAAGCTGCACAATCAGTATCTTGAGACAGATGCTGAAGCAAAAACCAAGCGGTAGACTCCGGCCTGGCCGGAGAAGATGTATCCAAGGAGACGATATGAAGATTCGAGCAGTTAAAGTATTTACGATTATGGCGGCGGTACTGTTTTTGAGCATCAGCGTGCTGGAACTCACCGCCGAAGCCCGGGCCGGCGGCGGCCGCTCCATGGGCAGCCGCGGTTCGCGCAGTTATTCCCGGCCGGCCCCGTCCTATTCACAGCCCAGTCCGCCCCGTCAGCAGGCCGCACCAGCTCCGGGCGCCTTCCAGCAACAGGCTGGCGGCGGTTTCATGAGAAGCATGGCCGGCGGTATGATGGGCGGTATGCTCGGCAGCATGCTCTTCAGCAGTTTTGCCGGCGCCGGTAACGGTGCAGCAGGCGCAGGCGGTGGCGGCATCGGCCTGTTTGAAATCGCCCTGCTGGCCGGACTCGGCTACCTGATTTACCGCTATATCAAGAAAAAGCGGGAAGCCAGTTCCTCCAACCCGTTCGGACGCTAAACAAGGGCGCAACGCATTCGCGCTTGCCGGATTATCCGTGATGTTTCAATTTCCAAAGGGGGCGTAGGCACTACGCTCCCTTTGGCTCGCCAATGATAATCTGCTCGGAACACCAGGGGAATACAGCATGCTAAAAAATAAATTGATTCTGATTCTGGTCATTGCTTCGGTGATCCTCCCCTTTCTGTCGTACCTGCTTGGTTTCTACACCGACTGGCTTTTCTTTATCGAAACCGGCTTTTCTTCGGTGTTCACCACGACGGTGTACGCCCAGACCGCTACCGGCCTGGTGTTCGGAGTTCTGCTGTTCGGTTTTGCCCTGATCAATCTGCAGGTAGCCAGCCGTGCGGCATTCCCCTACGCCGGAACATTCATCGAGTTCGGCAGTTTCAGGCTGCATCGCGGCGAGGCGTTGCGACTGGTCAAGCCGCTGGGGACACTGGCCTGCGCCGTTCTGGCACTGTTTGCCGGGCAGTGGGGCGCCATGGCCTGGGAAGAGGTGCTGCTCTTCATCAATCGTGTCAGCGTCGGAACAGTTGACCCGGTCATCGGCCGTGATCTCGGTTTCTACTTCTTCAGCCTGCCGTTGCTGGAGCTGCTCAAGTCTTTTGCCGGTTTCACCCTGCTGGCCACGGCGGCCATAACGGCGACCGTGTATTACGTCCGTGGCGGTATCGTTTTGACCGAACGCGGCGCTGCGGTGGACGAGAAGGTTCGCCGGCACCTGGCGATCCTGGTGGCACTGGTGGCCTGCGCCGTTGCGGCCGGTTTTTATCTGGACAGCTTCCGGTTGCTGAACTCCAATAGCGGCGCTTTTTATGGCGCCAGCTACACCGATGTCCACTCGCGTCTGCTGACCTACCGCATTCTGACCTTTCTGACTCCTCTGGCGGGCATCATGCTGGCGGCCGGGATCTGGAAGGGTTCTTGGCGCTTGGCGCTGTTGCCGCCGCTGGTTGTTGTGGCACTGTATATGATCGGCATCCGGGTTTATCCGGGCGTGATGCAGAAATTCAAGGTTGCACCCAACGAGTTGGCCCTTGAAACGCCCTATATCGAGAACAATCTCAAGTTTACCCGTTTCGGCTACGGTCTGGACAAGATTGAAACGGTACCTTTCGATGTGGACAGCAAGCTTTCCGCCGCCGATATTGCCAACAATGACGCCACCATCAAAAATATCCGGCTTTGGGATCATGCCCCGCTGCTGAAGACCTACAGTCAGTTGCAGCAGATCCGCACCTATTACAAGTTTTTCGATGTGGATAATGACCGCTACAAAGTCAATGGTCAGTATTCCCAGGTCATGCTGTCGCCGCGCGAGCTTTCCTATGCCGATCTGCCCAGCAAGAACTGGATCAACGAGCGTCTGATTTTCACCCACGGCAACGGCATTACCTTCGGCCCGGTCAGCCGGATCAGCAAAGAGGGCTTGCCGGAGTTTTTCGTCAAAGATATCCCGGCCGTCAGCCTGGCCGACATCAAAGTCAGTCGGCCCGAAATCTATTTCGGAGAGATGTCCAACGATTATGTGGTCGTCAAGACCAAGGTGCCCGAATTCAGCTATCCGACCGCCACCGGCAACATCAATACGACCTATGCCGGTAAAGGGGGAGTGCCGATCGATTCGCTGCTGAAAAAAGGGCTTTTCGCCGCCCGTTTCAAAACCGAAAAGATCCTGCTTTCGTCCGACATCACCGCCCAGAGCCGGATCATCTACAACCGCAACATCAACCAGCGGGTCAGGGAGGTGGCGCCCTTCCTGCGCTTTGACGGCGATCCCTACATGGTGGTGGACGACGGTGGACGGCTGAAATGGATCATCGACGCCTATACCTTCTCCAATCGCCTGCCCTATTCAAAACCGCTTCAGGGCGGCATCAACTATATGCGCAACTCGGTCAAGGCGGTTGTGGACGCCTATGACGGCACGCTCAGCTTTTATATCAGCGATCCGGATGATGTTCTGGCAAAGGTTTATGCCCGCATCTTCCCGGATCTCTTCAAGCCATTGAGTGCCATGCCGGACGACCTGCGCCGGCATATCCGCTATCCGCACCAGTTTTTGCAGCTGCAGGCGGCCATGTTTACCGCCTACCACATGACCGATCCCAAGGTGTTCTACAACAAGGAGAACCTCTGGCAGGTCCCGGCGCTGGGTGAAAAGCCGATGGAGCCCTACTACACCATCATGAAGCTGCCGGGTGAAACGGTGGAGGAATACATCCTGCTGCTCCCCTTTACCCCTTCCAAGCGGGACAATCTGGCGGCCTGGCTGACGGCCCGCTGCGACGGGGAGAATTACGGAAAGATCCGGGCCTACACCTTCCCGCGCGACCGCCTGATCTACGGCCCGAAACAGATCGACGCCCGCATCAACCAGGATTCCTTCATCTCCCAACAGCTGACGCTCTGGAGTCAGCGCGGTTCGGAGGTTATCCGGGGCAGCCTGCTGGTTATCCCGATTGAAAAGTCGCTGCTCTACGTCCAGCCGCTCTTTCTGGCGGCCGACAAGGCGGGCCTGCCGGAGCTGAAACGGGTGATCGTGGCCTTCGGCGATCAGGTCGTCATGGAGGAAAATCTGGAGCTGGCCCTGCAGCGGCTCTTTGGCGGAAAGAAAACCCTGACCGCTGCCGCCATCGCCGCATCGGCTGCGCCGGATGCAAAGGCGCCTCCTGGCAGCCTTGCCAAGGAAGCCATGGGCATCTACGATAGGGCCATGAATATGCAGCGCCAGGGCAACTGGGCCGGTTATGGCGAAGAGCTGCGCAAACTGGAGCAGATTCTGAAACAGCTGTCGCAGTAGCTGGGTTCGTAACAACATGATTGCAAATGCACCATGGGTCACCTGAAGATCGTGCCGATACATGTGGTGGAAGGGTTAGCTTGAAATGCCGGTTTCAATTATTGCCGTGGTGGTCGGCCTGCTGCTGCTGGTCTGGAGTGCCGATCGCTTTGTGGAAGGGGCGGCTGCAACGGCCCGCCATTTTGGCATGCCACCGCTGCTGATCGGTATGGTGATCGTGGGATTTGGTACCTCGGCCCCTGAGATGGTGGTTTCGGCACTGGCCTCATGGCAGGGAAATCCGGGTATTGCACTGGGTAATGCCTATGGCTCCAACATCACCAATATCGCACTTATTCTGGGGCTCACCGCTCTGATCAGTCCGATAGCCGTACATTCCCAGGTCCTGCGCAAAGAGTTGCCGATCCTGACGATCGTGACCGGTTTTGCCCTGTATATAATGTGGGATCTGAAACTGACCGTTCTGGATGGCTGGGTTCATCTGGCGGTCTTTTCGGCTCTGATGGGATGGACCATCTGGCAGGGCTTGCAGCAACGGGGCGATTCACTGGGCAAAGAGATGGAGGAGGAACTGATTGTCCATCAAATGCCTTTGAAAAGGGCGCTGCTCTGGCTCGTAATCGGCTTGACTCTGTTGATCGCCAGTTCGCGCGTTCTGGTCTGGGGAACCGTCAATATTGCCCAGAGCCTGGGAGTCAGTGATCTCATCATCGGGCTTACGATCATTGCCGTGGGGACATCGCTGCCAGAACTGGCTTCGTCCGTCATTGCGGTTCGAAAGAACGAGCATGACATTGCCCTGGGCAATGTGCTCGGATCAAACCTGTTCAACACTCTGGCGGTGGTGGGAATAGCCGGTATTATTAACCCCTTGGGCTTTGAGCGGGTTGTTGTTTCACGGGATATGGCGGTAATGGCGGTGCTTACGGTCTCCCTGTTCATATTCGGCTACGGTTTTCGTGGAACCGGCCGGATCAACCGTTTCGAGGGCGCTTTGCTGCTGGCCTGCTACATCGGCTATACCTCATACCTGGTTATGTCTGTTTTTACATGAAAAAACATTTGCCAAAATGTAACCCATGTGGTGAGTATGACGGCGAAAGGAGAACTCCATGCGGCATCGAAACAGTATTTCAATCTTACTAGTCCTGGTTGTGCTTTCTCTGTTATGGCTGACCCCTACCCGGTCCTGGTCGTCCGAATCCGGAATCCGTCTCTCAAAGGGGCAGACCGTATATGTGCCGGCCTATTCCAACGTCTTCACCGGCCCCAAAAAACTTCCATTTCAGCTGGCCACAACGCTTAGCATCCGCAGCACGGACCTGTCGGCTGCGATCCGGATCACCTCGATCGATTATTATGATACTGGCGGCCGTCTGATCCGCCGCTATCTGGACAAGCCGATCGGTCTGGGACCGCTGGCCTCCACCTTCATTCATATCGAGGAAAAGGATGTCAGCGGCGGTTTCGGGGCCAACTTCATCGTCAGGTGGAATAGCGACAAGGTTGTGAATGCACCGGTGATCGAGTGCGTCATGATCGGCGCCACCTCCGGCCAGGGCATCTCTTTCGTCAGCCCCGGTCAGGAAGTCCGGGAGTAACAACGCCTGCTGCGGTGAGCGTCCTTTCAGGCTTTTTGGGCCCGATAGCAATACGATATTCAGAAACGAGGATGACAGCATGAGAATTCTTCTTGCAGTTGACGGATCACCCTTCAGCAACGCAGCAGTTGATGAGGTCTGCCGGCGACCCTGGCCGCCGAAGAGCATTGTTCGGCTGATATCCGTGCGATCTCCGGTCGAGCTGAATCACCTGCCGGAAGCCTCCCATCAGCCCATGGCGTATGACGAGATTTTCGAAAAACCGGGCTGGGAAAGAGCCCGGGTTCTGGATGATGCGGCTGCTCTTCTTAAGCAGCGCGCCCCGGATCTGCAGGTAATACCGGCTTTGCTTGAGGGGCGGCCAAAAGATGTTATTCTGGATGAAGCTGAACAATGGAGCGCCGACCTTATCGTTCTCGGATCCAATGGGTACGGTCCCATCAAGCGGTTTTTTCTCGGCTCGGTATCCCTGGCAGTGGCGCTCAACGCCACCTGTTCGGTCGAGATCGTGCGTCGCCCGCCCCATCTGCCGGCCCAAACGGCGTCGGTGGTTTCCTGAAAATACTGTTTACTTCACTCTCTGTGCCAAAGGTAGCGGTGGCGCCGAGGGCGGACCGCTATCTCGAATTCTGAAAATGAAGCTGAAAGCCGGGGAATAGTGTTGTATGCCATCTATCGAACTACTTATGCTGACCGGTTCGGCGCTGCTGCTCGTGGCAATTCTGTTCAGCAAGGTTTCCAGCCGCCTGGGCATCCCGGCCCTGGTACTGTTTCTGCTGGTGGGTATGCTGGCCGGTTCCGAGGGGCCGGGCGGGATTTTTTTCAACAATCCACAACTGGTTCAATCGCTGGGGGTCATCGCCCTGTCCTATATTCTCTTTGCCGGCGGACTGGATACGGACTGGCGGAGCGTCAAGCCGGTCGTGCGCGAAGGGCTTGTCCTCTCCACCTGCGGAGTGGCCATTACCGCCCTGCTGGTGGGCTGGTTCGTGCATACGGTGCTGGATTTCTCCTGGCTGGAGGCGTTGCTGCTGGGGGCCATCGTTTCATCCACGGACGCGGCCGCCGTTTTTTCGGTGCTCCGTTCCCGCAACGTCAGCCTGCGGGGCGATCTGAAACCACTGCTGGAGTTTGAATCGGGAAGCAACGATCCGATGGCGGTTTTTCTGACGGTCGGAATGATCCTGCTGCTGACCGATCCCGCCGCCGGACTGCTGACGCTGCTGCCGCTGGTTGTCTGGCAGATGACGATCGGCGCCGGCTTGGGGTATCTGCTGGGAAAAGGCGCGGTTCTGCTGATCAACCGCCTGCGGCTCGATTATGAAGGGTTGTATCTGGTGCTGACCCTGACCCTGGTCGCCCTGATCTATGGCTTTACCAGTCTGATAAAGGCAAATGGCTTTCTTGCCGTGTATGTGGCCGGCATAACCATGGGAAACAGCGCTTTTGTCCAGAAAAAAAGCCTGCTGCGTTTTCACGACGGATTGGCCTGGCTGATGCAGATCGTCATGTTCCTGGTGCTGGGGCTGCAGGTTTTTCCATCGCATCTGCTGTCGGTCATTTCCGTGGGACTGGCGGTGGCGGCTTTTCTGATGCTGGTCGCCCGGCCGGTTTCCGTATTCGCCAGCCTCTTTTTTTCACCCCTGACCCTGCCGGAGAAAGGGCTCATCTCCTGGGTCGGTTTGCGGGGAGCGGTTCCGATCATACTGGCAACCTTTCCCCTGCTGGCGGGCATCGACAAGGCGGAGATGATTTTCAATCTGGTCTTTTTCATTGTCCTGACCTCCGCTCTGCTGCAAGGCTCAACAATTCCTTTGGCCGCCAGCTGGCTGAAGCTTGAAGCGCCCCCCGGCGAGCCTTCGGCGCTGATGAAGGATGGGGAAGGAAACCCGGTTGGCCCCTGCGCGCTGAATTCCATACTGCTGTCCAGTGATTCCAAGGCGGATGGCAAACAGCTGATCGACCTGCATCTGCCCCGGGGGGTGCTGGTGGCATACATCCAAAGGGATGGGGAATTCATCGTGCCGGGAGGGGGAACCGTCCTGAATTCCGGCGATCGGGTACATCTGTTGGCATGCGACCATGATCTGCCAGGACTACGGAAAATGTTTGAGACATGACAGCGAGCCGGAACTTTTTTCTTTCGATGCCTCTGACAGAAAAAAGCACATATTAAACAAGGAGATACAATGAAAAAGACAGTGGAAGAACGCACGATCTAATATTACCAGTTTCGATTTGTCGCGACTGGAAGAACTGCTCGAGGTTGCCAGCGAATTCAGTGGCAGAGATAACAAACATCTTGAAGAGTTGAGCAAAGAGCTTCTCCGGGCCGAGGTCGTTGACTCGGAAAACATCCCGGCGGATGTGATCACGATGAACTCCAGGGTTCGTCTGGTTGATCTGGATTCTAAAGAAGAGCGGATTTATACCCTGGTGTTCCCTTCGGAAGCCAATATTGACGAGAACAAGATATCCATTCTGGCCCCGATCGGAACCGCCATGCTCGGCTACCGGGTCGGTGATACAATCAAGTGGCAGGTGCCTGCCGGTACAAGACGGTTAAAAGTAAAGGCCATTCTCTACCAGCCCGAATCAGCCGGTGATTATCATTTGTAGACCTTTTACTCACTCTCCTACAAGGGGCCGGTTGTGAACTACGGAGCATTGCAGGATATTGAAATACTTTTCGGATTGGCCCTGATAACGGTGGTCCTGTTCCGGCGGCTGATGTTCCCCTCCATCATCGGCTTCCTGGTCACCGGCGTCCTGGCCGGGCCGCATGCGCTGGGTTTTATCAAAAACACCCATCAGGTCGAGCAGATGGCCGAGATCGGCGTGGTGCTGCTGCTGTTTACGATCGGCATCGAGATGTCGCTGAAGGAGCTGATGCGGATCAAGCACCTGGTGCTGTGGGGCGGCGGCCTGCAGGTGCTGGTGACTATTCTGGCGGTGGCCGTTATCGGTGCGGTTTTCGGTTTTCCTGTCAGCCAGGCGACCTTTTTCGGCTTTCTGGTGGCGCTTTCCAGCACCGCCATCCTGATGAAGCTGCTGATCGATTCCGGTCAGGCTGACACGCCCCATGGCAAAATGGCCCTGGGGATCCTGATCTTCCAGGATCTGTGCATCGTGCCGCTGATGCTGCTGACCCCGCTGTTGGCGGGCGGGGGCGACGGGATTCAGGGCATCCTGATGATCAGCGCCAAGGCGACCGCCGTGGTTCTGGCGGCCCACTACGGCGCCCGGGTTCTGGTACCCTGGATTTTCAAGCAGGTTGTCAAGACCAGAAGCCGCGAACTGTTCATTCTGACGATTATCTTCATCGGCCTGGGCACCGCCTGGCTGACCGCCATGGCCGGCCTGTCGCTGGCGTTGGGGGCCTTTATCGCCGGTCTGGCCATCTCCGAATCCGAATACAGCCACCAGGCCTTGAGCGACATCATCCCCTTCCGGGAAGCTTTCATGAGCCTGTTCTTTATTTCAGTCGGAATGCTGCTGGATCCGGCCATCCTGGTCAGCAACCCCCTGCTGATAGCGTCTCTGGTGCTGACGATCCTGCTGGTCAAGATCCTGGTCACCACCGGAGCCGCCCTGGCCTTGGGGGTGCCGCTGCGGATCGCAATTATCGCGGCCCTTTCCCTGGCTCAGATCGGCGAATTTTCCTTTGTTCTTTCCCAGGCGGGAGTAAAAGTCGGGCTGCTGACTCCCGAGCTGTACCAGATCTTTCTGGCTGCTTCGATTGGCACCATGGGGCTGACGCCGCTCTGCCTCAAGTACGCTTCACCCCTGGCGGACCGCATCGTGGCGGCCCTGCCCCACCGGCTGACCCGCGGCCGGGGGGTGCTTTCCCAGCATGAGAAGCCGATGCAATTGAACGATCACGTCATCATCGTCGGGTACGGCGTCAACGGCAAGAACCTGGCCCGGGTGCTGAAAAAGCTCCAGATCCAGTACATCGTGATAGAAACCAACCCCTTTACGGTCAAAAAAGAGGGCAAGAAGGGTCAGCATATCATGTTCGGAGACGCCTCCAAGCTGGAGATTCTGGAACATGCCCAGATCGCCAAGGCCCGCGGCATGGTGGTCGCCATCTCGGATGCCGCTGCCAGTCGGAGGGTGGCATCAGTGGCGCGCCACATCAATCCCTCGCTGCATATCATCGTCAGAACCCGCTACCTGCTGGAGGTCGAACCGCTGTACAAGCTGGGGGTCAATGAGGTCATCCCGGAGGAATTCGAAACCTCGGTCGAGATTCTCTCGCGTGTTTTGAGAAATTACATGGTGCCCCAAGCGGACATCGATCATTGCATTGCCGAAGTGCGCAGCGACGGCTACGACATGCTGCGCACTATGAGCAGGCGTCATAGCCATGCGGTCGGCATCAGCGGTTATCTGTCGGGAGCCGAAATCGCCACCTACCGGGTTAAAAAGAATTCACAACTGGAAGGCAAGGGGCTGCGGGAAGGCACCATCAGGAAAATGTCCGGCGCCACGGTGCTGGTCATCAAACGGGGCGAAGAGGTCGTCCCGAACCCGGACCCGGTTTGGGAACTGCAGGATAACGACATTCTGCTGCTGCTGGGGACACCCGAACAGCTGGCTGTGGCCGGCCGGCTGTTCGAGCCCTCGGCCGCATAGCATACACGACAGGAAAGGAAAGGGATGTCAGATCAATCACTAATGTGGGCCGGTTTCGGAGTGCTGATGGTCGTTATGCTGACTATCGATCTGGGGTTGAACCGCAAGGCCCATCAGGTTTCATTCCGCCAGGCGCTGGCCTGGAGTCTCGTCTGGATTTCGCTGGCGCTGGCCTTCAATGTCGGCATTTATGTCTTTCTGGGACAAACCAAGGCGCTGGAGTTTTTCACCGGTTACATCATCGAAAAATCATTGTCGGTCGATAACCTGTTCGTCTTCATCATGATCTTCAGCTATTTCAGAATCCGGGGCGAGCACCAGGCCCGCATCCTGAAATGGGGCATCATCGGCGCGGTGGTTTTGCGGGCGCTGTTCATCTTCACCGGCATCGAACTGCTGACCGCCTTCCACTGGATGTTCTACCTGTTCGGTGCGCTGCTGCTGTTTACGGCCTGGAAGATGGCCTTTGGCGGCGGGGATGACGAAGTGCATCCGGACAAAAACCTGCTGGTCCGGCTGGCCCGCAAAATTTTCCCCTTCACCAAGCGGGTGCGCGGCGACTGGTTTTTCACCCGCCGCAAGAAAATTCTGGTGGCCAGCCCGCTGTTTCTGACGCTGGTGATGGTCGAAAGCAGCGACGTGCTCTTTGCGATTGATTCAATCCCGGCCATCTTTGCCGTCACCCTGGATCCGTTCATCGTATTCACTTCCAATATCTTTGCCATCCTGGGGCTGCGGGCGCTCTATTTTCTGCTGGCCAGCGTGATGGGTATGTTCATCTACCTGAAGTTGGGAATCTCCTTCATCCTGGCTTTTGTGGGGGTCAAAATGATCGCAACTGCAGTTGGTTTCCATATCCCGATCCAGCTCTCGCTGGCGGTTATCTTTGCCAGTTTGACGTTGGCGGTGGTCGCCTCGCTGACAATCGGCAAGAAACATGCGCAGCCAGCGCTTCCCGTTGAACATGGGTAAGTAATCCAGAACATCACACAAGGAGAAAAATCATGCAATGCCCCGTATGCAACACCGTCAGTCTTGTCATGTCCGAACGCCAGGGGGTCGAAATCGACTACTGCCCGCAATGCCGGGGTGTCTGGCTTGACCGTGGAGAGCTGGACAAGATCATCGAACGATCTGCTGTGCAGACATCAGCCCCCCCACCGTCGTCGCAGACGCCGCAACCGAACTACCCTGGACATGCTCCCGGCCACGGTCACGGACACGGGCATTATCAGGGGCATAAACCCTATCGGAAAAAATCGTTTCTGGAAGAGCTGTTTGATTAACAGATCTGGTTGATGTTTCAGAAATTCAATCAGAGGGACAACCATGGAACAAACCATTTTTTTCAGCACCTTCGGACTGATCTTCCTGGCGGAGCTGGGTGATAAAACCCAGCTGACCGCCATGGCCCTGGCACTGCGCTATCCCTGGCGGCGCATTTTTGTGGGCATTGCGGCCGCTTTTTTTGTTCTGAACCTGGCGGCGGTGGCGGTGGGCAAGATATTGTTCCTGATGCTGCCGATTTTCTGGGTGACGCTGGTGTCGGCACTGCTGTTTCTCTATTTCGGCTACAGCACCCTGCGGCATGCCTGTGACGCTGATGACGATGATGACGCCCCCCCTCCCACGGCGGCCACCGCCGCCCGGACCGCCTTTATCATGATTTTCATGGCCGAGCTGGGCGACAAGACCCAGCTGGTGACCGCCAGCCAGGCCGCCCAGCACTCCGACAGCCTGATGGGGATGAGCATGGTTTTTGCCTCATCAACGCTGGCCTTGTGGTGCGTTTCTTTGATTGGAATTTTCGCCGGCAAACAGCTGGTGCGCTTCATCCCGCTCTGCTGGATTCACCGCACGGCCGGTTTCATGTTTCTGGTGTTCGGCGTCGCCGCGCTCTGGAAGTTGCGGGGGATGTAGGCAGATCCTGTCCGCAGAGCCCCGTAGTGCATCGTAGGCAACGAACGTTAACGGGAGATTTACCGTGGAATCCATCGCCGTTGAACTGATAATCGTTTTTGTATTAATTCTGGCGAACGGTTTCTTTTCCGGCTCCGAACTGGCCATTATTTCGGCCCGTAAAAGCACGATCGCCCGCCTGATCGCCGAGGGCAGCAGCCGGGCGCTGATCGTGGACAAACTTCAAAAAGACCCGCACCGCTTTCTGGCAACGGTTCAGATCGGTGTAACCGTGGTCGGTTCGCTGGCATCGGCAGTTGGTGGCGCGGCGGCGGTTGAATACCTCAAGCCGCTGCTTGATTCTTCTCCTTATGAATGGGTTCGCGAGGCCGGCGAGCCGATTTCGATCGGTGTCGTTGTTGCCCTGGTTTCCTATTTTTCACTGATTCTGGGCGAACTGGCTCCCAAAACCATCGGTCTTCAGTTTGCAGATCAGATGTCGCTGATGGTTGCCAAGCCGATTAATGTTCTGGCAACGATCGGAGGGGTGGCGGTAACCTTTTTGACTCTGTCAAACCGGGCGGTATTGGCGCTGTTCGGTGTCAAACCCACCAGTGAACAGGAATTCGCCACCCGGGAAGAGGTGCTTCATGCGGTAAGCGAAGGCGCTGAAGCCGGTGCGTTGAGTGCGCATGAAAAAAAGGTGATTGAAAATATGCTTGATTTCAGCCGCACCCAGGTCAGCGAGGTGATGGTGCCGCGATTGAGGATGATCGCTCTGGATATAGATTCGCCAAAAGATCTTCTGCTGAACGTGTTACGGGAGAACATGTACACCCGCTATCCGGTTTACCGGAATGATCGGGACAATATCGTCGGCTTCATCCACAGCAAGGATCTGTTTCTGCACCCTGCCAGTGCAACTGCCACGTTTGATCTCAATCAGATCGTGCGTCCGCCGCTGTTTGTGCCGGAAAACAAGCGGGCCAGTGATCTGCTCCGGGAGATGCAGCGCAAGCGGATGCAGATGGCCTTGGTGGTGGATGAGTATGGCGGCATCTGCGGCCTGGTGACCACGGAAGACCTGCTGGAAGAGCTGGTCGGAGAAATCGAGGATGAACATGATGTCGGTGACTTGCGCCGTGCCGAACGCTTCCCGGACGGGAGCGTCCTGGTTGATGGCCTCATTTCTCTTAATGATCTGGAAGAACTGCTCGACCTGAATTTTGAGGAAGATCTGCCCTACGACACCCTGGCCGGGCTGATACTCAATCAAACCGGAAGATTCCCCAAAGCCGGGGAAAAAATTGTGTTTGGTAATCTGTCACTGATCTGTGAAGATATTACGCCGACTTCGATTGTCAAGGTCAGAGTCGTTAAGCACGATGGCGTTATTTGAAAAACAGACGTGCCTGGGAATCCAGCGGTTTTTTGGGCAGGCAGTGCTTTCAAATCCGAATACCAATGTCGTAAGTTGCTGTGTTATATTTTGCCATGATGATGGTTAGACCATCCATTAGTCTTGGCACTGTGCTTTTAACTCACCAAGGAAAGTGAATCAAACCATGACTAAAACCACCTACGTAATCGGACACCGTAATCCTGATACGGACTCCATCGCCTCGGCTATCGGCTATGCCGATCTGAAGCAGAAGCTGGGCAACCCGGACGTTGTGGCCGCCATGGCCGGCGTCCCCAATCCGCAAACCCTCTACATCCTGGAGCGACTGGGGATTCCCGAGCCGCTGCTGCTGGCCGACGTCCACCCCAAGGTGCGCGACATCATCAACCGCCAGGCCATCACGATCGGCCGTCAGGCTTCGGCTTATGAAGCGCTGGAACTGTTCAACAGCAGCGGCGTGCGGGTTCTGCCGCTGATTGACGGTGACCAGAAGCCGTGCGGCGCGCTTTCGCTGCGGCGGCTCTCCGAAAGCTATATGCTGCCGTGCCAGGAGAAGCTGCGCCAGGTCACCACCAACCTGCCCACGCTGGCGCGAACCCTGGCGGGAAATTTCGCCTGTGGCGGCCAGGGCGATGATCCGCTGACGCTGAAGCTGTTCATCGGCGCCATGCTTGAAGAATCCTTTACCAGCCGGATCGAGGGGCACGACCCGCGTGAACTGTTGATCATGACCGGCAACCGCCGCACCATCCAGCTGGCCGCCATTGAACGCGGAGTCCGGGTGCTGGTCGTGACCGGCGGCCATCCGCTGGAAGAGGGGCTGCTGGAGAAGGCGTGCGAGAAGGATGTCAGCGTGCTGCTGACGCCGCACGATACGGCCACCGCCGCTTGGCTGGCGCGCCTTTCCACCCCGGTTACCTTTCTGGCCGAGAGCAAGTTTTCAACCATCGGTGTCGGCGAATCTCTGGCCGGCCTGCGCCAGAAACTGATGGCCACCAGCGAACCGGCGGTTCTGGCGCTGGAGGAAGATGGTACCCTGGCTGGTGTGGCGACCAAGTCGTCATTGCTGGCGCCGATTCCCTACAGCCTGGTCCTGGTGGATCATAATGAGCTGGGACAGGCCGTGCCCGGCGCGGAGCAGGTCGAAATCAGCGAAGTCATCGACCACCACAAACTGGGCAACAGCCATTCCAATTCGCCGATCGCCTTTATCACTTCGCCGGTCGGCAGCACCTGCACCCTGGTGACCGGGCGCTACCGGGAATGCTGTATCGAGCCGGATCAAAAGACGGCGGCCCTGCTGCTGGCCGGAATTCTGTCCGACACGGTCATCCTGAAATCACCCACCACCACCGAGAGCGACCGTCAGGCGGTGGCCTGGCTGGAGCAGCGGGCCGGTCTTTCCGCCGCCGATTTCGGCCGGGATATCTTTGCCGCCTGCAGTTCGCTGAAAAACTACGGCAGCGTGGAGCGGGTCGTGTCGGCCGACTTCAAGCTTTTCAAGCAGGGAAAGCACACCATCGGCGTCGGGCAGGTTGAGGTGGTCGGCTTTGACGAGTTCTACGGCATGAAGGATGAGCTGCTGGCTGCCCTGGCGGAGGTCAAGCGCCGGGACGACCTTTTTATCGCCGGGCTGATGGTCACCGATATCACCACCGAAACGACGCTGTTTCTGGTGGAGGGGCATACCCGCATCGCCCACGTCATGGAATATCCGCAACTGGAACCGCACCTGTACGAGCTGAAGAACGTCATGTCGCGCAAGAAGCAGATGGTGCCGCATTTGCTGAAGGTTCTGGCCAGGGTCTGAAACCAGGCTTTTAATGCTGTGTAACCCGCTGATTGCTTTGCATTCCAGGCGATAGTGTGGTAAGTGACACCGTCGCAAGATTAAAAACAGCGTGAGGCAGGTTCAGGGTGCCACTTCAAACCATTCAAGATCTGCTGTCAAAACACCGGCTGGTGGAAGAAAACAACCACAGGCAGGATCTGCTACGCCATGAGGTGGCTGAATCAGCCGCTCATAAGCAGCTGATGGTAGAGTTGCACGCCCAGCTCGTCCGGCTTGATCCGGCTGAAATCGCAACAGTTCTGGATGAGCTGACTCCTGAGGAGTTGTTTGTCGTCTGGGGACAGATTGATGACAGCCGTACCGACGAGATTTTGGATGAGGTCTCGGATGCCACCCGCGACACGCTGGCTACCCGCAGCAACTATCTGGGGGCGGCCTGTGTCGTCAACGCTTTTGAACTGGCCCAGGGGCGCTTGGTTCAGACCACGATCGAGTCGGTTGAAGATCTGGAAGGGATCAAGCCGATCTGGGTCGATCTGGTGGGAACGACAAAGGCCGACCGGCGCAAGATCGGACAGTATTTCGGGCTGGAACTGCCTGATCCCGAAGATCTGACCGACATTGAAACCAGCGCCCGTTTTTATGTGGAGGAAAACGGCGAGATTCATCTGCACTCCGATTTTCTGCTGGATCGGGAGGGAAATTCCCGCAACGTTCCGGTGGCCTTCATCCTCTATCGTGAGATACTTTTTTCGGTGCGGGAAGAAGAGCTTCCGGTTTTCCGCCTGCAGCGTTTGCGCGCCCGTATCCAGGCCGGATCGGTATCGGACGGTATGGACTTGCTGCTGGATCTTTACGCCGCCGATGCCGAGTATTCGGCCGATTCACTGGAAGAGATCTATATCGAACTGGGCGAAGTCGGAAAAAAAGTGCTCAGCGAAACCATGACCGATGAGGAAGCCGCCCAGACCCTGGCCGATATTGCCGAGGAGGAGGATCTGAACGGCCGCATCCGCCGCAATGTGCTGGATACGCGCCGGGCGCTGACCTTCCTGATTCGCCGGAAACTGCTTTCGGTTTCGCAGCTGGAAGATTCGCAGCAGATTCTGCGCGATATCGAGTCGCTGGACGGCCACACCTCGTTTCTGTTCGACAAGATAAACTTCCTGATGGATGCCACGGTCGGCTTCATCAATATCAACCAGAACCGGGTCATCTACCGCCTGACCATCCTCAGCGTTATTTTCATGCCGCTCAATGTGATTGCCGGCATTGGCGGCATGTCCGAGTTTTCGATGATGACCAGAAATATCCCCTGGCCGCTGTCATACGCGATATTCACGGTCGGCATGTTCATCATGGCCTGGATCACCTATGTCATTCTCAAGTTCTACGAGAACCGCCAAAAACCGCGTAAATAACCTGGCTCTGGGGCGAGTCACTTTTTAGCGCAACCTTCCCCGCCGCACTCCTGGCAGCACCCCTTCTTTTTCCAGAGCGAGTTGTAAAGCAGCCAGAAAGTTCCTGCCAGTATTGCGATCATCAGGATGATGTCGAAGATTCCCATATTACCCTCCCCATCCCAGCAGCGTTCCCCCCTGATAGATGATCATTGCCACCGTCCAGGCCAGCAGGGTCTGGTAGAGGAATCCGACGCCGACCCATTTCCAGGTGCCGAATTCCTGACGCATGGCGGCCAGCACGATCATGCAGGGCATGTAAAGCAGAACAAAGGCCATGAAGGCAAGCGATGAAAGCGGCGTGAAACCGGCCATGATGGCCTGCTTGAGTGCTGATTGATCCTCCTCTTTCTCCGCTTCTCCGGGTAGATACAGCAGCGTGGTGACCGCCGTTTTTGCCGCCGCTCCGAACGATACGACGATTTCTTTGAGATCTTCACCCAGGGTCGGGGTGTCCCGCTTTTCTTCGTCTCCGTGCTTGGGGCTGTAGACTTCTCCCATCGTGCCGACCACGATTTCCTTGGCGATCACGCCGGTGATCAGCGCCGAGGCCGCTTCCCAGGTGCCGAATCCCAGCGGCGCCAAGGCCGGAGCCATGACCTGTCCGGCTTGTCCCAGATAGGAATCTTTTTTGTGTTCCACCCCCCAGGGGAGGTTGAGCATGAACCAGACCAGGATCGAGACCGCAAAGATGTAGGTGCCGGCTTTGATCAGGAAGTGTTTCCCCTTTTCCCAGGTGTGCAGACAGAGACTGGTGAAGGACGGCATGCGGTAAGGGGGCAGTTCCATAATGAACATGGGCGCTTCGCCACGGAAGAGCGTTCTTTTGAATACAAACCCCATGGCGATCGCCAGCAGGATGCCCAAGATATACAGCGACCAGATGACGGTGGCGGAATTGTCCGGGAAAAAGACGCCAATAAAGAGCACATAAACCGGCAGGCGCGCGCCGCAGGACATCAGCGGAATCAGCAGGGCGGTCAGGATCTTGTCCCTGGGATTTTCCAGGGTGCGGGTGGCGTAGATGCCGGGCACGTTGCAGCCGAAGCCCAGCAGCATCGGGATGAAGGACTTGCCGTGCAGGCCGATGGCATGCATGGCCCGGTCCATGACAAAGGCCGCCCGGGCCATGTAGCCGCTGCCTTCCAAAAAGGTGATGAAGAACATCATGGCGAAGATGACCGGCACGAAGACCAGCACAAAGCCGACTCCGGCGATGATCCCGTCGTTGACCAGTGAAACAGTCCAGTCCGGAGCGCCGATCCCACCCAGCAGGGCGGCGGCCCATCTCTTGAATGGGCCTTCAATCATGGCGCCGATCCATTCGCCGAAGGGAGCCGAGAGGTCGAAGGTCAACTTGAACAGCAGCCACATGGCGGCCATGAAGACCGGTATGCCGAGAAAGCGGTTCAATACGACCCGGTCGATCTTTTCGGTCAGCTCGGTGGTGCTCTTTTTCGGCTTATGCAGCACCTCCCGGCAGAGCCCGCTGGCCTGCGCATAACGCGCATCGGCCAGCACCCCCTCGACATCTTCGCCGTGGGCCTGTTTCAGGTGGTGCAGCGCCTCGTTCAGCAGCGCGTCGTCGATGATGCCGGCCTCTTTTTGCACATGATCGTCACCTTCCATCAGCTTCAGCAGCAGCCAGCGCTGCGGGTATCTTTCCAGCAGGGCGGGGTGGCTTTTATTCAAAGCCCCCGCCATGAATTCGGCGGCGGTTTCGATGTCTTCCCCGTAGCCGAGTTGGCGCGGGACATGGCCGGCGGGATCGCCGGCCGTTGCCAGCACGCTTTTCAGAAGATCGTCCAGGCCGCTTTTGCGGGTAGCCGAGGTGGGGACGACGGTGATGCCGAGCATCTTTTCGATCCCCTCCAGGTCGAAGCGGTAGCCTTTGGCCTGGGCCTCGTCATGAATGTTGAGCGCCATGACGAGCGGGATGCCCAGCTCCAGCAGCTGAACCGTCAGATACAGGTTGCGCTCCAGGTTGGTGGCGTCCACCACATTGACGATCAGGTCGGGGCGATTGTGGATCAGGTAGTCGCGGGCGATAATCTCCTCCTGGGAATAGGGGGAGAGAGAATAGGTGCCGGGCAGGTCCACCAGTCGGATCCGGCGGCCGCCAAACTCGAAAATGGCTTCTTTCTTCTCCACCGTGACCCCGGCCCAGTTGCCGACATGCAGCCGCGTTCCGGCTATGGCGTTGATCAGGGTCGATTTGCCCGCGTTGGGATTGCCGGCCACCGCCACGGTGATGGTGCGTTTCTCCACCGGGTGAAGCGCCGTTTTGTGGGCATGGGGAGTTTTCGGCTCGATCCAGGCTGCTCTGTTTTCCGCCTGTCCGCTCATCGGCTTACCTCCACCAAGATGCCCTCGGCTTCTTTTTTGCGTAGCGAAAGGCTGTAGCTTTTGATGGTCACCTCGATCGGATCGCCCATCGGCGCGACCTTCTCCACTTTGACCAGTTCGCCGGGGATGACTCCCATGTCCATTAGCCGCCGCCTGAGCGGGCCGATGCTGCTTTCCAATCTGATTATGCGCCCCACTTCGCCGGGCTTGAGCTTGCTTAAGTTCACGCTGCCACTCCTTTCACACGGATGCTCCTGGCTATCTTACGGTCTATGGCGATACGGGCTTCATCAACCAGCAGCAAAAGAAGATGGCCGTCATTTTTCAGCACCTGCACCATGTTGCCCACCCGCAATCCCATCTCCTCGGCCCGGGTGCCGCTGGCCTTGCGGCTGCTATGCTCATGCTTGTGTTGCTGGTCCTGTCCGTGGCTGTGGCATCCGCCACCACAGCCGCCGCAATGCTTTATTTCCATGATTTCTCCCCGCTCGCCGGCGCTCATCAGTTCCAGTGGCATCATCTGTTCTCCTCTTCTCGGAAAGTTAAAATTTAAGTGTCAGGCCGTACAGGGCGCTGATATCGTCCTCCGGCCTGGTCAGGCCAAACTTGACGCCGGCATTCATGTCCAGATGGTCATTGATCTCATAGCGAATTCCGGTCAGGGCGCAGGTCGACAGCTGACGGGTGGATCTGTCAGCCGTGCTGGCCAGCCCGAAGTCGGCCACGCTAAAGAAACCTTTGACCACTTCCATCTCACCGGCCAGGGAACCGGACCAGATATGGCTGCGGGTGCTCGCCCGGAGTTCGGCTGTGCGGTAATCGTGATGCTCGTAACCCAGGTTGGCATGCAGGGCGTATTTGCCATCTTCAAACTCTCTGGTCGCTATCAGGGTGCCTCCGAACTGCCAACGCCCTTCGGAAAGCCCGGCGCTGTAGTTGCCGGTGGGCATGATGATGGCCGGCTTGATGGCCAGGCTGACGCCGGCCAGTTCGGCAAAGGCGTATTTGATTTCAAGAGTCATGTCGCCAAAGCCATTGCTCCTGCGGACCAGCTGGCCGTTTTCTCTGACCCGTTCGTTGATGTTGTAGGGGAGCGTTACGGAAATCCCCAGATTCTTATGCAGGCCGGTAGTGACCTTCAGCTCGGCGTCCGATCGGTTGCATTTGGTAGTGACGCCGAAAGCGGTTTCCCGATCATCGCTGTAGGAACCGTTCAGTTCAACCTCGAGCGAGCCGGGCGCGACCGTGCCGGCGTCGTCGGTTGCCAGAGGGGGCCCGGCCAGGGCGGTTCCGGTGATCAGCAGTGAAAGTCATCTCTGTCCGGTTTAAGAATTGCATTACCTTGCTTACGATGAATTTATGATGAATTCAGTGATTCTTCCTGCTCTTTGACATCAGCCAGTATCTCTAATAGTTCATTGCGGATCTTGATTCTGAG
>JAJZRX010000097.1 GCA_021850095.1 Deltaproteobacteria bacterium
TTCCGATCTGGCAGACCCCTTCGGCCAGCTTTTCCTTCCCTTCCAGCAGCGCAACCCGACGGCCGGCCAGCAGCGAGCGGGAGGCTTTCAGCCCGTCGCTCTGCTGGCGCAGCCCGCCAAGTCCAGCTGCAGCCGCCACCTTCGCCGGGTCAGGCTGCAGTCCTTGGCGGGCCAGGACCAGCTGACGCTCTTCGTCGGACAGTTGCAGGTCGATCTTTGTGCATTCAGCCCGTTCATGCTCCAGTCCCTGGGTCAGCCGCGCGGCTTCCTGCTCAAGGGTGTTGATTTCCTGTTCCAGCTGCCGGCGCTGCTGCTCCCTCTGCCGCAGTTCCTTGAGCAGCACATCGGCCTTGTCGCAGGCCTCTTTGCCGGCCCGGGCGCCATCGACCGCCGTGGTCGCCCGGCGGGCTTCCTCGACCCGCAGTTTCTGGGTGACGATTTTCTCGTCACCTTCCGTCAGGCGACCGGCCAGGACCTGCAGCTCATTCTGCAACGCATTGACGGCCTTTTCACGGCTGTCCAGATCAACCAGCTGCTGCTCGGCGGCCTGAAGGGCGGCCGACTGTTCCTTCAGGCTCTGTTCCAGGACGGTCTGCTGGCTGCCCAACGCGGCCAGCTCGGCTCGTTTGTCCGGCAGCACGGCCAGCTGCTCCTGACGGGAGCCAACCTCGGCCGTCAGGATTTTGATGCGTTCCTGCACCGCCGACAGCATGGTGCTGGTCCCTTTGTAGGTCTTTCGCCAGGCGTCGATGCCGAGGATTTCATCAAAGGCCTCCAGGCGTTTGGTGGATTGCTTGAGAACGAACGGCCCCAGAAAATCGTTCTGAAAGGGTCCGATCACCAGCTTGAACTGTTCCGCCAGCGGCCGGCCGTTGGCAAGCCCCAGCAAACCGGCAATGCGGGCCTCGGTCTCCTCGATGCGGGCATGGTCCTCAACCTCGAACAGTCCGCCGGTTTCCCTGGCCAGCAGCCATTTCGCTCCGGCTCCGACGGTGCGGCTGGCCCGCCAGGACTGGCCGTCATCGGTCTGGAAATCGACGCTGATCTCACCTTTTTTTGTGCCGATCGAGAGGAAGCGCTCCACATTGGAGACAAAATCACGGGCATCGACCCCGAAGAGGGCATAGCCGATCGCCTCGAAGATCGTACTTTTTCCTGCGCCATTCGGCCCGGAGAGGACGTTGATCCCGGCCGAAAAGGATAGTTCGGTATCGCGATGGGACTTGATGTTTTTGAGATGGACCGAGAGGATCTGCATGATCACACCACCCCCGAGAGCAGGCTCAACAACTCTTCCCCATCAGGATCACCTTTCAGCACCTGGTCCCGGATGGCCAGCGACAGCGTCACCAGCTCCTGCTCGCGCCCTTGGTAGCGACTGTTGGCGGAGATCAGCCCCGCCAGCACATCCCGCTCGATCTCGGCCAGGCTCTTCTGGACCGTCTCCGTTTCTCCGCAGCTGGTTACCAGCGAAAGGTGATTCTTGATCTCGACGTGCAACGGCCGGCAGAGCTCGTCCAGCAGCAGCCGCAGCCGCTCCCGACCCAGCTCGAAGGGATGGAAGGCCACCCTCCCGGCCAGCCTGACCTCCAGCAGCGGCCGGCGTCCATCCCCGGAATCAGGCAGGGCAGCGGCGATCTGGCTGCGGAAACGCTCCAGGGCCAGGTCGGCATTTCCGGCCCCTTCCAGATTGATTGTCGTCACCAGCATCGGACGGGGTGAGGTGCTGCGAAACTGGTGGGTATAGCGTCCCTGGTCGACGGTGACATGGTAATAGCCCTTGTCGTACTTTTCCTCGCCGAAGTTGACCCGCTCCGGCGCACCGGGATTGAAGGCATAGGCACGCCCCTCCGGGGTCGCTGCGATGTAGGGCTTGTGGCCGTGGCCAAGCGCCACATAATCGAAAACCTCCGCCAGCGGCAGCGCCTCGAGCGGCTGCATGTTGCCGATCTCCACCGGCGAATAGTTCCAGAGGCCGACATGGAACAGCAGCAGGTTGTTGCGGGTGCTGACCGCCTCGCAGATCCGCGCCACGTGGTTGCCGGCCTGGGCACCGATGTAACCGAGCCCGTAGAGGTTGAGTTCCCCGATCCTGAGATGCCCCCCGGCACCGCTTTCCGGATCGAAGGGATCGAAGCGGTAGCCGCCGTTCTCGGTTCGCGACGGGCGCAGCAGGCGGATATAGCCCATCTGCGACAGCGCCTCCATCCAGGAGATGCTGTCGCGGCGATGGATCCAGTCGTGGTTGCCCTCGACGGCGACGCAGGGGATGGCGGCATCCTTGAGCGGCTGCAAGGTTTCGATGGTGCGGGCAAAGGTGCGGGGAAGAATCTGGCCGGTGTGAAACAGGTCTCCGGCGATCAGGACGAAATCGACCCGTTCGCGGATAGCATCCGCCACGATGACCGCCAGCATGGTGAAGAAGTCTTCGTAGCGCTCGCTTTCGTTGGCCGAGCTGCGGTAGGTTTTTCCGAGATGGATATCGGCGCTGTGGATGAAACGGATTGTCATCAGAGAACTTCCGGGATTATTTTGGGCAAAAATAGCACAGACCGGCTTAAATTTCTAATCCTTAAGCGGGCCGGCGCAAAACAATCCACCACACGCTGACCATCATTTAGCAGAGCCGTTTCAAGGAATACACCAGGCTTCGCAACCTCTGGCTTGCAGCCGATCGATGACAATTCGTGAACAACCCCAATAAATATGTGCATTGTTCTTCTTTTTTTTGTACTATTCGTAAATTACGTACACACCATAGAGGAGGCACGTCATGAATCAGACAAAACGATTCTTCGGTATTTTGGCAACCTGTGGAGTTTTAACGGCCGGCGTTCAGACTGTACTGGCCCAGACCGAGCCGGGACCGCCCGCCGGTCGCGGCCCGAATGCCATGAAACGCGGTGCGACGTCCGGCTACGGCCCGGAATACCGTCTGGACCTGATGACCCGCCGCCTGGATTTGACCGAAGAGCAGCAGGCCAAAATCAAACTGATTCTGGAGGAAGAAGACGCCCAGCTGCAGGCATTGCGCGGCAACGATCGCTATAATCGGGACGAGCGCCGCAGCAGACTGCAGGAATTGAACACCAGTACCTATGAAAAGATCCGTCCGGTTCTGACCCCCGAACAGCAGGCCAAACATGAGAAGGCCAAGGAAATCATCAGTGAAAAACGCTCAAAAAACCGCGGCTCGCGCCCCGGCCCCGATCAGGACAGCAACGAACCGGCCTACCGCATCAGTAGGTTGACAGCCGATCTGAATCTGTCAAGCGAACAGCAGGCCAAGATCAAGCCGATCCTGGCGGAGGAAGAGCGGCAGCTGGAAAAACTGCGCGGCAACGACAGCTATAACCGCGAACAGCGCCGTAGCAGACTCCAGGAATTAAATCAGATCAGCTATGACAGAATCAAGCCGATCCTGACTCCGGAGCAGCTGAAAAAGTTCGACAAAATCAGCGTCATCATCACCGAACGGCGCAATCAAAGCAAAAACCCGAACAAGCTCAAACCATAACCGGCAGGGAGACACTGAATGTTTGCAAAAATTCTCGGCATCATATTCGCTCTGTTTATTGTTCTTTTCATCGCCATTGTTATCGAAGAAGTTTTTCTGGGGGGGCGACGCCTGCGACGAGCCAGAAAAACGCATCTGGAACAGAGAAAAATTGAGGGCGACCACGCCTGACAAGGCCAGAACCGGCCGTGGAAGATCATATTCAAAAGGAGAAGTAATGCAGGAAGAAATTTTCCGGAAGCTGCAAAGCAGGTACAAAAAAGGGATCTTCAATCAGGCCACCGTTTTTTATTTTTCGGTCGGCGATATGCAGAAGACCCTGACCCTGGACAGCGAAGGCTGTCACATTCAGGACGGCAAACCGGCTGGTGAGCCGGATTGCAGTTGCTCGACCAGCAGCGATATTTTTGACAGGATCTGGAACGAAGGCTACCGTCCGGGAATCATGGACTTCATGACCGGCAAGATAAAATCCAACGCGCCGCTGCTGCTGCAGCAGTTCATGCTGGCTTTCGGCAAGTAATCCCAACAACGGCAGTTCAATAACACGGAGACACGGAGACACGGAGAAATCAAACACTTAATTTGTAAGTTCAAGATTTTTCTCCGTGTCTCCGTGTTTCAAATATTTTTCAAACCTATTTACCCGCCAAACAGCCACATCTGCGCTTCGCGGGGCGGGATCGCAAATCCGAACACATCCCCTTCGACCTCCATCTGATACCCATGAATCTGGCAGCGATAGTTCCCCTGACGGAGACGCCCGGTCGCTATCGCCGGATACTGCCAGCGGTCGCTCTTGTTGATCGCCACGATGCCGCTGTCCCCCCGGCCGAAAACCAGAAAGCCGTCATCTTCAAACAACGTGTGCTGCAGATGGCCATGAACGGCGTTGTGGAAGCGGAGCATGGCCGCAGTGTCCTCCCGCTTCCAGGAATTGGCCCAGCGGTTACGGTCTTCCGGATAGCGGGCCGCGCTCTGGTTGTTGTCGGAGTACACCAGTGGCACACCGCCATCGCGCCCCATCAGATAAACGTTGGCCAAATATTTATCCTGGGGCTGCAGCATGACGCCCCGGAAACCATCGTTGTTGGGCATGTCATGGGTCACCGAGAAGGTCACCGCCCGCCACCAGGGTAGGGCCTGGCCGAAGGCGGCCGGATCCACCAGTTCGCGCAGCGTGCCGCCCGGCGAAAAACTGCGCCGCAGGGTTTCGTGCAGCGGGAAATCATAAAACGACAAATAGGAATTATCGAACAGCGGCCACAGGAAAACCCGTTCCTCATTGTCATTGGAGGTCAGGGCCTCGGCAAAGAGATATTTGCCGGACATCTCTTCGGTCTCGAATACGGAGCGGATGTGCTCCTCCGGCAGATGCTTGACCGCGTCCACCCGGTAACCGTCCACCCCCATTCTGTTTAACTCCCGCAGACACCTGCGCTGCTGCTCAACCACCCACTGATTGAGATCGAGATCCGGCAGTCCGGACAGGGAATATTCGGTGGCCTGATAGGCATCCAGCCAGTCTTTGATGGCGCCGTAGGGGTTAAAATCCCAAGGCGAAAACAGCCCCTCATCCAGATTGCCGTACAAGCGATCCTTTTCAAAGGATTCACGCTCCATCCGGTAGCGCTTCAGTTCGTTCTCACCGGGAAAGTTGAAGCGATCCGGACGGCTTTCATTGGCCATGTGGTTAAAAACGATATCAACGTAGACCCGCACGCCATGGGAATGCAGAGCCTTGATCATTTTTTCCAGATCGGCCTTGTTGCCCAGAAAGGAGCGCAGAACCCGGTAGTCCTTGGGTTGATAGCGCTGCCACCACTCGCTTCCCGATTCGTCACTGTACAGCGGCGGCGGAATCAGAACCGCGCCGTAGCCCAGTCCGGCGATCCGGCCGGCGTTATCGGTAATATCGCTGAAGCGCCAGTCAAAAGCATGCAGAATAACGTCGTTCATGATTGTTCCTTTCCAGTATGATTGATTTCAGCCAGGGACTGCGTCAGAAACACCGGATAACCGGCCACAACAAAGCAATAGACTTTTTTAACGCTCTTGTATAGCATTCGCGCCATCACAGATAGCCAGCCTACTCCAGAACGGACGGTTTTTCCAGATGAAATCAGCCCTGCCCCGAATTCTCCCCTTTGCCGTTTTCATGGCTTTCATCGGCCTGGACGAACTGCTGCGCCTGTTGATCAAACAGGGCTGGATCGGTCTGGAACCGACCGACTTGAACTACCTGTACCCCTTCAGAGCCATTGCTGTCGCCTGGCTGCTGTTCCGCTTCAGGAAAGAATATCCTGAATTGCGCTTTAAAGATCTGACTGCATTCCCCACAACCCTGCTGGTATTCTGTGCCGGACTGCTGGTATTCGTCCTCTGGATTCAGATGGATTGGACGCTGGGTTCATCGGCAACGCCGGCCGGATTCAATCCGCTGTACTTCCCGGAAGGGGCGTTACGGTTCAGCATGATCTTTTTCAGGATTGCCGGGGCGGTACTGGTGGTGCCGTTGATGGAGGAGCTTTTCTGGCGTTCGTTCCTGATCCGCTATATCATCGAGAACGATTTTGAAAAGGTACGCATCGGCACCTTCACCTGGGCATCCTTCCTGCTGACAATCGTACTGTTCGGCCTGGAGCATCATTACATTTACGCCGGCGTCATGGCCGGAATCTTCTACAACCTGATTCTTTACAGAACCCGCAGCCTGGCCCAATGTGTGCTGGCCCACGCCGTCACCAACCTGGCTCTGGCAATCTACGTCGTTTTCAGCGGCAAATGGCAGTTCTGGTGACCGGCTGAAATCATGATCCATTACACTGACTCGACGGCAATCCATGAAATTCAGTCAATAGTGACTGTAAAATGGTTGTTTTGTGGTATAAATGATCGTACATTAAAAATCAGTGTTTAAACTTCACCATATCCGGAACATTCGGGGGCGCTTATGTTCGAATTCAAAAAAATATCCCATGACGACCCGTTATTGAACGAAGTATACCGGCTGCGCTACAAGGTTTACTGCGACGAGTGGGGCTTTGAGCGTCCCGAGGATCATCCTGATGGTATCGAAAAGGATCAGTTCGATCAGCATTCGGTTCATTTCGTCGCCATCAGAAAAGATGACCGGAAGCTGGTCGGGACCACCCGCATCATCATCAACTCGCAGCTTGGCTTTCCGATTGAAGAGCATTGCCGGATCGACGAGGAGATTCTCAAGGCAGACAAGTCCACCTGGGGAGAGATTTCCCGTTTGGCGGTTTCCAAGGAATTCAGGCGCAGGGCTGGCGACGACCTGATCTACAAACACGAAGATCAGCCGCAGGGGAATGTGGTCAGTCCCTTCCAGGAAAAACGAAAAAACGAGAACCAGATCGTGATCGGGTTATATCAATGCATTTACCGGGAGAGCCTGGAACGGGGGCTGACCGCCCTGTATGCGGTCATGGCCAAGGGGCTGTATCTGTTGCTCCACAGAATCGGCATAAACTTCATCCAGGTCGGCCCGGGGGTCGAATACCACGGCATACGAACTCCCTATATCGGCCGCATCAAAGAGATGCTGGATGAGTTTTCCAGAAACAACCACGAGCTCTACCGCTACTTCATCAGTGGACATCAGCAGGGCTGAACCGGCCGGCACTCCGCGAGGAGGAAATACCGGGTGTAACCCTCTGTGATATTTAAATAAAAAATAAAACAACTTGATTAGAGACAAACTTTGGGCTATAAAAGCCGCAAAAACAGATAGACGATAATACTAAACCATCCGCAAGGATGGGGCGGAAAGCCTACAGGGTCTTACGGAGACAGCCGGGTTGCCGAAATATCTTAACCTGATATGAGGCACCCGGTTTTTTTATGGTTTGCGAACTGACCGGCCCAGGCTTCAGCAGCACAACGAACGGAGACATTTATGATTCCGCACTCTGAAACGACCACGGAGCGGAGAAGACAACAGGTAAACAGTACTGAATTGATCGACAATTTCAATCAGCGCTTCGCCGTGGTTACCGCCGACACACCCGCCCTGCAGGAACAGGCCTTCCGCTTGCGTTACCAGGTCTACTGCATAGAAAACAGCTTTGAAAACCGTGATGATCACCCGCTCGAACAGGAACTGGATGAATATGACCACCGTTCCGTCCATTCGGTGATCATCGATCGCCCCAGCCAGATAATCACCGGAACAGTCCGTATCATCCTGCCCGACCAGGATGCCGCAGAAAAAAGTTTTCCAATACAAAAGGTATGTAACCACCCGCTGTTGCAAAAACACAGACTTCTGCATGTATCGCGATCAGCAGAAATATCACGTTTTGCCGTCTCGAAAGAGTTCAGCCGCCGGGCGGCGGACCGGCGCCCGACCCGGCGACACACCGATTTCAGCAATGAACGACGGGCATCCATGCCGAACATCACTCTGGGTCTGATGAATGCGATAGTTCGCATGAGTGCCGAACATGGGGTTTCAGAGTGGTTCGCCGTCATGGAGCCCACCCTGTTGCGGCTGCTGGCTCGTTTCGGCATCTATTTCTCGCCCATAGGGCCGATGGTCAATTACCACGGCATGCGCCAGCCCTGCCATGCCGTCATGGAAACTCTTCTTGCGCGGGTGCGCCGTGAAAGACCGGACGTTTGGGAGGTCATCACCGACAACGGAAGGCTTCTGGACAGCGACGACCATCCCTTCGCCTCGTTCCGCCTGGTCAACTGATCTGAAGAAGCACATTTTTTCGGAATTATCCATAAATAGGTTTAACGTGGGTAAGTTTATGATATAGTTCGACCATGTTTTACGTCGCCCTTCGCATTCTTCTCTACGACAAGGTACGCTCACTGATCACTCTTATGGGCGTCATCTTCGCTGTCGGTCTGATTTTCAACCAGCTGGGAACCTTTTTGGGACTGATGGAAACCTCGTCAGTCATTATCGACAACACGCCCGGCGACATCTGGATCACCTCTAAAAACAGCAAAAACTTCGATTTTTCCCAACCCTTTCCCGAATTCATCTACAACCAGGTTCTCTCGGAAAGCGACGTCGAGTCGGCCGAAAAACTGATTGTGGCCTGGGCCCTGATCAAACAGAAGGAGGGGGGCACCGAGCAGATCGAAATCGTCGGCTACAACCCGGAGCGGGGTGTCGGCGGTCCCTGGGAAATGAAAATTGGAGACACCCGGCAGCTCAACAATGGAAATTTCGCCATTATCGACGAATCCGCCATGAAGCGCCTGGGGAACATCCAGGTCGGCGATTACCGGGATATCATGTGGCGCAGACTGCAGATCGTCGGCATTTCCAGCGGAGTAAAATCCTTTACGACCGCCCCGATTGTCTTTACCTCCTATAAACTGGCCCAAAGCCTGGTCGGTTACATCGGTCCCGACAACACGGTTTTCGTGATCGCCAAAATCAAGCCCGGTGCTTCACTGGCAACGACCGTCAAGAATCTGAAACAGAACCTGAAGGGGGTCGACGTCTACAGCAAAGCTGATTTCAGTTACAAAACCAGGCGCTACTGGGCTGTTGAAACCGGAGTCGGTTTTTCCTTCATGCTGACGATCGTCATCAGCTTCCTGGTCGGCATGCTGATCGTCGGCCAGACCATTTATAATTCGACCATGGAGCATATCAAGGAATTCGGCACCCTCAAAGCGATCGGCGCCAG
>JAJZRX010000098.1 GCA_021850095.1 Deltaproteobacteria bacterium
CTCAAGCGGGATGAATTCAGGAATGAGTTTGAGGCGTATCTGCGGCAGCGCTTACGTGCGGTCTGATGGTCAAAATCTTTTTTAACACGGAGAAACGGAGAACACGGAGTAAATGCATCGACAATACGTGTAAACGACTCATGTCTTGACTCACCAGCCCCATTACAGGTTTTATTGTTTTATTCTCCGTGCGCTCCGTGTCTCCGTGTTATTACTTCTTCCGATTTTTGCTTATTTCTCTTCAGCAACCGCTTCGGTCGTATCCCGTTTCGGCTCCCACCCTTCCCAGACATAGGCCGGATCGATCATCGGGTCGTAATAGCCCGGTTGGGGCACCAGGAAGAATACCGTTTCCGCCAGGCCGATAAAGCCGCGATACAGGGTCATGCCGACACCTTTCAAGGGCCCGACCACATAGCCGGCCGGCCCCATGTCGCGCACCGTCAGCACGGTCTGTTTGGGAAGCTCCACGATGCTGGTAAAGGTATTGGCGACACCGCGGGTAAGCTTGATCGCCATCTTTTCGGCGATCATCTCGGGCTGCTGTTCGGCCTGGGCCGCGCCCGGAAGTGTAAAAGCCAGGGCCAACATCAATACTGAAAGCAGTAGAGCTTTTTTCATAGAGTCTCCTTGTGGATCAGTTTTATAGTTCTGTCTCCTATCACAAACACTACCTGCATGCAAGCCTCACAGATCAAAAAGCGTCGGTTCCCGGGGCAGAAACGATGCAAAGCGTTTTTTCAGGTTGCGCAGCTTTTCAACGTAATAGGGGACATTAACGTCCGGGTGTGCCGGATCAAAGGCGCTTAACGGGCGCGACTGCTCATAGGCGGTCACATCCTTGCCGCTGCCGCTGACATAATAGCTGACATGATCGCCGGCCCGGTAGACCCGGCCGGAAGAGAGTGCAATCTCGAAAGCCGCCGAACGGTTGCGGGCGCCGAGCCGCACTTTTTCACGGTAGACTTCCGGGGACTCGTTCAGCGTTTCGCTGCGCGCCACCCAGGCAACATCCAACTCCCGCGAACGAAGCCGGACCAGATATTCAGCATACAACCTCTCAACCGCAGCCGCTTTTCCGGTCAACAACAACCTTATCAACTCTCCCGTGAAGTCCCTCAAGTAGCGTTCCACCCCCCGTGAGCGCAGTCCGCTGCCCTTGATGATGATCCGGCCATCGTACTCCAGCAGGGCGTAATTCTTGGTTTTATAGGCAAACATTGATCGATAGCGGCCATCCAGCTCAACCTCGATGCCCTCCGGCAGCGCCTGTGAGATCCGTTGCACCAAGGCATATTCATCATTCATCGTACGACATGAATCGGGCGGCTGAAAGTAGATCCCGTCCGTATCCACCTCCACCGGTCGGGCCCCTTCGCTTTTCAGCAGATCGATCATGTTTTTGATCGTGACCCGCCCCAAGCGGGTGACCTCCGCGGCTGCAGCCGGATCGGAGAAGTTGTGCAGCGCCGCCCCCAGATAGCCGTAAAACGAGTTGATCAGCACCTTGAATACCTGCTGGAGGGCGTCGTAATAGTGCTGTTCAGCTTCCGCCTCGGCCTCGCGCGCCATCTGTTTGGCCTTCAGGCGGAAACGCCGCAGTTCGGCCAGCATGGGCAGGAACAGCCCCAGACTCTCCTTGGCCGGCGCCAGGGCATAGGTCAGCATCAACGAAGGATACAGGGAGGCCACGTCGCAATGCACGATCGGGCTGATGATCCCTTCACGGCTCTGCTCGGTATAGCCCCCCTCGAAGGGGGCTGATTCGGACGTGCGAGCCGGGATTGCGTGGCCGCGATGCAGGTACTCACGCAGGAACAGGGCGTTGATGCGGGTGGCGTTGCCGCGAATGACGCAGTTCTGGAAGGAATAGGGAAAGATGCGGGTCTGCAGAAACCAGGGGTAACCCAGCAGCCGGAACAGGCCCATCGTTTCGCGGGCATCGTCCAGGTTATAGCGATACAGCCGCTCGGGGTCGTCCCGGAAAGCGGCCGAAATGTCCCCGCCCTCCAGATAAGTGCGTTCTTCGGCCGCCAGGCCGAAATGGCGGGCCACCGTTTTGAGCCCGTAACTTTCCAGGTTGCGCTGGGACAGATCGTAGAGCTGCACCAGAAAATAGGTGTCGATAACATGGCGGCCATAGATATCCCAGCGGGGATAATCGATCGTCTTTTCGGCCAGCGTCCAGCGGGCGTGGGGGGGTAATGTGCGGGGCAGCGCCGTTGCGGCCCCAGTCCAGGCGGATGCCGTGCATCCGGGCCCGCTTGCCGATGTAGTCGAGATCGAAGCGGAAGATGTTGTGGCCGACAATCACGTCCGGATCACAGCTGTGGATGGCCGCGTTCAGCGCCCGCAGCAGCTCCGGCTCGGACAGCTGATCGCCGCGCAGCACGCTTTCCCCGCCGTGGGAATCCTTCAGGGCAACCGAGATGATCCGGTCTTCGGCCCGCTCCGGATTGGAAAAGTCGTAGCCTTCGGCGCAGGCTGTCTCGATATCCAGCGCCAGGCAGCGCAGTTCGGAAAACTCAAGCCCTTTGAAGAGGGTTGTCCCGCTGTCCAGCAAATACAGATGGGAAAGGTCGGAGAAAAAGAGGTAGGGGGCATTGCTTGCACCGGCGCTTTTACCGGTTTTGGCGGCCAGAAAATCGCGGGCGGCCAGGCAGTCGCCCCAGCTGTCAAAGCGGAGCTGATAGCGAAAGAAATCCTCACCCTCCAGTTGCCGCACCGCGCAGGGCGCCCGGCAGCCACCCAGCAGCGCCGGATCACTGACCAGAATAAAGGGCTGGAAGGGCTGGTCATGAAATTGCACTTGTCCGCCGGATCGGAAGAAGATGCGCACGAACTGCCCGACCGGCTCGACGGCAACGATGCCGGCGCGCTGGTCATGGCCAAAGAGCAGCGGATTATGTCCCAGGGTACTGACCGGCATGGCAGGCTCTCCAAAATAAAAAAATAGGGCGATTTAAAAAACCGCCCCATGATTGTTACTGATATTTACCCGGCATACTCCCGGACACTAAATGCCGGCCTTCTGCTTCAACTCGGCCGCCTTGTCGGTCTTCTCCCAGCTGAATTCAGGCAGCTCGCGGCCAAAGTGACCGTAGGCGGCGGTCTTCTTGTAGATCGGACGCAGCAGGTCCAGCTGCTGGGTAATGGCGCGGGGGCGCATGTCAAACACCTCGCGCACCAGTTCGGCCAGGCGCTCTTCGGCAACCTTGCCGGTGCCGAAACTGTTGACGTTGATCGAAACCGGATCGGCCACGCCGATGGCGTAGGCCACCTGCACTTCGCAGCGCTCGCACAGTCCGGCGGCCACCAGGTTCTTGGCCACGTAGCGCCCCATGTAGGCGGCCGAACGGTCAACCTTGGAAGGATCCTTGCCGGAGAAAGCGCCGCCGCCGTGACGGCCCATGCCGCCGTAGGTATCAACGATGATCTTGCGGCCGGTCAGGCCGCAGTCGCCCATCGGGCCGCCGACAACAAAGCGGCCGGTCGGGTTGATGAAGTAGCGGGTATCGGCATCCAGCAGTTCCGCAGGAATAACCGTTTTCACAACCTGCTCGATAACATGCTTTTCGATTTCAGCATGGTTGACGTCTGGTGTGTGCTGGGTTGAAATGACGACCGTGTCCACCCGAGCAGGCTTGCCGTCCACATACTCGACCGAAACTTGAGATTTGGCGTCGGGGCGCAGGAAGTGCAGTTCACCCGATTTGCGCACTTCGGAAAGCTTGGACACCAGCTTGTGGGCCAACTGGATCGGCATCGGCATCAGCTCTTTGGTTTCGTTGCAGGCATAGCCGAACATCAGGCCTTGGTCTCCGGCGCCCTGCTCCTTGTGCAGGCCTTCGCCTTCCGAAACCCCCTGGGAGATGTCGGGAGACTGGCGGTCAAGGGAAACCAGCACGGCGCAGGTATCGGCGTCAAAGCCCATGCCCGAATCGGTGTAGCCGATTTCCCTGACCGTCTGACGGGCGATCTCGGAATAATTGATCACGGCGTTGGTGGTGATCTCACCGGCAATAACCACCATGCCGGTGGTCACCAGGGTTTCGCAGGCCACGCGGGCGGCGGGGTCCTGGGCCAGGATGGCGTCGAGGATGGCGTCGGAAATCTGGTCGGAAACTTTATCGGGATGCCCCTCGGATACGGATTCGGATGTGAAGATGAACTTTTCTGCCATGGTGTCTGCTTCCTCTCGTTTCTATGGTTAGTGCGTCAAAAACCGGCTGATGCGAACCTGTGAATCTATAGATAGGTAGCTGATTTGTCAAGCAAAGAGAGGGTCGGTGTTATTCCGTTTGACTTCCGGGACATGAATTCTGCAGAATGCCGATGAATTGCGGCTTATTTTCAGGAAGAAGGCGGTTCATATATGATCCGAATCCTCTCTCTGTTTCTGGCGCTGCTGCTCTGCGCAGCCAGCGCTGCCACGGCCCTGGCGGCGGCCAAGCGGCCGGCGGATCCCTGGATTTACTACCATTTTGACGGCATCGGCTTCAAGCCCGGCCCGTCTCCCGACAACAAACCCTACGTCGCGATCCGGGAAAGGTTACGCCCGGTGTTGCTGACGAGCCAGACCGCCCCGCTTGAGTCGATCGCGCTGCCGGAAGGCTCCGGCGCCATTTCCGGCATCTGCTATATCCAGAGTGCGGGCGGCAAGCTGGGCAGCGGCGGCGGTTACGACCCCTGTCCGCGCCAACCGCTTTTGATCTCTTCCGGCGGAAGACAGCTGGTCACGGCGCAGACCGATGAGAACGGCTATTTTGTGGTCGTACTGCCGGCCGGGACCTATGCCATCGGCAGCGGCCCCTTTGCAGCCGAGATTCCGGTGGAACGCGGTATAACCTCGCTTGTCCCGCTGCGGGCAGGCAAAAGGATGGTGGATTGATGAATACTTTTCTCGTAGGCCTGACTGTCACGCTGTTTTCCATCCTGTCGTTGTCTCAGCCCGGCTTGGCCGGGGAATTGGATGATTATTACCTGAATCAATTTGCTCTGCCGTCTTCCAATATGGCGTTGCAAAAGGCAGTTCTGTCCCCGGTGGAGGACACGGCTGAAATTCCGCACTGCGGCACGCCGCTCAAGCATGGTTTAAGCCACGACTGGAACAAGCTTGAACCAGCCACCCAGAAGGCGTTGGCTAAAACAGTCGCTTCATTACCCGCATGGGTTGGAAATGCAGCTGGAGAAAGGCAGTTCAGCCTCCCCGGCGGTCGCTTCTTAATCCACTACACCACGACGGGAGCAGATGCGCCGCCGCAGATAGACAATGATTTTGATGGAATCCCTGACTGGGTTGAGACAGTGGCGCAGACGTTCGAGAGCGTAGCCTCCGAATACTACAATCGGGGCTGGCGTTTGGCTCCTACAGCAAACAATTCTAGGTATGACATTTATTTGAGAAACTTGGTAAATATAACGATTAATGGAAAAATAGTAACTCTTTATGGTCAAGCTACTCCTGGTCTGATGCTGCCATCTTCCGGTTTTACCAATGCTGCAACAAGTTACATTGAAATAGATAATGACTTCGCTGAAGATATCTATACAAAGCCCTACAAGAATAACGACATACCTGCCTATACCTATACTCCCCTGCAGAGCCTGCAGGTCACTGCAGCCCACGAATACCATCACGCCATCCAGTACGGCTACAACTACTATTTCGATATCTGGTACGCCGAGGCCACCTCGACCTGGCATGAAGACGAACTCTATGACGGCGTCAACCAGCTGTACAACTACATTCCAGCCTGGTTCAGAAACAGCACCCTGGGCATTGATACCCCGGTCGACACCACCACCGGCAGCGGCTACGGCCGCTGGCTCTTCAACCGCTACCTGGCCGAGCAGCACGGTACCGGAGTCGTCAAAGCGGCCTGGGATAAACTGGCGGCACTCAATTCGCCCGGTGCAGGCGCAGATATTCCAATGGTTCCGGTACTGGAAAGCCTGCTGTTGACGGCGCCTTACAACAGCAGCCTCGCTAATGATTTCTTCACTTTCGCCAAGCGGGTTTATCTGCGCGACTGGAAAACCCATAGCAATGAAATCAGCCTTATCCATAGCTATACGCCATTTGTTTTACCGGCAGACTCGATCGTCACGCTGAAGCGTTACTCGTTCGCCTTCTTCAAATTCACCCCCACGGCAACCGTCACGACCCTGTCAATCGGGTTCAATAAAACCAGTGGCATTCAAACAGCGCTTTTCAAAAAAGTTGGCGGGACTGTCGCTGAAATTGCTGCAAACAGTGACGGCAGCTACACCGTGGCCGGTTTCGGTTCGCTGAACCCCGCAAATGACGAAGTTGTGCTGCTGGTAGCCAATACCAGCGCGGTCGACAATCATCAGGCTTCCATCACCACCAATGGCACTACCGCGCCAGTTGTAGAACCAGGCACAGCATCATCAGGCGGTGGCGGTGGAGGCTGTTTCATCGCCACGGCGGCCTACGGCAGCTACCTGCACCCCCAGGTCCAGGTTTTGCGCGATTTCCGCGATCGGCACCTGCTGACCAACGCCCCCGGCCGGGCCTTTGTGGCCTTGTATTACAAGGTCAGTCCGCCGCTGGCTGATTTGATTGCCGAGCACGAATTCCTGCGGGCCGTGACCCGCCTGGCGCTGCTCCCGCTGGTCGCAGCTGTCGCCCATCCAGCCCTGGCCGGAGCCGCCCTGCTGCTGGCAGGGGGACTGCTGTATCGCCCTCTGCGCCGGCGTCGGAAGGCCTGCCAGGCAGCTGGCTGACAAATCCCACATTACCAATCTTTACCGAAGGGGCGCTCCCAGCCGCCCCTTCTTTATTGACAATCATGTAATTTCAGATGGTTCTGATAAACTACAAACGCTGCTTCACACCCAGGGAGGATTTCGATGCCAAAAAAAGCGCTTGCCGGCATTGTTGTTTTAGCTGTTATCATCCTGGCCGGCTCCCTCTTTCTGCATCGCAAACCGGCGGACGGCAACTCATTGAAAGTTTCCGGAACGATCGAAGTCACTTCGGTGGCGCTGTCATTCAAGGTCGGCGGACGGATGACGGAACGGGCGGTTGACGAGGGACAGATTGTCAGCGCCGGTCAGCTGATAGCGCGGCTGGAAGACGACGAGCTGAAGCATGAGCGTGCCAGCCGTGCCGCAGAAGAGCTGGCCTCCCGAGCTTTGCTGGCTGATCTGGAGGCCGGCAGCCGTCGCGAGGAGATCGCCCAGGGTGAAGCGGCTCTGGCCCGGATCAGGGCCGATGCCAAGCGTTTATCCCAGGATGCGCTGCGGGCCGAAGCTCTGTTCGAGCGCGAGATTATCCCGCGCAACGAGCTGGATGCCGCCCGGGCCGCCCGTGATGCTTCAGGTGCTGCGGTGCACGAAGCAGAGCAGCGCCTGAAACTGCTCAAGAGCGGCCCCCGTCCCGATGCGGTGCGCCAGGCGCGGGCCAGGGTGGAGAGCGCCAGCGCCGGCACAGCCCTGGCCGAAACCCGTCTGACCCACAGCGTTCTGCACTCGCCGTTGTCCGGGCTGGTGCTGGCCAAGCATGCCGAGCCGGGCGAGATGCTGACGCCGGGTACGCCGGTCGTCACGATCGGCAAGATGGATGAAGTCTGGCTGCGGGCCTATATTCCCGAGAGCGAACTGGGGCGGGTCAAGGTCGGCCAGACCGCCCGTGTCTCCGTCGACAGCTGGCCGGGAAAGATTTTTGACGGCACGATCAGTTTTATCTCACCCGAGGCGGAATTCACCCCCAAAAATGTCCAGACCGCCAAGGAGCGGGTCAAGCTGGTCTATCGGATCAAGATTACGCTGGCCAACCCGAAGATGGAGCTGAAACCGGGCATGCCGGCCGATGCGGTGATCGATATGATGCAAAACAGATAAAATCATTTGAAACACGGAGCACACGGAGAGCACGGAGTAATGCCGTAAAAAAACTTGAATCGTTTCTTTCGCAAAGTTTGTAATTCTTTTTTTCTTGTGCTGCCATGCCTTCTCCGTGTTCTCCGTTTCTCCGTGTTATTACATAAGGTTGAAATGGCCATATTTATCAACAATCTCAGCAAACGTTTCGGCGACCTGACCGCCGTGGACGGCCTGACGCTTTCGGTTGCCCGGGGAGAGCTGTTCGGGCTGATCGGATCCGACGGGGCCGGCAAGACCACCACCCTGCGCATGTTGAGCGGCGTCATGGATGCCAGTGACGGCGAATTGCGGGTGTTGGGCTGCCCCGGCCAGGACCTTGCGCCGGTGCAGCCCGATATCGGCTACATGAGCCAGCGCTTCGGGCTGTATCCCGATTTGACCGTGGCGGAGAATATCCGTTTTTATGCCGACCTGTTCGGGATGACAAAAGCCGAAAGGATCCAGCGGACAGAACGTCTGCTGGCCTTCAGCGGCCTGGCCCCCTTCGGCGGGCGGCTGGCCGGCAAGCTCTCGGGCGGGATGAAACAGAAGCTGGGGCTGTGCTGCGCGCTGATCCATACGCCGCAACTGCTGCTGCTGGATGAACCGACCAACGGCGTCGACCCGGTTTCACGGCGCGATTTCTGGCGCATCCTGACCGATCTGCGCGCCGAAGGGGTCACGATCATTGTGGCGACCGCCTATCTGGACGAAGCCGCCCGTTGTGACCGGGTCGGACTGCTGCACAACGGGCACCTGATCGCCTGCGGCACTCCGGCTGAGCTGACCGGCCACGGAGCGGTCAGCCTGGATGATCTGGTAATCGGAAAAATAGGCGGCGATGCCACCCCCTCCTTTATGCGAGAGAGGCCGGTGGGGATTTCTCCGCTGCACGTCGAGTCGCATTCCTCTCAAACCTCTAAAGGGGGAAACGAAAGCGTGGCCGTTTCCCTCCATCAGCTCACCAGACGCTTCGGCGACTTCACCGCCGTGGACAACATCAGCCTCGACGTCCCCCGGGGACAGATCTTCGGCTTCCTCGGCCCCAACGGAGCCGGCAAATC
>JAJZRX010000022.1 GCA_021850095.1 Deltaproteobacteria bacterium
TCACGAAAGCTGACGCCATCAACCGTGCCGGCTAGCACGGCATCGTTGAACAGCTTTGTGCCGGGGTAGTATGCCAACGGTGAAACATAGCCGTCATCGGCGTGCAGGTTCCTCACCAGCTGGACGGTTTTTTTGAGATCATCGGCACTTTCTCCGGCAACATCACTGATCAGGTAGATTGAAAGATTGATGCCGACGTCGCGAATAAGCGTGCCGGCTCGCATGATCTGGGCAGGTGTGATGTTTTTGCCCAGCTGCTGAAGGATCTTCGCTGAACCGGATTCCACCCCCAGCTGGATGCATTCGCAGCCGGCGGCTTTCATCATTACCAGCAGCTCCTCATCGATGGCGGTCACCCGGGACTGGCAGTTCCAGAGGATACCGGCCTTCAGCTCGATCAGCAGCCGGCAGAATTCAAGTGCCCTTGTACGGTCGGCGGTAAAGGTGTCGTCGCGAATTGAGAAATAGATCAGACCGAAAGTGTGGTGGATGTATAAAATCTCCTCCACAATAGCCCGGGGGGATCGGAAACGAACCTTTCTGCCCCAGAAGGCGGGAGAACTGCAGAAATGGCAGGCCGAGGGGCAGCCCCTGGCCGTGACGATAAATTCGGGCTGCAATTCCAGGTCGATGCCGATTGATTTGTCGAGGTAGCGGGCCGGCTGCGGCAGCTGGTCAAGATCTGCGAGAAGTTTTTGTGGCCCGGTTGTCACCAGCGCGCCGTCCCGGCGGAATGCCAGCCCATGGATGTCGCGCCAATCGGAATGATCGGCCAGGCGGGCCGCCAGCTCCAGCAGGGTCTGCTCGCCCTCTCCGAGCACCACGATGTCAACCGCAGAGCCTTCGGCCAGCAGATCCTGGTAACAGAAGGTCGCATGTCCTCCCCCCATGATGATGGTGCAGTCCGGAAACAGGCGCCGGCAGGTATCTGCCAGTTGCATGGATTGGTGACGATTGTGCGTCCATTGGGAGATGCCGATAATGTCCGGCCTGATTTTCAATAGTTCCCGTTCGACCCGCGACTCCGGCCAGCCGGAGAAATTGGCCAGCAGAGAATCATGTCCGGCTTCCAGCAGGCAGGCGTGCAGGTAACACAATCCGGTCGGCACCAGGCTGATATAGCGGTCGTTGCGGTTCGGTTGTCCGGATTGATAGGTGAGAATGATTTTCATGGCTAAAAAAAATCCGGGTCAGGCGACCCGGATGTATGGTTTGTATGATGGTGTGCGGCGCTTACTTTTCGAGGTTAAGTGAAACGCCCATGCTGTCGTTGGCCAGGGTGTCACTGTCATTTTCCTCTTCAATGTCCTTGAGCAGTTCGTTGGCGCTGAGCAGATCCGGAGCCGTGTTGGACATGCGCCGGGCGCCCAGATAGCGGGACATGTAATAGGGGGTGTCCATGGAGGAGATGACAACCTTGTGCTCACGTGAGGAAGCGTGAATCATCTTGCGGTCGCCCAGATAAATTCCGACGTGTGAAGGAAAGCTGGCGTAGGTCTGGAAGAACACCAGGTCACCCTTTTTCAGATCACCGCGCACAACCTCCCGGCCGGCGTGGAATTGCTCCCTGGCGGTGCGGGGCAGGTTTACATTCAGGTCACGAAAAACCTGCTGGGTGAAGCTGGAACAATCCAGGGCGTTGCGGCTCGTGCCGCCGAAACGGTAACGGGCGCCCAGAAAGCTGTAGGCGGTCTTTTTCAGGGTACTGACGGCCTCCTGGTTTGCCTCGAGGTTCTTGGCCAGATCCACGGGACGGTCTGAATCGATGTCGGTCAGTTCAGCCAGGGTGTCGGTCAGTTCCTGCTCGTTGAGAAGACTTTTGTTGATCAGCTGCAGCCGGTTGCTGACAGAGGCTGTGCGTGTCGGCGTTTCGGCCCGGGGTGCGGAAGGAACCAGAGCCAGGATCTGGCCCGGTTTGACCTTGTTGCTCTTCAGGCCGTTCAGGTTGCGGATTTCTGCCAGCTTGAGACCGGTTTTGCGGGCGATTTTGGGAAGTGTGTCGCCTTTGGACACTTTGTAGGATTCCTGACGAACAACTGAAGCCGATTTTTTCAGTTTGCCATCGGCGTGGGACGGTATGATGATACGCATACCTTTATCTATATGGGATGCTGTCAGGTTGTTGACGGATTTTAATTCGTCAACCGAGACATGGTATTTTCGGGCGATTGAATGCAGGGATTCGCTTTTGCGGACCACATGGGCTTTCGAAGCCAGCGCCATCTGCGGCAATGCGAGCAGCATGAGACCGGTCACAATTTTTATTCGAATATGTGCCATCGTTCCTCCTTCTGTTTTAGTATTTGAAAAAAATTTTACACTTTGTATAACAAATCTGGCTGCAGGTCAAGCCCGAATTTCTGGTGATGCCGGCGTTTTCAGGTAAAAGTCGATATGTATCAATGTGTTAGCGAAGTTTGCTGCGCGGTGCAAGCCGGATGGTTATGGGGGCTTCCCGCAACAGGGAAATCTGCTTCCGGGGCGGCCGGATGCTTTTCTGGTACTCTCTGCCCCTGCGCAATTGGGCGGCATCGATGTCATCGGTTACGAGAGACTCCACCGCCGACACCTGACTGGCCGGACCCTCTATCTCGACCGTGGCGGGGTCAGACACAATCTGCATATTCGACAGTCCGGCCGGAAGCTTGCCTTTCAGTGACACCCGAACCGGAACCTCCTTGCGTAGTTTTCTTTCGGTGACAATACGGATGCCGGAAGGTGTAATGCTGTTTATGCTCAGGCCAGACGGCAAATTGAAGTCGGTGTTCTGTACCCTGATGGTGTTTTGCCCCTCTTTGGCCTGGGAAGCATCCAGTACGGCGGTCAAGTCGAGTTTGGATGGGGGCGGGCTGAGACTGGACAGTGATTTGATCTGGACATCCACCGCTTCGGGAGTTGTCCGGAGCAGAATCAACTCTTCCGGAATCCCGTTCAGTATGATCGGGGCGGTGACGGTTGTTATCTGCCCCTGGCGGGTTGTCACCAGCGCCCAGAACACACAGACACTCAACAGGATCGCGACCTTGGGGAGCAGATTGGAAAAGAGTTTTTCCCGCAGTGTGATACGGGGTTTTTCGGTGTCGCTGCGCAGCAAGTGATCCAGTGCCGTGATCAGTTCGCTTGCGGATGACATGGTCTGCAGTGTGCCGGCCGACACCAGGGATAGCTCACCGCGCTCCTCGGATATGACCACGATAACGGCGTCACTCCGTTCGGATAAGCCCAGCGCGGCCCGGTGGCGGGTTCCCCAGTGGCGGGGGACGTTGGGATCCACGGACAACGGAAGATGGCAGGCTGCCAGTGCTATGCGGCCGTCCTTGATCAGGGCGGCGCCGTCATGAAAGGGTGCGCCGTCATAGAAAATAGACTCCAGCATTTGAGGCGAAATCTCGCAATCCAGAGGCACCCCGTTTGTCATCAGGTCGTGCAGTGACTCGCCGCGCTGAAAAACCAGCAGAGCACCGGTGCGTTTGTCAGCCATTTCAAAAAGCGTTTCGGCGATCTCCTGGAACTGGCTGGGCTGCATCTCGGGGCCGCTGTCGAGCAGGTGCCGCAGCAGGCTGAAGCGATAAAGGGCCTGGCGGATCTCGGACTGGAAAACCACGATCACCAGGACAATCAGGACGGTGCCGAGCTCCTGGAGCACCCAGCTGGTCATGTACAGTTCCAGGAAGCGGGTAGCGAAATAGATCAGGGTCACCACGCCCAGGCCGAGCAGCACCTGCATGGCGCGGGTTCCGCGGAACCAGCTGTAGAGCTGGTAAAGCAGGAAGGTCATGATCAGGATGTCGGCGATATCCTGTATGCGGATGGTGGGTACCACGGCGGGAGGTGCTCCTGGTCGGCAGTTTTGTTTTTGCTGGTTTATAGCGGTCGGGATATGCTACAAATACCAGCCGTTTTTATAGCATCTAACTCGTTCAAAAGGTAGCAGAAACATATGTTCAGGCTTTCCGACAAAGGTGAAATGATCCGGCAGATGTTCGGCGCAATTGCCCCCCGCTATGACGTTCTCAATCGTCTGCTGAGTTTCGGCGTCGATCGGCGCTGGCGGAAAAAGGCTGTCCGGCTTCTTAAATTCCGTGAAGGCTCCCGTGTTCTGGATGTGGCAACCGGAACCGGCGATGTGGCCCTGGAGATCGCACGCCGTACGCCTCAGTCGGTGAAAATAACCGGGGTTGATTTCTGCCGGGAGATGGTGGAGCTGGGGGTGGACAAGGCGGCTCAATCCCCCTATGCCGGCCGGATTGACTTCAAGGTGGCGCCCTGCGAGGATTTGCCCTTTGCAAGCAACACCTTTGATTCCATCACCATCGCTTTCGGGATCAGAAATGTCGTGGACCGGCAGCTGGGGCTGGCTGAAATGTGGCGGGTGCTGCGGCCGGGCGGCAGAATAATCATCCTGGAGTTTTCCACTCCCCGGGCAGCGCTGTTCCGGCAGATCTACCATCTGTATTTCCGCCGGCTGCTGCCGGTCGCGGGCGGCCTGCTTTCTCGCTACAGCGCCTATAGGTATCTGCCGGATTCGGTGCTGGAATTTCCCTCGCACGAGGAATTTTCCGGCATGATGTCCGCAGCCGGTTTCCGCAATATCCATCTGCATGAGCTGACTTTCGGCATAGCCACCATTTATGTCGGGGAGAAGGATTAGCGGACGATCAGGCTTTGAAGCGGTTTTCGGTGCCCGCGATCAGGCGGCGGATGTTTTCGTGATGACGGATAATGACGATCAGGGAAATCAGCAGGGATACCAGCAGTACGGTTCGATCACCCCCCAGCAGCGCCACGGCCGCCGGCATGACCGCCGCTGCGCAGACTGATCCGAGGGAAACATAGCGCCAGCCGAGCATCATAACCGCAAAAACGATCACGGCACTTGCCAGCGCCAGCGGAGCCAGGGCCAGAAATACGCCCAGTGCGGTGGCCACCCCCTTGCCGCCTTTGAATTTCAAAAAGACCGAAAAGACGTGTCCGCAGAATGCGGCCAATCCGACCCAGGCGGCGTAGTCGCCCGGAAGTGCGCTGTATTTGACCGCCATTACCGGCAGCAGCCCCTTCAGGCAGTCCCCGATCAGGGTCAGGATTCCGACCTTGCGGCCGACCGTGCGATACAGGTTGGTGGCGCCGATGTTGCCGCTCCCTTCCTGGCGAACGTCGATGCCGTAAGCCTTGCCCAAAAGGAGCCCGGTCGGAATGGAGCCCAGCAGATAGGCGGCTGCCGCAAGGGCTGCCAGCATAAGCGATTCATTTCCCATTATGCGTTGAAACTCCAGATAAATTCAGGCCGCATGCGTTTCTTTGCTCTGCGGCCGGAACAGGGTTAAAAGAACGAGTCCATGGCCTTGTTGGCGGCCGGAATGTAGGCGCTGCCGGGGAATTCCCGGGAAAGCTGCCCGAAGATCTCCCGTCCCTTGGACTTCTGGCCATCTTCCAGATAGGCTTTCCCCAGATAGTACAGAATCTCGTCACGACGGGCCAGATCGGAATAGGTTTTCAGGGCCTCCTCGAAGCGGCCGATGGCTGACTTGAGGGCTTTTGTTTTCAGATAGAAGCGCCCGACGTATAATTCGTACTGCAGCTGCTTGTCCCGGCACTCGCGGATTTTTTCCTGGACTTCGTTCAGCTGTTCGCCGGCCGGGTACAGCTTGGTGTACGACTCAAAAATGGTGAGGGCATTCTTGACCGGGGTCTGGTCGGTGTCGGTGCCGCGAATCTGCTTGAAATAGCTCATCCCCTGACGGAACAGGGCAAAGCCGGCCTGGGGGTGGCTGGGGTGCAGTTTGCGGAAGTCCTCGTAAGCGGCGGCGGCTTCAATGTAATCCCCGTTCAGAAAGTAGGCATCGGCGATATTCAGTTCGGCCTGGGTGGTCAACTCCTGCGACTGGTAGCTTTCTTTGACTTTCTTCCATTGCGCGATCGCATCTTCATAGCTGCCCTTCTGGAAAAGCTGTTCACCCTCTTTGTAAAGCGTCTCCGACGATTTGTTGGCCGGCTGGGTGGTTGAACAGCCCTGCAGCAGTGCTGCCGCCAGCAAAACTAAAGCGATTCGGTTTGATACTGTTTTCATGGGTTCCTCGAGTCTGGATACGGATGATTTGCAATCGCTTACGCTATTCCGGCGCCGAGCGGGTCGGCCAGCAATTTTCCGATGATGTCGTGATTGAGCCACAGCACCGCCGCCGGAGGATTCCAGGAAGCGTGCAGCATCAGCTTGCCGGTGGACAGAAACACGATCCGGGACAGCTCGGCGCAGACCAGCTGCTTCTGGTCGCTGTGCATACCCATCAGTTCCGCCGAACTGGCCAGCATCAGTTCGGCCTGCTCGCGGGTGTTGTGCTGCGGCCAGGTTGTAAAGTCGAGGATCTTCGCCAGGACCGGTGATGCCAGGAAGGCATCGGCCCGTTCCAGCAGATGCACCACCGTCTCGCCCTCCTTCAGCATGGCCTGGCAGCGGGCCTCGATCGGTGCCGCCACCTGCTGGCCGGCTTCCTGGCGGATCGCGGTCAGCAGCGGATAGAGGGATATTTCCACCCCCAGAAAGAGCGCGCTGGAGTTGGTCTGGATCTCGGGGCAGTTGAAGACGGTGGCCGGGATGCCGTTGGCGGTGGCCTGCTCGGCGATCGCCTCCAGGCGCATCTTGGCGATGCCCTGCACATAGGGCGTATAGGACTGCCAGCGATATTCCCCCCCCACCAGCACGCCGGTGCCGTGGTAGCCGTAAGCGCAATAGCAGGCCCGGGTGCCGGCTGCGGCGGCGCGCTGGCGCAGACCGGCCGTCTCCTCGATCAGGTAGCGGAAGGTATCGCCGGTGACTTCGTTGAAGCTGGCATCGCACAGGCGTCCCAGATTGCTGTTCCAGAAAGCCTCCGATGACAGGTACTTGTCGCCGGTGCCTTTGAAGACCCGGTTCAAAAGCGGCATGAAAACCCGTGCGCGCGGTATGCCGCCTGCCATGGAGTGGGCCAGCAGAATGCTGGCGCCGGCCGGGATGCAGGCTTCCAGCTCCCTGGCAACCTGGGAAATGGCCGCGCGAAAACGGGCTGTTCCGGCGGCGCAGGCTTTTTCAAGCAGTCCTTCGGGAAAGCTGATCGTGTCCCAATCGTCGGGCCGGGCTTTTTTCAGCAGTTCGGCCACCGAGGGCTGCCCGTCTACCGCCTCCATGTCAAAGCCGGCTTCCAGCGGTACGTTGATGACCGTGCCGCCCAGAATCGATTCGGCTTCGGCCAGCTCTTCCGCATTCAGCGGACGCAGGCTGCCGTCGCTGTCGCGCCGCCCCACCGTCGTGCCGATCACGGTCATGCCGACCCGTTTGGCTTCTTCAACCAGTCCGTTGGCATAGCCGCGCCCGAACAGTTCACCCACCAGCACCAGCACGTCACCAGCTTTATATCCGCCTGTTTCAGGCAGTTGTGTCATTGGTGTATAGTCAGTCATCAAATCCTCCCGCGTTATAAATACAAGGTTACTTGTTTAGCACGAACTGCCCTGTCATGTGAACAGAAAAAGCTGCCGTGACTTCAACGTTCTTCCATGCTATTCTGCCGCAAAATAAAGCGGGAGTGCCCAGCGCAGTGAACAGCGATCTCATTTTACTTGGCCACGGCAGCGGCGGCCGGCTTTCCCACCAGCTGCTGGATGAGCTGATCATACCGGTTTTATGTCAGGGCGCTGTTTCGGAACAGAACGATGCCGCCGTGCTGGAATCCGTTACCGGTCGCCTGGCCTATACCACCGATTCGTTCGTTGTGGATCCGATCTTCTTTCCCGGCGGCACCATCGGCAGTCTGGCCGTGCATGGCACGGTCAACGATCTGGCCATGATGGGGGCCCGTCCGCTCTGGTTGAGCGTCGGCTTGATCATCGAGGAAGGTTTCGGCAAGACTGAACTGAAGGCGATCCTGAAGGATATGCGCCAAGCCGCCGATCGGGCTGGTGTGAAAATCGTCACCGGCGACACCAAAGTCGTTCCGCGCGGCAAGGCCGACAAGATCTTTATCAGCTCCTCCGGCATCGGAGTCATCGAGCATGGTCTGGAAATCCACGGCGCCAATGCCAGGGCGGGGGATGCGATTATCGTCAGCGGCACGATCGGCGACCACGGCATTGCGGTCATGGCCGGCCGTGAGGGGTTGGAGGTCGGCGCCGATATCGTCAGTGACTCTGCGGCGCTGAACGGTCTGGCGGGTGAAATCATCGCCGCCGTCGGCGGCGCGCTGCATGTGCTGCGTGATCCCACCCGGGGCGGGGTTGCCACGACGCTCAAGGAGATCGCCCTGCAATCCGGGGTGTCGGTCACCCTGCGGGAAGAGGCGCTGCCGATTACGCCGGCCGTGCGCGGCGTCTGCTCCCTTCTGGGGCTTGATCCGCTTTTTGTCGCCAACGAAGGCAAACTGCTGGCCTTTGTGGCGCCCGAAGCGGCCGAAGCGGCACTGGCTGTTATCAAACGCCATCCGCTGGGCGCCCGGGCCGCCCTGATCGGCACGGTGGAGGGGGCTCTCCCCGGCCGGGTCAGGATGGAGACCGTTGTGGGCGGTCTGCGGACGGTGGAAATGCTGTCCGGAGAGCAGCTGCCGCGCATCTGTTGAGCCGTCGCTGACGAGATCTGTTTATTGAGAGGTTGTTCTGATGGCAAAGGAAAAGAGTCCCGTCACGCCCGCCGTGCGGATGCTACGGGCCGAAAAGGTCGTGTTCAGCGATCATCTTTACCCGTATCAGGAAAAGGGGGGCACAGCGGTCTCCTCCCGTGAGTTGGGAGTGGACGAGCACGCCGTCATCAAGACCCTGGTGATGGAGGATGAAAACCGTCAGCCGCTGATCGTGCTGATGCATGGCGACCGGCAGGTTTCCACCAAGGAGCTGGCCCGCAGCATCGGCGTCCGCCAAGTCACACCCTGCACTCCGGAAACGGCCCAGAAACATACCGGCTACCTGGTGGGAGGCACATCACCCTTCGGGACACGGCGTCAGATGCCGGTCTACATCGAAGAGGGCATCGTCGCCCTGCCGAAAATTTATATCAACGGCGGCAAACGCGGCTACCTGGTCGGCATCGAGCCGGCCGAGCTGATGCGGGTGCTGAAGCCGACGACCGTTTCAGTCGCACTACGATAGAGAGGAACTACAATGATCAGAAAAGCCAGAATCGGGGATGTGAAAGATATTCAGAAACTGTTGATGACCTTTGCCAGTCGGGGGGACATGCTTTCCCGCTCGCTGTCCGAGCTGTACGAGTCGCTGCGTGATTTTTACGTCTGCGAAGAGGAGGGCAAACTTCTGGGGGCCGCTGCGCTGCATATCGTCTGGGAAGATCTGGCCGAAGTCCGTTCGGTGGCCGTCTCCGAAGAGGCCGGACGCAAGGGCATCGGCAGCCTGCTGGTGCAGGCCTGCGTAGCCGAGGCGCGCCAGATCGGCCTCAACCGGATTTTCTGCCTGACCTACAAGCCGGATTTCTTCGGCAAGCATGGCTTTCGTCTGGTGGACAAGGCCGAGCTGCCGCACAAGGTCTGGGGCGATTGCATCAAATGCGCAAAATTTCCCGACTGTGACGAGAACGCCATGATCCTCGACCTGTGAATGCCGGCCCGGCACGGGAGGAACGCTCGTGCCGGGTCTGACCCCGCCGTTTATCCGGCCGGATTCATCGACCCGCAGCGGTAGCCTTCCAGATCCAGGGTTACCCGCTCAAAACCCGCCGCGATAAAATAGTCGCAGACTGCCGTCCGGAGGTTCTTCTCCAGAAAGCGCGGCAGTTCACCTTCCTCCAGTTCTATACGGGCCATCTCTTCGTGTGCCCTTACCCGCAGTTGACCGAACCCCCGGCCACGCAGAAACTCCTCGCAGCGCTCAACCATTCTCAAACGATCGGCCGTGATCCGGCTCCCATGCGGGAAACGGGTCAGAAGACAGGCCAGGGCCGGCTTGTCCCAGGTCGGCAGTCCAAGCTTGCGGCTCAATGCCCGGATATCGGCCTTGGTCAGCCCGGCCTCCTGCAGTGGGCTGCGCACTCCCAACTCCTGCAGCGCCCGCCGGCCGGGGCGGTAATCCAGCAGGTCATCGCTGTTGCTGCCGTCGGCCAGCCATGCAAAGCCGTTCTCTTCAGCCAGTGCCCGGCAAACCGTAAAAACGTTTTTTTTGCACAGATAACAACGCTCGGGCGGGTTGTTTTCCAGCGTACTCAGATCGAGCTGACCGGCGTCATACACTATCTGCCGGGCGCCGATCTCACCGGCCAGATGGCGTGCTTCCTCCAGTTCGACCCGGCTGTGAAAGGGGGCCTGAATCGTAATCGCGGCTGCCCGCTCCTGCAGCTGATCAACGGCGACTTTGAGCAGCAGGGTTGAATCCACTCCCCCGGAAAAAGCCACCAGCACCGATCCCATTTCCTGCAGGATTCGCTTCAACTGTTCGTATTTCTGTTCCGGCATTCGCAATTCCCCGATTCATAAACTGAAAAACGCCCCGCAAGGGGCGTTCTGGACAGCATGGCTGGTTTGAAAGATTAAATGTAATACATGACCCGCGGGTCAAGTTCTTTTTTGATGCCCATATCATGGGCGCGCTGGCAAAGTGTCTGCAATGTTTGCCCGGAAAACAGGTCGTTGAGCATCGTGTTGGCTTCCTGCCAGACGGTCTGGGTGACGCATTTGCCTTCGAAGGGGCATTCCAGCTTGCGCTTGCGTTTGTTGGGGTTTGTGCCGGCGCAGTCCACCAGCAGCACATCCTGTTCGGTGGCGTTGAGGATTTCAAGCACGGTGATCTGGTCGGGAGTCCTGGCCAGGCAATAGCCTCCCCTGGGGCCACGTTTGCTCTTGAGGATTCCGGCCCGCTTCAGGTTCTGGAAGATCTGTTCCAGATAGCGGGGAGAAATCTGCTGTCTCCGGGAAATATCCTGGATCTGTGCCGGCGCGCTGCCGCAATTGTAGGCGATGTCAAACATGGCTCGCAGGCCGTACCTGCTTTTGGTCGAGAGGCGCATGGCATTACTCCGCTTTGGAATAGCAACGCTGCGATCTTTACTGAATCACACTGCAGGTGTCAAGAAAATATGCAAGAAACGGCATTATTCCACAGGCAGGCTGGTGGGTAACTCTGTCTGCGGCTGTTCCTATCTGGCAGCGCGGGCCACGGTTGCCACCAGAACATAGTTTGCCCCGGCTTTTTTCAGTTCTTTGGCACATTCATCGACCGTGCTTCCGGTGGTCATGACATCATCCAGCAGAAGAACCCGCTTTCCGTTGATATCGGCTGAGCGGGTGCAGCTAAAGGCTCCCTTGACATTGCTCCGGCGCTGATCAGCCGAAAGTTCGATTTGCGGTTCGGTCCAGCGAATTCTGGCCAGGCCGTCCACCAGCATCGGCAGCGCCAGGCGGGTCGAAAAAACAGAACCCAGCAGTACCGCCTGGTTGAAGCCGCGACTCCGCAGGCGTGAGCGGTGCAGCGGCACCGGAACGATCATATCCGGCTGCTGCCTTTGTATGATTTCGGTCAGACCTTGCAATGCCAGCAGCGCCAGCGGACGGCGCAGATGGGTTTTGTACTGGTATTTGAAACGGTGAAGAAGATCGCGGGCGGCACCCTCGTACAGCAGCTGCGAGCAGGCGGCGTCAAAGCAGGGGGGATCTTTCAGGCAGCGGCCGCAGATATGATCGTTGCCGGCTCCGGCGAAAGGAACTCCGCAGACCGTGCAGCAGGGCGATATGACCAGCGGCAGCTGCTCCCGACAGGACGGGCAGATATGGATCTGGCCGGCATCCGTTATGAATGAACGGCAGATATGGCAGAGGGGCGGGAAGAGGAAGTCCAGCAGTGCCGGTATAAAGCGCTTCATGTCCGGCTGCCTGCAAAACAGGAAAACCTGCCAGCTTCCGGAAAGCTGGCAGGTTTGATTTGACACGGTTTGTCTTTAGCAGACGGGAACGATGCTCTCTTTACGAGACTGTTAAAAGCCAAGGTCGGCATTGACAACCAGAACGTGCAGATCGGTCAGGCGCGGTTTGCGGTCGATGACGGTTGTTGCCCGGCAGATGCGTTCCGGCGAGTTGCAATTGCTGCAGAATCCGGTTCGGGAACAGGGGGTGTTGTAGTTGAGCCGTTTGGCATTGGGGGGCGTGGCCCAGTTTTTGACGCGCATGATCGCATCCTGGACGCTGCCGTCCACCAGCTTGTTCCGTCCGGCCACGATGATCACCTTGCGCGGCCCGAAGATCATGGCTGCCACGCGATTGCCGACCCCGTCGATATTGACCAGCTCACCGGAGAGCGTCAGCGCATTGCAGCCGGACAGGAAAAGGTCGCAGGTCAGCTGCCGGCGCATGATGTCAAGTTTTTCGTCGAGCGAAAAGGCCGGATTGCTGTGGTTGAGTATTTCTTTGCCCTGGCTTCGGAGAAGCGCTTCGATCTCCAGACCGGCGATCGACATTGAACCGCCGAAGCCGACCGTAACGGCGTCGCCCGCCTCGGCGATGATGTAATCGGCCGCTTCCTGCGGCGTGGGGCAGTAGCGCGCCGTAAAGCCGTTGCTGCCGAGCGCTTCGACCGCTTTTTGGCACTTCTGCTCGTGGGTCCAGAAGGTGAGTTCTTCAGTCATGGTCATGGCGGCCTACTTTACTGTTTTGACCGATTTGATCAGAATCGGCGTTTCGGGCAGGTTCTGGAAAACCATGTTGAGGTTCTGCGTCCTGGCGGAAACGATCTTGTCGACCACGTCCATTCCCTCCGTTACCCGGCCGAAAACCGCGTAGCCGGCGCCGTCCGGGTTGGGGCGATTGAGCCCGTTGTTGTTGACCACGTTGATGAAAAACTGGGCCGTGGCACTGTCGGGGGCCGATGTCCTGGCCATGGCGAGCGTGCCGCGATCGTTCTTCAGGCCATTGGCGGCCTCGTTCTTGATGGGGGAGCGGGTCGGTTTCTGCTTGCGGTCGGCGGTGAACCCGCCCCCCTGGGCCATGAAGCCGGGGATGACGCGGTGGAAGATGGTGTCATTGTAGAAACCGCTGGCGGCATACTCCAGGAAGTTCTTGACACTGATGGGGGCTTCCTTTTCAAAAAGCTCAATTTTGATGCTGCCCAGGGTGGTTTCCATGACGACGGTCGGGTTCTTTTTACCTTCGGCACAGGCAATTCCGGCCAGCAGACAAACAACGGCAAGGGCGCTCAACAGTTTTTTCAGCATGACAACCTCCGGATATGATTGATTGGATGACTATACGGGAAGAAGGTTCTTAAATCAATACAATGGGCCTTCACTTGTGCCGGGGAGGGGGGTATTCGGAAAAGCCAGGGAAAAGGTCGTTCCCGCTCCAATGCGGCTTTGAACGGCAATGCTTGCGCCATGGGCGGTTAGCAGCTCCTTGACAATGGCCAGTCCCAGGCCAAGACCATCGCCGCCCCTCCTGTAGAAGCGTTCGAAGATGTGCGGGATTTCCTGGGGCTCGATTCCGCAGCCGTTGTCAGCCAGCTCCAGGCAGATTCCCGATTCCCGCCGGAAGGCGCTGATGGTGACCTGTCCGCCGTGCGCAATCGCCTTGAGCGCATTGCTGACCAGATTGATGACGATCTGGCTCAGGCGGTCCGGATCGGCATACAGGGTCAGATCATCGGGACATTCCAGCCGGATACGGGCATCCTTCTCGGTGAACATCCGTTCAAAGCGCCCCGTAATGGCCAGCAGAAAAGGTTTCAGGCTTATCTCTTCGCAATGCAGGTTCAGTACACTCGACTCGGCCCGGGTCACTTCGTCCAGGCCGTTCAGGATCGCGGTCAGACGAAGTGCCTCGTCATGCATCGACTGCAGCCCATCGCGTCCGGTCGGCAGAACACCGTCGAGCATCGCTTCCAGCTCGCCGGAGATGATCGCCAGCGGCGTGCGCAGTTCGTGCGCAGCTCCGGCCAGCAGGCGCCGGCGCAGTTTCTCCTGGGCCTCCAGGGATTCGGCCATGCGGTTGAAGTTGGCGGCCAGCGTGCCGATCTCGTCATGCCCCTGCACTTTGACGCGGCGGGAAAGCTTGCCGTCGGCGATGTCTCCGGCGGCACCCGCCAGTTCAAGAACCGGTTCTGCCAGACGCCGCGACGCAATCAGGCTCAAGACAATTGCGCTTATTCCCAGCAGCGCCAGGGACAGCCCCAGAAAACGGTTGGACGATCTGATGAAATAATCCTCTTTGAGAGGATTGAGCAGCCGTGCGTCCAGTCGGCCGATCTCGTTGCCTTTCAGAAACAGCGGGTAGGGTACGAAATCTCCGCTGGCTGATTCGGGATCATAGGGACTGACTTCGAGCACCCGTTTCTGCATCAGTGGCGTCAGGCGTTCGATCGCTTGCCGGGTGTCCAGCATCAGGCTTCCGGCACTGTCGAAAACGCGGGCCTCCACCCCCATCTGCAGCGTCCAGGACAGGTCTGATGTCAGGGCATCCGTTTTCCAGCCGCCATGCAGATCGTGGCTCCCCTCCAGCTGGGCGATCACCCGCTGGATCCGATCCTGGGCTTCGCCGTCCATATAGCGTTTGAAGTCAGTGATGATGAAGCTGCGCAACAGTACGGCGGCCGAGAGAGCAATGGCGATTACCGCCAGAAACAGGATCAGGAACTTGCAGCGCAGCTTACAGCGCATCGCGCTCTCCGCAGAACAGATAGCCGATACCGTAGACTGTTTTGAGGTACTCCGGCCGGCGGGGATCATTCTCGATCTTCTGGCGCAGGTTCTTGATATGGGCGTCGATGCTGCGCTCGTAGCCTTCAAAATGATAGCCGAGCGCTTTGGAGACCAGTTCGTCGCGGGTAAATGTGCGCTGGGGAGATGAAGCGAGGGTGAATAGCAGTTTGAATTCGGTCGGTGTGATGGTCAACGCCTGGCCGGACTTGCTGACCTGGTGCCGGCGGCTGTCCAGAATCAGGGTGCCGTTGTTGAAGGATAAGGGACGTGCAGCGGTGACGGCGGTGTCGTAACGCTTCAGAATCGCTTTCAGGCGGTAGACCAGCTCGCGCGGGCTGGCCGGTTTGACGACATAATCGTCGGCTCCCAGTGCAAATCCGGCAATCCGTTCTTCTTCGGGCGATTTTGCCGTCAGCATGATGACCGGTATGTCAGCCAGCGCCTTGATGTCCTGGCAGAGTTCTTCGCCGCTGCCATCCGGAAGTCCCAGGTCGAGGATCACCGCCAGTGGCGTTTCCGCATCCAGTTTGGTGCGGGCTTCGGCCAGACTCGAAGCGTGCGTGACGCGAAAATCGGCGCCTTCCAGGTAGGCCCGGACAATTCTGGCGAGTTTCTGGTCATCTTCGACAATCAGGATGGATGGAAGCACGGGAGAACCTCTGGCGGGAAGCGCTGGTCAGTAAATTGAACGGATCCGTCCGGAACGCTTGTCCACGATAACACGATCGACAATTTCACCGGAATGGTTTTTTACGTCGGCTTCAAAACGCCATGGTTTTTCGATGATATCCGAGACGGTTACGCTCTGGCCGGCAAAATAGGCGTTCAGCAGGGCGCGGGCATCTTCTGCGGAGCGCACCTCACGGCGGGCACCGTACCAATCACCTTTGCGCTTGCCGCACCTTCCCTGGTGGTCCGGACGGCACTCCCGGTCTCCGTTGCGGCACCAGCGCCGGTCTTTTGAACAGTCACGTTCCGCACCGGCGGCAGAGCCGCTCTCTACACATACGAGGCTGATCAGAAGCGCTGCGGCTATCACAGTAAATCGGTTCATAATCTTCTCACGGAAGGCCGGCGGTCTCTGACACCAGTGTTCGGAAACCGCCGGATGGATTCCAGCAACGAATTACCTGCCGTTGCAGGGGCCGTTGCAGCCGCCGGTCGGGTTGCTGCCGCAATTGCGCCCTTTGCCGTCTTTTTGGAAGCATTCGCCGTCACGCATCCCGCAGTCGGCTACGCCGCTTTGAACGCGAATGTCATTGATCTTGCTCTGAATCGCCTTGACTTCGGCCTGCAGCGCGGCCACTTTGGCCTTGTCAGGGATCGCTTTAAGATTTTCGCGTTGGAGCTCAAAACGTTTCAGCATCATCTCCTGGCGCAGGTCAAGCGTGTTCAGCTGAAAAGCGCGCTGCTGGTCGCTCAGGGCGCCGGACTGGGTGCAATTGCCGCAGCCTCCCTGCATGCCCCCCCGGTGTTTCCCGGCCTGGGCCGTGCCGCCGATGATCAGTGCCAATGCCAGTGTCGTCAATGCTACGCTGATTTTTTTCATACATAGATCCTTTCCGCTGAATTTTGAATGATCGTACTCTATCTGATAATTGCGAAACAGTTGTGAGGGAATTGTGAACAAATGTGAAGGTGCCGATTTAATTGAGGCCGGTTTCCGGTTTAATCGGAAAGCCGGAGCTGGGATCGTTGCCGGCCATGCCGATCGCCAGGGTGGTGTTGAACGATTGGCCGGGCGCCAGAGTGCGCGGCCCCCAGCGCAGTCCGATGAAGCGGCTGTCCGGACTGTTGAGCAGGGTTTTGCCGCTGAAAACCGGTATGCCGTCGGTATTGCTGAAAAAGGCCCGTTCCGGCCGACTGGTATGCTGCCATTCAATGAAATTGGCCTTCCCGGTGTAGTGCGCCTGATGTTCCCCGATGAGTTGGTTGCCGTGATCGAACATGCCGGCAAAACTGTTGGTGGAGGTGTCGATCCATAATTCATGGAGAACCAGGCGATCCTTCAGCCAGCCGACGTTGCCGATCGATGTGCCGAAATTGCCGAGCCACGGTTCGTCGCCATAGGAATAGATGAATGAAGCCGGTCCGGCGCCGCTGTTGGTGATGGTGGTCGTCAGGGTAAAAAACGTGTTGCCGGTGCGGTAGCGGAGGTTTTTTTGTATGTCAAAAGAACCTGTTCTGGTATTGGCTCGGTGGCGGCTTTGCAGGGTGATCCCCCCTTGGCCGCTTTCCAGAACCTGACTGCCCAAAAAATCCCAGGTGGATGGAAAAATGGGTTGCATCGCCTGATCGGCCGCGTAAAGAGCCTCATTGACATTGCACCAGATGTGAAAATAGCGCCGGCCGTCGTAGTAGGCCATGCCGCTTTCATTCTTGTTGAAAATCTGGCTGTCGGGATCTTCGGCCGGAAGGTTGCCGCCGATGAAAAGCCCCCTGGCCGGACGATGAGTGGTGGAATTGATAAAACGTCCCAGACAGATCAAAAGCTTCGTGCCATCCGCATATACGGTCTTGATGAAACCCCGGCCGGTTGTTTTATTCCATTCGAACGAAAGGCACGCTTTGTCCGTCGGTGTGCAGTCCCCGGATTCAATCGAATCTTCGAACCAGTCGACCGGCTGCCCCCACAGCAGCCGGTCAACCTCCTCCGGGAAAATGTCATCGGTAATTTCCAGCCAGGCGCCGTTGGTGCCCTTGAGTACGAAAATACCTTCAAGATTACCTTTGTTGTTGATCTGAACCTTGGCAAGAGCGAGCGCGATGACAATGCAGATAATGGCTATGAATAACGAGCGTTTGAACGTCAATGGAATGCCCTCCGTTTTTGCAGTGGGGACGGTTATTGTTTTTGCGCAGTCATAACCAGATCCGCCAGGCAGGCGATGAAGGCCGGGGAGCTGTTCAGCGCTTCCGTGCGCCGGAAATCGCTGATGCCCAATGCGGCTGCTTCCTCCCGGTACTGGATGTCGATTTCGTAGAGGGTTTCTATGTGATCGGAGACGAACGAGAGCGGCACCATCAGCAGCTGCTTGCAGCCGGCGGCGGCCAGTTCGGCTATTTTGGCCTCGGTGGAGGGCTCCAGCCACTTGACCGGGCCGGCCCGGGACTGAAAGGCCAGGTGATGCGAGACCCCTTCAAAGCGTTCCATCGTCAGCCGGACCGTGCTCTGGATGTGGTCGAGATAGGGGTCGCCAGAGTCGATAAAGGACTGGGGCAGGCCGTGGGCCGAGAAGACCAGCTGTACCTGGCTGCGATCGACGAAACCGGCCAGGCCGCGCTCTATTTTTTCCGCCAGGGCGCTGATATACTGCGGATGATCATGAAAGCTGCGGATATAGACCATATCCGCTTTCAGGCCGGATCTGGCCAGGCTCCGTTCCAGTTCGTTGATGCTGGAGCCGACCGTGGCGCGCGAGTAGTGCGGGTAGAGCGAAAGAGCGATGATCCGGCTGATCCCCTCCTGCTTGATAGCGGACAGGGCTTCGTCGGTAAATGGTTTCCAGTAGCGCATCGCCACAAAGCAGCGGTAATGATCGCCCAGCGCCCTTTCCAGTTCGGTTGCCTGCTGCTGGGTCAATTCACGGATCGGGGATCGCCCGCCGATTTTTTTATAATATTCGGATACTTTTTTTGAGCGGCGGCGCGAGATCAGGCCGGCAATGGCCGGCTGCAGAAAAGCCGGGCCGATGCGGATGATGTCACGGTCGGAGAAGAGGTTGTGCAGAAAGGGCTGGACCGCTGACAAAGAATCGGGCCCCCCCATCTGGAGCAGCAGCACGGCGGTATTGTTCATGGTTACTCCATCAAATGCAATTTGTCCCGTTGGCAGTCTGTGTGCAACGAAAGTATAGCATGCTTATCCGTAAAATGGCATGGTCGCTGCCCAGTTCTTTCAATAACAAAAAAACGGGACCATTTGCATGGTCCCGTCCGGTTCGGCAGATCCTCGATAGGATTACTTCACGATCCTGATACCAGGAATGAATGCAATCTTTTCAAAGGTCTTGTTGAGGGTCTTGCTCTGGAAGTTTGCCAACGGCGGAGTTTCCGGGTACTCGATGTTGTCGCCTACCGCTACCTTGACTTCCGGAAGGGCCAGCCACAGCTTTTGACCTTTTTCGTCAGCAGCTTCCACATAGGTGTAGCCGCCGGAGTTCATGGTCTGGGTGACTTTGGCTTTTTTACCGGCGCCGGCGGGGATTTCCTGGGCTTTCATGCCGGCATGCGGATCACCGGCAGGCTGGCCGCCAGGCATCGGACCGCCCGGATGATTGGCCGGCATCTGTCCCTGCTGCGGAGCAGCAACGGGAGCTTCAGTTTTGGGCTTGTCTTTACACCCGGCAAGGGCGAGAGCGGCAATAACGAGAAGTACTAAAGTTGTTTTTTTCACCTGCAACCTCCTGTTTTTTGGATAGCTTTTATTTTCTACCATAACTGAATGCAAGAATCCAAGAGAAATTTATCAGTCGTTGATAATATAACACTATTATTTATATCAAGTTACGGGCGCTGAACTCTGTTGTGCATAAGGCCCGAAAGACGAGCATCTTTACTCGTTTTGGGTCAGAACCGGCTGTTTCTGCAGACGTTTGAAATAAAAATTCTGTCCGTACAGCACCGCCACCGGATTATGGCCGGTAACGCGGTCCTTGACCACCAGGGTGGTGACCGGTGCCCGGGAGTGTTTGTTGAAGAGCATGTCATGGCCGACGCACAGTCCGACGATGATATTCATGTCGGTTCCCAGGCGATTGCAGATCTCGGCCTGGGCGATGGGATTGCAGGCCGGCTCGAAGGTGCCGGGCCTGACCTTGTCCGACTCCTGCAGCCCCAGCTCCAGTTTGTCGATGCTGCCGGCTTTGCAGCAGACACTGAACGGCTCAAAACCCTGGGCCGTCAGGATTTGGGACAGGCGTTCGCTTTCGTCCAGCAGGCCGATGCAGGTGGCAATGCCGATTCTGGAGTAGCCCATCAGCTTTGCAAAGGCGATCGTGTCCTCCACCCTTGTCCAGCGGGCGTTAACGGCGTCGCTGCCGGGCACCGGCTGATAACAGAGCCCTTCCACCCGGGCCGCCACAAAGGCGATGCGGGCATCCTGGCTGTCACCGCGATACTCTTCCAGTGATTCCTGCACCACGTCGGCGTAGCGGCCGGAGGGGCAGTTGCCCGGTTGGGGGGGCGCCTGGGCCGGATCTCCGCTCCAGCAATTGGTGGTGCCGCGATTGTGCCATACCGAACTGCACTTTGAACAGGTTACTGATGATTGCTCTGACATATCTGACATCAGGATTTCCTCCGCTAGCGATTTTTCGGTTAGTGATACAGCGACAGGCGATAATTATCGTGTTCAGGCCGGTTCGACGACCATCGTTTTGAAAAGCAGATCCACCTCGCGGCTGATCTCCTGGTACCGGTCGGACAGTTCGGACAGAAAATGCTCCAGACTGACGCCGACAGATTCTCCGGAGAACCGTTTCAGGACGTTCCAGGCGTTTTCTTCGGAGTCGCCCGGTATGCTGGCCTGTGCCACTTCGCTGGCGCTGTCGTGGGAAAGGCAGAAAAAATCGGCCAGGCAGACGATGGCCGTCAGCAGCCGGTCTTCGGTTGAAAATTCGGAGCTGTGGTGATGGGCAATCACTTCGCAATAGGAGGAGGGGAAGTTCCAGCGCTGGGCCAGGCAGAGACCGACCTCACAGTGGGTCGTGCCGAAGGTTTCAAATTCGGCCTCGTGGGTTGTGAGGCTGGTGTTGCTGATGCCGTTCAGCATGCGGCCGTACTGCTCCTTGCAGTAATGGCCCAGAAAAACCTTGCCGATGTCGTGGAGAATCCCGACCAGATAGGCCTTTTCATCGTCGCCGTATCCGATCTGCTCCGAAATGTGGCGCGACAGGGCTCCCACCCCGAAGGAGTGCATCCAGAACAGTTTCATGTCAAAAGACTGCAGCCTGTCTTTGAAACCCTCAATCAGGTAGCTTGTCAGGATCATTTCGCGGATGCTTTTGAAGCCCAGGTACAGCAGCGCCCGCTTGACCGAGCTGATCTGGCTGGTGGGTCGGTAGAGCGGGGAGTTGACGATCCTGATCACTCTGGCCGCCAATACCTGGTCAGACAGGATCAGGTCGCAAATTTCGTCCGGTTCGATCTCCGGGCTGTCCAGCTTTGCGATAACCCGGGAGACAATGGCAGGTATGGTGGGGAGATCGCTGACATCCTTGAAAAGTCTCCGGGCACGTATCATCATGGCAACTCTATCCACCGCAATTTCCTTTCATCGGGACGTTTCCAGCAGGTTCAGAAATTCTTCTTCATCCAGCACGGTAATACCCAGCTGTCGGGCTTTTTCCAGCTTGCTGCCGGCCTCTGTTCCGGCCACCAGATAGCCGGTTTTTTTTGAAACCGAGCCTACCACACTCCCCCCCTGATCCTCCACCAGTTTTCCGGCATGTTCGCGGCTGAAACGGGTCAGAGTGCCGGTGAAGACGAAGCTTTTTCCGGTCAGTTTGCCGCCGACTTTCTTGGCCGTGGCGGTTGGTGTGACACCGGACGCCAGCATCCGTCCGATAATGGCCAGATTCTCTTCGTTGTCAAAAAAAGTGCGGATGCTTTGCGCCACGGTTGTGCCGATGTCGCGGATGCTGGTCAGCTCTTCCAGGGTCGCTTTTTTCAGGTTGTCCAGGCTGCCGAAGGCCTGGGCCAGCGCCTTGGCGGTGCGTTCGCCGACGTGGCGGATGCCCAGGGCGAAAATAAAGCGGTAAAGCTCCCTGGACTTGCTGGCTTCAATGGCTGCCAGCAGGTTGGAGGCCAGCTTGTCACCCATGCGCTCGAAAGCCATGAAATCGTCTTTGGTCAGCGCATAAAGATCCGCGACGTTATGAACCAGACCCAGTGCCAGCAGCTGTTCAACAAATCTGTCGCCCAGCCCTTCGATATCCATTGCCGTGCGCGAGGCGAAGTGCTTGATGGACTCGCGTATCTGCGGCGGGCAGGAAAGCCCCATGCAGCGCAGGGCCACCTCGTCCGCGATCCGGACGACTTCCGAACCGCATTGCGGGCATTTTTGGGGGGGAGCCATACTCTTCTCACTGCCATTACGAAGTTCCTCCCGGACCCTGACGACCGCCGGAATAACATCGCCGGCCCGCTCCACGATCACGGTGTCGCCGATGCGGATGTCCTTGGCAGCCAACTCATCCCAATTGTGGAGGGTGGCCCTGGCGACGGTCACGCCGGAAAGATCGACCGGCCGAAGCTGGGCAACCGGCGTGATCACTCCGGTGCGGCCGACGGAGAGCAGGATGTCCTCCAGCACGGTTTCGGCCTGGCGCGGCGGAAACTTGCAGGCCACCGCCCAGACCGGAGAACGGCTCTTTTCCCCCAGCTCACGCTGCAGCAGGTAGGAGTCGACCTTGACGACGGTGCCGTCAATCTCGTAGGGGAGCGAATCTCGCCGGGCCTGCATTTCCCGGTAATAGGCCACGGCTTCTTCAATGCCGGCTGCCGCTCGGACCAGCGGATTTACCGGCAGTCCCCATCCGGCGGCCGCAGCCAGAAAATCGCTTTGTGATGCAAAGGATGCTCCTTCGACCTGGCCCGGCGCATAGCAGAAGATCGCCAGCGGCCGGCGCGCGGTGATGCGCGGGTCAAGCTGGCGCAGTGAGCCGGCGGCTGCATTGCGCGGATTGGCAAAGGGGGGCTCCCCGTTTTCCTCCTTGTCACGGTTTATCTTCCGGAAGGCATCCAGGGGGAGGTACACTTCGCCGCGCACCTCCAGCAGCGCCGGGATGCCCGTTCCGTTCAAGGTCAGCGGCAGGCAGCGCAGGGTACGGATATTGGCGGTGACATCTTCGCCGGTATAACCATCTCCACGGGTCGAAGCGCCGGTCAGTGTGCCATTCTCATAGACCAGCTCCACTGCCAGGCCGTCCATTTTGGGCTCGCACATATAGCCGACCGTTTCATCTCCCCCCACTCCCAGCAGTTTCTTGACCCGCACATCCAGCTTGCTGCGGATTTCATCTTCGTTGGCGGCATTGTCAAGCGAAAGCATCGGCAGGCGGTGTTTGACGGCCCTGAATTTTTCAAGCGGAGCCCCGCCAATCCGCCGGGTGGGAGATTCCGGCGTTACCAGGCCGGGGTACTGCTCTTCCAGCTCCAGCAGCTCACGAAAGAGAGCATCGTACTCGGCGTCGCTGATCTCTGGCGCATCCAGCTGGTAATAGCGCTGGTTGTGGTGGCCGATCAGGGAGCGAAGCTCTGCACTGCGCTTTTCAGCCTTCTGCGCGGGATCGTTCGAATCGGGAAACGACAGTTGCATCGGTGTCCTCATGAGATGGATTGACTTCGCGGCAGGGTACAGTATTATGCGGTCAATTTCAATCGTGACGGAGCTGGTTTCAATTATGGATCAATCGCAGCTGGATGCACTTTACGTCTGGTTCGACCGTTATGTTGAACCGTTTCTCGACACCGACCCGGACGGCGCCCGGAACATACAGCTCAAAATCGAACATACCCGCAAGGTCTGCGAGACCATGGAGCTGCTCTGCGGCGGGGAAGGGCTTTCAGCCCAGCAAAGCCGCCTTGCTGCGGCGACCGCCCTGCTGCATGATGTGGGGCGTTTCAGCCAGTATCGCCGCTGGCGCACGTTTCGTGACAGCGACTCGGACAATCATGCCCGCCTGGCGATTGACGTCATCCGGGCCGAAAAATTGCTGGAGGGAGTGCCGCCGGAAGAGCGGCTGCAGATCGAAGAAGCGGTCCGTTTCCATAACCTGCTGGAACTGCCCCGGAAATACCGTTCCCCTTCCAGCCTCTTGATCAAGCTGATCCGTGATGCCGACAAGCTCGACATCTGGCGGGTGTTTGTGGAACTCCGGAATCAGCCCCCCTGCCAGCGGGCGTCCGCCGCCACACTCGGCTTTGCCGATCGGCCGGAAGAGATTAGCGCAGCCTGTCTGAATACGCTGGCAGGCGGCTCGATCGTGCATCTCGCGGATGTCCGGACAGTGAACGACTTCACGCTGCTGCAGATATCCTGGGTCTACGATCTGAACTTTGCGACCTCCCGCCGGATTCTGCTGGAACGCGGCCACATAGGCGCTCTGGCGACCACCCTGCCCGAACGCGAGGATGTCCGGCTGGCGCTGGCCAGGGCCATGAAGACACTGACGCCAGTTTCAGCTTGACATATCCGCACCCGCTTCACACAATGCCGCCATTGACTCCGAACTGTCGGAGTATGCTTGTTAATCCGCTTTGAAGGAGCCCCCGATGTATTCTGACAGCTGCCTGATCCCCCCCGAAAAATTGCGCTGGAACTGCGACCCGGAGCAGCTTGGCTTTGAAACGACCGAAGAACTGCCGGATTTTAACAACGCCATCGGACAGAAGCGCGCCCTGCGTTCGATCGATTTCGGACTGGGAATCGACGGCTCCGGCTTCAATCTGTATATCTCCGGAGAAACCGGTACCGGCCGCAACACCACCATCGCCAGCATCCTCAATAAACGGGCCAAGGACGAGCCCAAACCGCACGACTGGGTCTACGTCAACAACTTCAAGGACAATGATTCGGCCATTTCCCTCGATCTGCCGGCCGGCATGGGAAGCGAGCTGGCGGCCGACATGAAGGAGCTGATCGAGGCTTTCCGCAAGGATATCCCCAAGGCGCTGGAGAGCAGCGAGTATGAAAGCCGCAGATCGGAGCTGCTGGAAAATTATCAGGCTGCCACCAACGATCTTTTCCAGGAACTTGAAAAAGCGGCTGAAAAGCTCGGTTTTGCGCTCCAGAGAACGGTTTCGGGACTGGTGATCGTGCCCCAGAAGGCCGGACACAACTACACCCAGGAAGAGTATGACGCCCTGAACGAGAAGAAACGCCAGAAACTGGAAAAACAGGGCAAGGAGCTGACCGAGCGCCTCAATGAGGTGCTGCGCCAGGTGCGTGAGCAGGAAAAGGTGACCAAAGACGCTTTGTCCCAGGCCGACCGCGAGTTGGGCATGTCCTGCCTCGGACATCGCCTCGACCCGCTGCGGGAAAAATATGCCGGGTTGGACAAGGTACTGACCTATCTGGATTCGGTGCAGGAGGATGTGCTCAACACTCTGGACGATTTCAAGCCCCAGTCCCCCCAGCCGCAGATCCCCGGCATCAAGATGCCGCGCCAGGAACCGACCTTTGACCGTTATCAGGTCAATCTGCTGGTTGACAACAAGGACACCGACGGCGCGCCGGTTGTATTCGAATCCAACCCGACCTACAACAACCTTTTCGGCCGCATCGAACATGTCATGCAGTACGGCGGCGTGGCCGTGACCGATTTTTCCATGATCCGGGCCGGAGCCCTGCACAAGGCCAATGGCGGCTACCTGGTGATCGACGCCCGTGAAGTGCTGATGAACCCTTTTGTCTGGGATTCACTCAAGCGCTGCATCCGCAACAACGAGATCAGGATCGAGGATGTGCTGGAACAGTATCGCTTCATGACCATGGTTTCCCTCAAACCGGAGCCGGTCCAGATGCGCTCCAAGATCGTGCTGATCGGCACGCCCTGGATCTATTATCTGCTGTTCCACCTTGACCCGGATTACCGCAAGTTCTTCAAGGTCAAGGCCGAGTTCGACAGCCGTGTGGCCCGCACTCCGGAGATCATGCGCGATTATGCGCTGTTTGTGGCCAGCCACTGCCGCAGCGAGGGGTTGCTGCCGTTTCACAAAAGCGGCGTGGCGGCCCTGCTGGAGCACACCGCCCGCATGGCGGATGACCAGAACAAGCTTTCATCGCAGTTCATGGAAATTTCCGATTTCGTGCGCGAGATCAATTTCTGGGCCAGCAAGGCCGGCCGCAGCGTCATCGAAGGTGACGATGTGCGTGCCGCCGCCGAAGAGAACCTGTACCGGGTCAACCGCATCGAGGAACGGATGCAGGAGTTGTACGAAGACGGCACCCTGATGGTCGATACGGACGGTGCGGTTGTCGGCCAGATCAACGGCCTGTCGGTCATCAGCCTGGGCGACCACACCTTCGGCCGGCCGACCCGCATCACCGCCAGCGTCTACACCGGGCAGGCCGGGATGGTCAATATAGAGCGCGAAGTAAAGCTCTCCGGCCCGATCCATGACAAGGGGGTGCTGATTCTGACCGGCTACCTGGGGGCCACCTTTGCCGCGGAGCGGCCGCTGTCGCTGTCGGCTTCGATCTGCTTCGAGCAATCCTATGACGGCATCGAAGGTGACAGCGCCTCCTCCACCGAACTGTATGCCCTTTTGTCGGCCCTTTCCGGAGTGCCGATCAAGCAGGGCATCGCGGTCACCGGCAGCGTCAACCAGCGTGGCATCGTGCAGCCCATCGGCGGCGTAAACCACAAGATCGAAGGCTTTTTTGCCGTCTGCCGCGCCCAGGGGCTGACCGGCCGGCAAGGGGTCATGATCCCCAAAACAAACGAGCGGCAGCTGATGCTGCACGAAGATGTCATCCAGGCGGTCAGCTGCGGGCAGTTCCACGTCTGGAGCATCGAAACGATCGAGCAGGGCATCGAGATCCTGACCGGCGTCAAGGCCGGGGTTAAGGGAAAAAACGGCAAGTTCAGCAAGGGATCGATCTTTCAGCTGGCGGACGAACGCCTGAAAACCATGGCTGAAAAGCTGCAGGAACAGACCAAAAAGGCCAAACCCAAAAAGAAAACCGCCGTAAAAAAGATCGGCGATTAATTACCGGCAGAGAGGTTCACTATGGGGATTCAGTGGAGGGATTCGCTGGCAATCGGCGTGGAAGCCATCGATAATCAGCACAAGGAGCTGCTGCTTCGCTTTGACGGATTGCTGAACGCCTGCGAAGAAGGACGGGGCAAGGATGAAATGAAACGGCTGTTATCTTTTCTGGAAGAGTATGTCCAAACGCATTTCAGGGACGAAGAGGCTCTGCAACGGCTGCACCGCTTTCCGGGCTACAAGGAGCATTGCGTTCAGCACGCTGATTTTGAAGCCCGGATCAAGGCGCTACGCAGTGAAATCGATGCGGAGGGCATTTCAATGCACCATGTCATTCAAACCAACAACCTGCTGCTGAAGTGGCTGCTGAACCATATCTCCAAGGTCGACAAGGAGCTGGGAGCATATATCAAGCCAGGCTCTCCCTGATATAAAAGTAAAACGGGGGTGAACCATCGCCCCCGTCATGATTCGTTCCTGGTTTTATGCGACGGTCAGTTGCAGTCTTCACGCCACAGGCAGGCAGCCTGCCCGCAATCGTTGGCGCGGCCGGTCTCAAAGCAGTCATCATTTTGTTCCGCCTGCTGAATAGCTCTGATCAGCTCCGCTTTCTTCAGTTTTCCAATCTTGATATTGTGTTTTTTTGCAATTTCCTTGATTTCGTCGAGTTTCATGTCACCGGTCTCCTGCTTTTTTTGGGTTAGTAAATTTAAACACCATCAGTTTAGTCGATGAAGGCAAATAGTCAAGCCCGAAATAAAAAAAGGCGAATCAGCGCGATTCGCCTTTTTCTTTATCACGATACTGTTAAGGGCTAAACGGTTATGCCGGTAATGCGCTGCAGCGCTTCGCGATACTTCTGGCCGGTTTTTTCAAGGATTTCCTGAGGCAGGGCCGGTGCCGGGGCGGTCTTGCCCCAATCCAGGGTTTCCAGATAGTCGCGCAGGAACTGCTTGTCAAAGCTGGGCTGCTGTCCGCCCGGCTTGTACTGGTCCTTGGGCCAGAAACGGCTGGAATCGGGCGTCATGCATTCGTCGATAATGATCAGTTCGCCCTGATAGACACCGAACTCGAACTTGGTGTCGGCGATGATGATTCCCTTCTGGTCGGCCAGATCACGGGCCCGGTTGTAAATCCTCAAGGTATAGTCGCGGGCCTGCTCGGCCAGCTCGCGGCCGCAGATTTCAACCATCTTGTCGAAGGTGATGGTTTCGTCATGTTCTCCCAGATCCGCCTTGGTGGAGGGGGTGAAGATCGGTTCCGGCAGACGGTCTGATTCTTTCAAGCCAGCGGGAAGCTGGATGCCGCTGATCGAGCCGGTCGCTTTGTAATCTTTCCAGCCCGAACCGGAAACATAACCGCGCACGATACATTCCACCGGCAGGGGCTTGGCCTTCTTCACCAGCATCGAGCGTCCTTTTAGGATCTCGGCGTAGGGCTGACAGGAGGCAGGGAAATCGGCCACATCAGTGGAGATGATGTGGTTTTTGACGATGTCTTCCATCTGGCGGAACCAGAAGGCTGAAATCTGGGTCAGGACAAAGCCCTTGTCCGGGATCGGCTCGTTCATGATGACATCGAAGGCCGAGATGCGGTCGGAGGTGACCAGGAGCAGGGTTTCTCCCAGGTCGTAAATGTCGCGGACCTTGCCGCGGGCGATCAGTTTTAAACCGGGAAAATCTGTCTGCATAACGAGCTGTGACATAACTCTCTCCTATTTTTCGGCGACCAGCGCCTGGTTGATTTCTATCTTGGCTTTTTCACGCAGCTCTTTGGTCCAGGCGTTGAGCGCCTCTTCCTGCTTTTTGGGGAGCATCTTCTTCTTCAGTTCTTCTTTCGTCTTTTCAAAGTCTGTCTTGGGCGCTTCGGTGCGGGTTTTGACACGGACAGCATACCAGCGGTTGCCGACCTTGAAGGGGGTGGCGGGGGCCTGTGCGGCCGACAGCTTGAAAACCGCCTCGGCCATTTCCGGGGAGGTGCCGATAAGCGGAATTTCGCCTTTTTCTGAAAACCCGAAACTGCCGGTTGACTGGGTTTTGAGAGCGGCTTTGGCCGTCAGCTGCTTGGCGGCGTCTTCGGCTTTGGTCTTCGCAAGTTCAACCGCCTTGGCGGCCCGGGCTTTTTCCTCGACCGCCGCTTTTATTTCAGCCAGCGGCGGAACCGTCGCCGGCTTGCGCTCACGGGCTTTCAGGATATAAATGCCCTTTTCGGTTTCAACCGGGCCGCCCAGTTCGCCCTGTTTCAGCTCCAGCGCTTTTTTGATGACTGTGGTTTCACCGGTCAACGCGGGAGCGGGTGCAGCGGCGGTGAAAATCGGGGTTTCCTGGATCTTCAGCCCCAGCTTGCCGGCGATCAGGTTTAGGTCGCCGGATTTTATATTTTTGTAAAGCGTATCGGCCGCCAGTTCAAATGCCTGCTTGGCGGATTTCTGCTTGAGTGCCTCCAGGCGGACTTTTTCCCTGACCTCGTTCAAGGGCAAAATGCCGTCTTTGCTCTGCCAGCGATCGATGTTCTTCTGGTAAAAGGTCTGGACCTCCTCCTCGGAGACGGTTGTTTTGCCCGCCTGTGTAGAAGGATCCAGCAGAATATAGGAAAGGGCCACCTTTTCGGGCGTTTTGAAATCGTTCTGGTTTTTCTGCAGATAGTCGTTCAGTTCTGCCTCGTTCAGTTTGACCTCGGCCAGGACCTCGGCGGGGGAATAACCCACATACTCCAGGTCGATCGTGTCATTTTCCTTTTTGAACTGCGCCAGAGCGTCCGCATCGGTCACAACCGCCTTGTCCTTGATCGACTGGCGTGTTTTTTTAATCAGCAATTCCGCTTTCTGCCCTTCTTCAAAATCCTTGGCAGTGATGCGGTTCGATTTGAGGATCTGCTGGTACTGGTCAAAACTGAACTTTCCATCCTTCTGGAACATGGGGATGGCTTCGATAGAGCTGGCGACCTCTTCCTTGCTGACCTTGATGCCCAAGGATTTGGCCTGCTTGGAAACCAGAAGGTCATCGATCAGGTTGTCCAGGGCGACTTTCTTCAGGTTGAGCATCTTTTCCATTTCGGGCGGAATGGACTGCCCGTAAATCTGCTGGTACATGTTGCGGATACGCTGGTAGGCATTCTGATACTGCTCCAGGGTGATCTTGGAGCCGTTAACCTTGGCGGCATAACCGCCACCGCCACCGGTGCCATCGCTCCCCTTGCCCCAGACCAGGAAGATGGTGCCGATAAAAGAGAGGACGATGACGATGAAAACAAACTTTATAATAAATGATTCTTTCTTCTTGCGGATAATATCCAGCATAAATCGAATGCTCCTTGAGGGAATGTTTATAAGTAAAACGCCGCTTTAGGCGGCGGGAGCGTCATACTACTATACGTCCGGAACGAAAGCAAGTGCTTGTTTGCCTGACCTAATCCGTGGTCACCGGCCAATTCCAATATATTCTTGAGTTTGGTTGGTCTATCAGGTAGGCTTTTAAGCCGACAGTGCTTCAGTATCATAATTTTTGAAAATCATGGGAGTATTATGAGTACCGAATTCATCCCCAAGTGGGTCGCCTGGGAAACCACTCAAAAATGCAATCTGCATTGCGTACACTGCCGCTGCTCTTCAGACCTGACCTCGTCCGAAGGAGACTTTACCACTCAGGAAGGCAAACAGTTGCTCAAGGACATCGCCGCTTTTTCAAAGCCGGTGCTGGTGCTTTCGGGGGGCGAGCCGCTGCTGCGGCCGGATATTTTTGAACTGGCCGAATACGGGACTTCGCTGGGGCTGCGGATGTGCATGGCCACCAACGGCTCTCTGGTGACCGATGAGATTTGCCAGAAAATGCGCCAGGCCGACATCAAGATGGTTTCGCTGTCGTTGGACGGATCTTCGGCCGAGATTCACGATAATTTCCGCCAATCACCGGGATCGTTCGACGGGGTTGTCCGGGCGGCGGAAATATTTCGCCGTAACGGACAGAAGTTTCTGATCAACTCGTCTTTTACAAAACGCAACCAGAATGATATCGCCAACACCTTCAAGCTGGCTAAATCGCTGGGCGCCACCGCCTGGTATATGTTCATGATCGTTCCCACCGGCCGCGGCGAGGATATTATGAGTGAACTGATATCCAAGGAAGATTACGAGGAAATTCTGGATTGGCATTATCAGCAGGAAAAGGAAGAGGATGACATTCTGATGCGGCCGACCTGCGCGCCTCATTATTACCGGATCGTACCCCAGAAGGCCAAGGCGGAGGGCGCCAGGTTCGAGCGTCGCTCGCTGACCTTCTCCACCGGCGGCGGCAAAGGATGCATCGCCGCCCAGACCATTTGTCTGATCGATTGCTTTGGAAACGTCAAGCCTTGTTCGTATTTCCATCGTACGGCCGGAAATGTGAAACAGACCCCTTTTCGTGAAATCTGGGAAAATTCGGAGATATTCAAGGATCTGCGGAATTTCAAATCCTACAAGGGCAAATGCGGCCAGTGCGAGTATCTGAATGTCTGCGGCGGCTGCCGCGCCCGGGCCGACGCGGTCCACGGCGATTACATGGAAGAGGAGCCGTTCTGCAACTATGTGCCGATAAAAATGCAGCGCGAGGCGCTAAAATAGACGGGGCTGAATTTTTGTGTTGACAGACCGGCCGGCAGAAGTTATAAGGAAAATCCTTTTGCCCAGGTAGCTCAGTCGGTAGAGCAGAGGATTGAAAATCCTCGTGTCGGCGGTTCGATTCCGTCCCTGGGCACCACTACAAAAATAAAGCACTTAGCTCACCAGCTAGGTGTTTTTTTTTTACCTTGCTGACCCAGGTGTTGACGCAGATCGAAAGAGGCTCTCTTTCAGGCAACAGAGAAGGTGGGAAGGTCCCTCCCGATCCTCTGATTGCCTGAAACAGCTGTTTCCTGATATCCGCTAAGGAGGTAGAATCCACTACCATGCAACGGAGACGATCCATGACCCCCCATACCCGTATCTATCTGATCCGCCATGGCCAGGTGGCCGGTTTTGACCAGGCCCGCTACAACGGCCAGACCGATGTGGCCCTGACCGATCTGGGGGTAGAACAATACCATGTCATGAAAGAGCGCCTGGCCGACAAAAAAATCGCGGCCTGCTATACCAGCGATCTGTCGCGCTGTGCCATCGGAGCAGATATCATCTGCAGTCAGTTCGGCATCGAGCCGGTCAAGCGCCGGGAGCTGCGCGAGTTGAATGTTGGCCTGTGGGAAGGAATGACCTGGCAGGAAATTCAGTCAAAATGGCCGAATCAGTGGCAGGCGCGCCTGGACGATCTGGTCAACTACCGCGTGCCGCAGGGAGAAAATCCGCTGGATGTTCAGGCGCGGCTGCTGCCGGTGATCCGTGAGATCGTCCAGCGTCACTGCGGGCAGGAAGTTCTGGTGGTGGGACATGGCGGGGTCAACCGCATCGTGCTTCTGGATGCCATCGGAGCGCCGCTGTCGGCCATGTTCAACATCGAACAGAGCTACGGCTGCCTGAATATCATCGATTATTACGCCGACGGCCGGGCAACGGTCAAGTTGCTGAACGGATAGGAGTTTTTATGGCAGGCAGATCGCGAGGCCCCCGGACCGTCACCCTCCCCAGCGCCGACCAGGCGGCTGCACTGGTAAAAAAGATGCGCGGCGAAGCGGATAGCAACAGTAACTATCGCAGCAAGTCATTGAAAATCCACGGGCCGGTCTGCGCCAAGTGTGGCCGGGAGTTCGATCAGGCCAGTCTGAACCTGCTGACGGTACACCACAAGGACGGCAACCACCATAACAACCCGCCCGACGGCTCCAACTGGGAGAACCTGTGCGTGCATTGCCATGATGACGAGCATTCGCGGGGCGTGCTGGGGGAGTATCTTTCCAAAGGATAGGATTTACTTGAAGTTCTGATAGATCAGGCGCGCCACCAGTGCCAGCACCATCGTGATAAAAAGCGGCCTGATCAAGGCTGTACCGCGTTTGATGACCAGTTTCGAGCCGACCCTGGCGCCCAGAAACTGGCCGACCCCCATGACAATCCCTTCCGCAAAGCGTACCTGCCCGGCTGAAAGAAAAAAGAGCAGCGCCACAAAATTGCTGGTGAAGTTCATGACCTTGGTGGCGGCGGTGGCCCGTAGCATCGAGCAGCCCAGCAGCATCATCAGCGCCATGGTCCAGAACGATCCGGTTCCGGGACCGAAGAATCCGTCGTAAAATCCGATTAACAGGCCGAAGACCAGGTAGAACGGGCCGCTTCTCATGCGGGCATGGGAATCCTCCGCCCCCAGGCTGGGGGAGAGCAGGGTGTAGATCGCAATTGCCGCCAGCAACCAGGGGATCAGCTGCTTAAGCAGGGTTGCATCCAGGCGTTGAACCGCCCAGACACCCAGAGCGGCCCCGATGGCGGTCCAGAAGATGCCGCTCCGGCAGTCGCTCAATGTTACGGTGCCGGCCCGCACAAAGTGCAGCATGGCGCTGCCGGAGCCAAAGGAACCCTGCAGCTTGTTGGTGCCCAGCGCCACCTGGGGCGGCAGACCGATTCCAAGCAGTACAGGCACCGTGATCAGGCCGCCGCCTCCGGCGATGGAGTCGATCAGACCGGCCACAAAACCGGTGCCGAACAGCAGCGGCAGCAGGATTTCAACGGGCATGGCTCGTGTTGTTGGTTAAACGTGAAGGGGCGGGGGGGAGGGTCATTTCTTTGCGGGCCAGTAACTGCCGCCCACAGCTGTTGCGGTGATGCTGCCGATGACGACCTTGGATTTCATCTGCACCGGGATGCGGCGGTCATCATCCGTCAGCCAGATGTGGATGTCGCCGGTGCGGGCGAAAATCCCTTCGTATTTCATGATCGGTTTGATGACAATCGTTTTGAACCTGCCCAGCGGCGTCACAAGCTCTTCTCGGCGCAGCACCTGCACTTCGGTGTTCCAAAGCTTCTTGCCGTCGAAAACATCGATGTAGGAAGACCTGCCGACCTGCAACGGTATGGAGCGGACGTAGAAAAAACTGGAGAGGGTGTCGTAGGTTTTGTTGCTGATTGTGCCGGTTGTTTCGGTTTTCTTGAGCAGATCCTTGGTGGTTACTTCCAGTTTCTGGCGGTCGAAACGCACATCTTTCTGGCGGCGGGTTCGCCCTTCGCGGATGCGCTCGCGAAAAAAATGCGGGGTACCGATGTAGTTGGTGGGCGTTCCCGGTGTCAATAAAGATTCTATCCGGTCATTGACCGGAAAAAACAGTTTCAGCCAGTCGGCCGATTGTGCGGTGGAAACGATCTGGATTTCGCTGCCGACTTGCTTGATCTCCTGAACAGCGCGGCCGGCGGGAATACCGGTGTAGGATACTTCAAATTCCAGCCGCTCCGGTATCGGGAAGGCCGCAGCGGCGCCCGGAAGATGAAGAAGAAACAGAGAGGTCAGGAAAACGGCGATGTTTCTGAAGTTTGTGCGGAGCATTTCCTGACCTCTTTTTTGCATTGAGTGGTTTCGGCTACGCCTGTCCGCCTTTTTGGGCTTCTTCGAAGGCGGCGCGGGCTTTCTGCATTTCCTCCATCTCGCGCAGTTTATCCCCCATCCAGGCGTGGAATACCCGCGCATTTTCATAACTCATCACAACACCGGTGTCGATGAAGCGCACCATGCTGCTGGCCAGATCTTTGGGCTCCACTTCCGTTTCGCGGCCGATGGCGCCTTCCGGGGTGATTTCGTGGGTAATGGATTCGGGCAGCGGCTGACGCTCAAGATAAAAATTTATCACCATCTCGCCGCGCGGAGAAAAGCCGCCCTGGGCGCCGTTTACGTACGATGGGTTGTAGCCGTAGTTGAAAACATACTTGAAGGTCAGTTCCGGTTTTTTGCTGCTCATGGTCATGCTCCTTTGGGATTGAAAAATCGGCACTCTACAAAGATACCGGTAAAAATGTAGTGCTTACCTACCATAAACGGACATGGCAGGAAAAGAATTTCTTGCATTCTCTGGCTCAATTGACTATAAAAGACAAAATAGATCTTATTGGAGGAGGGCTTTCCTATGAAAAAAATCTGGATCGGTTTCTGTGTTGTGCTGCTCGCATCTGTCTGGGCCAGTCTGGTTTTTGCCGAAGAACCGCTGCCCCGGGTTCTTTTCGACCAGGGACATAATCAACGTTTTCTGATTGGCGACAAGGGTGAACTGCAGTTGTCCGGTCTGGCGGATATCATTCGTGCAAAGGGGGCCAGTGTCAGCGCAACCGGCGAGCCGTTGAATGACGATACGCTGCGCGGGGTTGCCGCCCTGGTGATTTCCGGCCCCTTTGAAGCGCTGAAGGCCGAAGAGGTGGAGGCGGTGGCCGCTTTTGTGGAAAGGGGCGGACGGTTGGCGCTGATGCTGCATATCGGTCAGCCGTTGGCCGGCCTGCTGGCCCGTCTGGACATTGATCATTCCAACGCCGTGTTGCGCGAGCGGGAAAATACGATTGACACAGACCTCAATTTTCGCGTCAAGGATCTGAACCCGGTGCCCCTGTTTGCCGGTTTGAAACAATTTTCGCTGTATGGGGGCTGGGCACTCAAGGCTGGAAAAAACAGTGCTGCGATCGCCCATAGCTCTCCCCAGGCCTGGGTTGATCTGAACGGAGACAAGCTGCTTTCCGAAAACGATGCTGTCGGAGCTTTTGGTGTGGTTGTGGCCGGCGCGCTCGGTGCCGGGCGTTTCGTTGTCTTCGGCGATGACGCCATATTCCAGAACCGTTTTCTGGATCCGGACAACTCTCGGCTGGCGGCAAATCTGGCCGAGGGGCTTGTGGGGCGGTAAGATTCTATAGTATCATCATGGATGTTGACAGGTGTATACGCAGCTTGATAAAAGAATTGTAACTAACTTTTTGGAGGGTCTTATGAAAAACCGTTTTGCAAAAGTTGTTATGATCGCCGCATCCCTGCTGTTGTCCGCTGGCCTGGCTTCTGCCGTCGAAGTCAAAACCACCGCACCGGATGCGGCTGGCGCCGCCAAGTCTGCCACAACAAAAACAAAAGCATCGGCTGTCGCCGCCAAGGAGAGCGTCAAGGGAACCGCCGCTGCCGCCAAGGGCGCTGCGGTTGATGCCAAGGCCGGAGCCAAAGCCGCGGTGGTGGACACCAAGGCGGGCGCCAAAGCCGCAGTGGTTGATAGCAAAGCTGCTGCCAAGTCCGCCGTTGTCGACACCAAGGCAGGGGCCAAGGCAGCTGTTGTTGATTCCAAAGCCGGCGCAAAAGCTGCCGTTGTCAATACCAAGGCTTCCGCAACCGCTGCCAAGGATAAGGTGAAGGCTCCCGCCGCTGCCGCCAAGCCGGGTGTCGTGGACATCAACACCGCCAGCGAAGCCGAGCTGAAGGCGATTCCCGGCCTTGGTGACGCCTATGCCGCCAAAATCATCGCCGGCCGTCCCTATGCCAACAAGGGCCAACTCAAGTCACGCAACATACTGCCGGAGCAGGCGTACGAAAAGATCAAGGATCAGATCGTGGCTAAACGGGCAAAAAAATAATTCAACGATCCTGGTGACAGGTCTGCTGCGGGGTATCCGGTTCGGGTACCCCGTTTTTTATTGGCTGTCTGCCGTGTAAACCTTGACTTTTCCGCAGGATACCTGCTACTCTTTCGATTTTTTTAAGCAGATAAGGAGTAGTAATGAAACCGCTTTTTTTAAATCCCCCGACATTCGAGGACTTCGACGGCGGCGCCGGCGCGCGCTATCAGGCTTCCCGCGAAGTGACCTCCTTCTGGTATCCGACCTGGCTCTGTTTTCCGGCCGCCATGATCGAAGGCAGCCGCGTCGTTGACGCCCCGGTGCAGAAATTCGATCTGGAGAAGTGTCTGGAAATCGCCAAAGATTTCGATATGGTGGTGATGTACACCTCCACTCCGACCCTGATGATCGACATCGAGACCGCTCGGCGCATCAAGGCGGTCAAGCCGGAAATCGTGACGGTCCTGACCGGGCCGCACGTTACCATTCTGCCGGAGGAATCGCTGCGGGCCGCTAAAGGTGCCATAGACATCGTCTGCCGGGGGGAATTCGATTATTCCACCAAGGAGCTCTGCGAAGGGCGGGCCTGGGACAGTGTCGACGGTATCAGCTTCATGCGGGACGGAAAGCTTGTCAGCACCGCCGACCGGCCGATGATCGAGGATCTGGACGCGCTCCCCTTTGTGGCGCCGATCTACAAGCGCGACCTGCCGATCTCGGAGTACGTCATCCCGCACTTCAAAAGCCCGTATGTCTCAATCTACTCCAGCCGCGGCTGCCCCTCCAAATGCATCTACTGCCTCTGGCCCCAGACCTTTTCCGGACAGCGCATGCGGGTTCGCAGCCCCCGGAATGTCTACGAGGAGATCAAGTGGATCGTGGAGAATATTCCCGAGATGAAGGAGCTCTCCTTCGACGACGACACCTTCACCGCCAACCGGGAACATGCCCGGGAAATCGCCCGCTTGATCAAGCCGCTGGGTATCTCCTGGACGATCAACGCCCGGGCCAATACCGATTACGAGACCCTGCGGATCATGCGTGAGTCCGGTCTGCGGCATGTGGTGGTCGGTTTTGAAAGCGGCAACGCCCAGATCCTGAAGAACATCAAGAAGGGGGTCACCAGGGAGCAGGCGCTGGAGTTCACCAAGAACTGCAAGAAGCTGGGGCTGTCCGTGCATGGCGCCTTCATTATGGGGCTGCCGGGTGAAACACGGGAGACCATTCAGGAAACGATCCGCTTCGCCAAACAGATGGATCTCAATTCCATTCAAGCCTCGCTGGCTTCGCCCTATCCCGGCACCGAATTCTACGAACTCTGCAAGCAGAACGGCTGGATCTCTTCGGACAACTTCATCGACGACACCGGACACCAGAAATGCGTGATCAACTACCCGAACCTGTCCAACACTGAAATCTTCAATTCAGTCGAAGAGTTTTACAACAAGTTCTATTTCCGCCCCAAATACATCGCCCGCAGCATCGGCCGGATGATCGTCAATTCCGAAGAGCGCAGGAAACTGCTCAAGGAGGGCAAGCAGTATCTGCAGTACATGCGCAAACGTAAAGAGTCCTGCTCGGACTGCAAGTAGTTTCAGTGTCCATTCAGTCCCCATTGAAGCAGCTCATCATCACCTCCGACGACTTCGGTCTTTCCAGCGGCGTTAACCGTGCCGTGGAGCGGGCCTGGTGTGAGGGACTTCTGACCTGCGCTTCGATCATGCCCGGCGGCGGTGCCTTTAAGGATGCGGTCAAGATCGCCCGCCGCAATCCGGGGTTGCAGGTGGGGCTGCATCTGACGCTGGTGCAGGGCCGGGCGGTTCTGCCGGTCGATCGGATTCCCGCTCTGGTCGATGGGGCCGGCTGCTTCAGCAACAACCCGGTGGCTGCCGGCATGCGTTATTTTTTCGACCGGGGCTTGTACTGCCAGTTGAAGCGGGAGATCGAGGCCCAAATCACAACAGTGCTGGAGGCCGGCATCCCGCTGACCCATCTCGACGGCCATCTCAATATCCATCTGCATCCCACCGTTTTTTCGATTCTGGCCGAATTGATGCCGCACTACGGCATCAAAAGTTTGCGCCTGTCGCGGGAGCGGCTGGGACACAACCTGCGTTTCGACCGTGAGCGGCGCTTTGGCAAAACCGTTGAGCGGATCATCTTCGGCTCACTGGCCAAAAACGCCCAACCCCGGCTGGATGAACTGAAGATCGCGTATGCAACCGAGGTCAAGGGGGTGCTCAACTCCGGCCGCATGACTGAGGAGTACATCCTGAATATCATCGAAGATCTGCAGGATGGCCTGACCGAAATCTATTTTCACCCCGGAATTCTGCCGGATGCGGAGATTACGCGCCGCATGCCGGATTACCGCCATCAGGAGGAGCTGGCCGCCATCACCAGTCCCGCCCTCAAAAACAAACTCAAGCAGCTGCAGATTGCCGTACTAAACTATCGTGGAGACCTGAAATGCTGAAAACCTTGATCGTGATGCTGTTTGCGATTACCGCCGGGGCCGTCGGCGATATCTTTCTGACCCAGGGCATGCGCAGTACCGGCGATATTTCGGCCATGGGCTTCCGGCAGATCGTTGATACCGTACTCAAGGCTTTGACCAACTGGCGATTGATTCTGGGTACGGCCATGCAGGCGGTTTACTTTGGACTCTGGCTGGCGGTGCTGTCCTGGGAGGATCTATCGGTGGCCCTGCCGCTGCAGGCTTTGAGCTATGTCGTGGTGGCTTTTCTGGCCCAGTGGTTTCTGGGGGAGAATGTCAGCCCGATGCGCTGGGCCGGCATCAGTCTGATCTGTGTCGGGGTTGCTCTGGTCACCAGAAGCAGTGTGAACTGAAACTATTGAGGGGGGAATCCGGATGCTCAATGTTCGAAAAATAGCCTTTATCGGTGGCGGCAACATGGCCGAGGCGATTATGCGTGGTCTGATGCGGGAAGATGTGGGGGTCGGCATCTGCGTGGCGGAGATCAGCTTCAAACGGCGGGATGAACTGACGGCTCTGTTTCCCAATGTGCGGGTCGTTGAGGATGCCTCCGAAGCCGCTGCCTGGGGTGAGGTGGTGATTCTGGCGGTCAAGCCGCAGCATTCGGGCGCTGTGCTGGATCACCTGGAGCGGGCGATCACACCGCAGAAACTGGTGATATCGATCATGGCCGGCATAACCACGGCCAAGATCGAGGAAAACCTGGTGTCCGGCTGCCGCGTCGTCCGCACGATGCCCAATACCCCGGCCTTGATCGGCGCTGGAGCCACCGCCGTGTGCGGCGGCCGCAAGGCCTCCGACTCTGATCTGGACCTGGCCCGGCAGATCTTCTCGCTGGCCGGAAGCGCCGTCTGCGTCGAAGAAAAACAGATGGATGCCGTGACCGGCCTATCCGGCAGCGGCCCGGCCTATGTCTTCACCTTTATCGAGGCGCTGGCTGACGCCGGCGTCAAAAACGGACTGCCCCGGGACGTGGCCGCCCGGCTGGCGGCCCAGACCGTGCTGGGCGCGGCGCGCATGGTGGTCGAAACCGGCGAGCATCCGACTCTGCTGAAGGAAAAGGTCACCTCGCCCGGCGGCACGACCATCGCCGGCCTGCACGCGCTGGAGATCGGCGGGTTCCGCGGTGTCGTCATGAATGCCGTTGATGCGGCCACGTTCAGGTCACGGGAACTGGCGGGGAAATAAATATCTGCTACACTTGCGCTGATCGTCCGCATCACAAAACGAACGTCGGGAGGGTATCATGTTCGAATCCGCCGAACTGGGCCACAAGATCAGCAAGGAAGTCTGGAAGAAAGAAATCCCCGGGTTGCGCGAAGGGCTGCTGGATGCCCAGCTGGATCTGTTTCAGGCCAAGAAGTTTCCGGTCATCATTCTGGTGGCGGGGGTCGATTGCGCCGGCAAGGGTGAAACGGTCAACCTGCTCAACGAATGGATGGATCCCCGCCATGTGGAGACCCATGCCCTGCGGGATCTGACCGACGAGGAGCTGGAGCGTCCGCAGATGTGGCGCTATTGGCGGGTTCTGCCCCCCCGTGGCAAGATCGGCGTCTTTATCGGTACCTGGTATTCCGGTCCGCTGGTTGAAAATGTTTACGGAACGATCAAAAACGCCGAATTGGATCAGCGCCTGGACCGGATCATCCATTTTGAAAAGATGCTCTGCGATGAAGGGGCGCTGGTGCTCAAGTTCTGGCTGCATCTGTCCAAGGATGAACAGAAAAAACGCCTCAAACTGCTGGAAAAGGATTCCCAGACCCGTTGGCGCGTAACCGCGACCGATTGGGAGCATTACAAACTCTACGACAAGTTCCGCAAGGTCTCCGAGCGGATGCTGCGCAGCACCAGCACCCCTGAAGCGCCCTGGACGATCGTTGAGGGAACCGACCCGTACTACCGTTATCTGACCATCGGCAAGTCCATTCTGAGCGCCATGCGCCAACGCCTGGACGCGGCCGAACCTCCCCGCCACGAAGAGCCGATTCCGCCCATCCTGCCGACCGTTGATA
>JAJZRX010000002.1 GCA_021850095.1 Deltaproteobacteria bacterium
CAAAGTGGTGTATAGTTAGCACTACCGCATTATCTGGAAGGGAGGGCAGCCATGAGCCTGCACAAACTGATTGACTGGCTGAAGCAGCACCGTAAACGCCTGATTGTCTGGGGTGGCAGTATCTTCCTCTTCATGGTGCTGTTTTCTACGCTGGTTCTGCCGGTCATCATCAAGTCCCAAGCAGAAAAAGGGATCACCCGGGCAATCGGTCGCGCTGCCAGGATTGAGACGGTGCGCTTCAACCCATTCGGTATGACCCTGACCGTAAAGGGGTTCAGCCTGTTTGAACCGGATGCCAGGTCTCCGTTTATACAGTTCAACAGTCTGCGCGTATCCCTCTCCAGCACCAGCCTTTTCAGATTTGCACCGGTGGTGGATGAGCTGAGCCTGGACAGATTGCAGGTCAAACTGATCCGTACCGCTGCCAACCGGTATAATTTTTCCGATATCATTGACCGGCTGGCAGCACAACCCAAGCAGGAAAAGGGCGTAACGCCCCGCTTTTCAATCAACAACATCTCATTGCAGGGTAGCAGCATTGACTTTGAAGATCGTGCCGTCAGCGGCGGCAAAAGACATACGATCCGGGAGCTGCAGTTTACCATCCCGTTTATCAGTACCATCCCCTATCTGGCAGAACAGTACACAGACCCCAGTTTTTCAGCCGTGATCAATGGGGCCACGTTCAGCTTCAAAGGCAAGTCCAAGCCACTGGCCAAGTCAATGGAGACCAACCTTAATCTGAAACTGGCTGAACTCAATCTACCCTACTACCTGGCCTACGTTCCCACCCAGGTGCCGGTAAAACTTGACAGCGGCAAACTGAGCCTTGATCTGGCCCTCACCTACCGTATTCACCAGAACAAAAAACCGGAGCTGATGATCAAGGGACTGACACGGCTTGACGAGATCAGCGTCAAGGAGAAGAGCAATGCCTCACTGGCCTCATTCAAGCGGCTTGATGTTGTGTCAAAAGAAGTGGAGCTGTTCAGCCGCAAGGTGCTGCTGCAGCAGATTGCCCTGGATGGGCTGGACCTGCAGATTGAGCGCGACAACACAGGCAGGCTGAACGTCCAGCGCTTGCTGCCGCCACAGCCTGCACCGTCAAAAACGGTTAAAAAACAGACAAAAAAACAAGAGGCCCCTCCCCTACAACTGCTGGTTGAAAACCTGGCTCTGACAAATGGAACGGTTTCGTTCCACGACAAGCAACCTGTTGGCGGATTCAAAAGCCAGCTGCAGGCAATCACTGTCAAGCTCAGCAATCTTTCCACCACTGCCAAGGCCCAAAGCACGTATGAGATTTCATTTAACGGTGACGGTGCGGAAAAGTTTGCTGCTGCAGGCACAGCCGCACTTGCACCGCTCAGTGCAACCAGCCGGTTTGATCTGAGCGGCATCAAGTTGCAGCGGGGCTGGCCCTATCTGCAAAACCTGCTGACCGCGCCGGTCAAAGGAGAGTTGTCACTGACAGGCAAGGCAGCCTTCACGGCACAAGATGGCGTTGACGTACAGGATTTGGCTGTTCACCTCAAGGATATTGCGGCTGATTATGGCGACAAAGACAGCACCCGACTCACCAGTCTGGATCTGACCGGCATCTCCTTTAGCCAGAAAGACAATCAGGCCATCGTTGACGAGATCAAGCTGACCGGCGGTAAAGTCAAGCTATCCCGCGAGGCTGACGGCAAGATCTCGGCACTTGCCCTCCTAAAGCAACCCGGCGCAGGCAATGCCAAACCGGTCAAGCCTGAACCGGCACCAGTCACGGCAGCAGCCAAGACCGGACAGAAGCCGCTTTCCTGGCAGGTCAGGAAGATCAATGTCTCCGGCCTTTCCACCACCTTTGCGGACAAACTGTTCAGTGAGCCGCCGATCTTCACCCTCTCAAACATCCGCCTGAGCACCGGCAACCTGACCGGACCGGCTTTTTCGTCCATGCCGCTGCAGTTCAGCAGCACCTTTGGCAAGAATGCACCGATCAAGGTATCCGGCACGGTCACCCCCCAGCCGTTCAGGTTCAACGGCACAGCCAGCTGTGCCAGGTTGCCGATTCAGGACTTCGAGAGCTATATTCCTGACAATGTGAATGTCTTTGTACTGGGCGGAACGCTGGACAGCACCATCAGGCTTAATCTGGCGCTGGCCAAAGACGGCAAACCGACCGGCACCTTTAGTGGCAGTGCGGGTGTGCGCGGTTTCCATGCCATTGATGCACAACAGGAAGAGGATCTGCTGAAATTTGAAAGCCTGCAGTTTGACCAGATCAATGGCAGTCTGGCCCCGTTTTCGCTGGCAATCCGGCAGATTGCATTGAACGGCATCTACTCCAGGATTGCAATCCGCAAGGACGGCACCTTGAACCTGCAGGATCTGGTCACCAAGGAACAGGCCGCAACACAGCAGGTTCCGGCCTCCGCAGTCCAGGGGCAGACAACAACGGCCATGACACCGGCACCCCGGACCGCGCAAAAGGGACAGATGAAAATCGATGCCGTGACTGTCCAGGACGGGACCATCGACTTCAGCGACGTCCATTTGCCGCAACAGTTCCGCAGCACCTTCCATAACCTCGGCGGCCGTGTCAGCGGCCTCTCTTCAGACATGAACACCCGGGCAGAGGTGGACCTGCGCGGTAACCTGGAAAACCACTCGCCGCTGCAGATAACCGGCACGGTCAACCCGCTGCGGGATGATCTGTTTGTTGACCTGACCATCTCTTTCAAAGATATTGAGTTGTCTCCGGCCACGCCCTATTCCGGCACCTACCTGGGGTATCAGATTGACAAAGGCAAGCTGTTTCTTGATCTGAAGTACCATATAGAAAACAAACAGCTGCAGGCATCAAACAAGGTATTTGTTGATCAGTTTACCTTTGGCAATGCCGTGGCCAGTGACAAGGCCACCAAACTGCCGGTACGGCTCGGCATTGCCCTCTTAAAGGATCGCAACGGCCAGATCAACCTGGATCTACCGGTATCCGGCAGGACCGACGACCCCAAATTCAGCATCTGGGGTGTCGTCTGGCAGGTCGTGGTGAACCTGTTTGTCAAGGCCGCCACCTCTCCCTTTGCCCTGCTCTCTTCCATGATGGGCTCCAGTGAAGACCTGAGCAGTGTTACCTTTGCACCGGGCTCTTCGCTGCTGGCAACGTCTGAAGAAAAGAAGCTGGCCACCCTCGCCGCGGCCCTCAGCCAGCGACCGGGCCTGAAGGTTGAGCTGTCCGGTTATGTTGACACACAGCGCGACCCTGAGGGATACCGCGCTGAACTGCTGCTCCACAAAATGCGCCAGGAAAAGTATCTTGAGCTGGCCAAAAACCAACAGACCAAAGAAGGAGATGATGCAGAGAAGATGGTACTACAACCTGCCGAGTATTCACGCTATCTGAAAGCGGTCTATCTGAAGGAAAAGTTTCCCAAGCCCCGCAACCTGATTGGGATGGTAAAGGATCTGCCCGATGCAGAGATGAAGAAACTGATCATTGCCAACACCAAGGTGGGCGATCAGGAATTGCAGCAACTGGCTGCACGACGGGCTGCCACGGTCAAACAGTATCTGATCACCCAAGGCAAGCTGGAATCACAGCGGATCTTCCAGAAGCAGGATGACATCCTGAAAAAGCCCAAACAGGCAAACAGCCCAGCCAGCCGGGTTGAGCTGAATCCGCTCGCCCTATGAACCAGCCGGAAACAGAGACAGGCAAGCGATTTGCCATAGCCACACTGGGCTGCAAGGTAAACCAGTTTGAAACGGCCGACATGATCGAGCAGATGCAGGCAGCTGGTTGGCAGCAGGTGAAGTTCAGCGAGGTTGCCGACCTGTACCTGATCAACAGCTGTACGGTTACCGCACGCAGCGACGCAGAGTCCCGGCGTCTGATCCGGCGTGCCCGGCGGACCAACCCCCGCGCCAAGGTTGTTGCCACCGGCTGTTACGCCCAGGTGGCACCGGATGATCTGCTCAACCTGCCTGATCTCCATCCGGATCTGGTGCTGGGCAATCAGGAAAAGCATGACCTGGTACAACATATCAAGCAGGGCAGGCATCAGATCACCGACCTGACCAGACTGAAAGCAAGCGGTCCGCTGCGGCTGACCAGCTTTGCCGAGCATACCCGTGCCTTTCTGCAGATCCAGAACGGATGCGAGACCGGCTGCAGCTACTGCATTGTGCCGATAGCCCGGGGGCCGAGCCGTTCCGTCCCCCCCAACGAAGTATTGGAGGCCGTTAGCCGTCTGGTCGGTTCAGGCTACCAGGAGGTGGTCCTGACCGGCATCCATATGGGCGCCTACGGCCTTGACCTCTCCCCTCCCGGTTCCCTGACAGCACTGGTGCAACAGCTGGAGCACCAGAATATCGTATCGCGCCTGCGCCTTGGCTCGATTGAGCCAAATGAACTGACGGATGAACTGCTGGCCCTGTTCACAAGGTCGTCGCGGCTCTGTCATCACCTGCATATACCGCTGCAAAGCGGCTCAGACAGTGTGCTGCAGCGGATGGGACGATCCTATGACACGCACTTTTACCGCACACGGCTTGAAAGCGCAGTCAGCTTACTGCCGGACGCCTTTATCGCTGCAGACCTGATCGCCGGTTTTCCAGGCGAAACAGAGCTGGAGTTTCTGGAGACCTGCCGCCTGTTGGAGGCGCTGCCGGTGGCCGATCTGCATGTCTTCCCCTACTCCATCCGCCCCGGCACCAAGGCAGCATCCATGCCGGGCCATCTAAAACCGGCCATCATCAAGGAACGTGCAGAACAGCTGCGCAACATTGCGGCTGAGAAGCGGTCTGCATTTCAGCACCGCTTTATCGGCACCGTCCTTCAGGTACTCGGGCAGCGTCACAATGCCAGGACAGGCGAGGTAACCGGACTCTCACGCAACTACCTTGAGGTCAGTTATCAAGGATCAGCGCAGTTGCTCAATCAGGAAATCATGGTAGAGGTAGATGCAGTTCAACATGGACTGCTCACCGGCAGGCAGATCACCCCACCCCTGCAGTAAGGAGGCCGGCATGGCGGCAACAACAGCCCTTGATGAAGCCCTGAAACGGACCAGCCTCTCCCGTTCAAACCAGATGGAGATGCTGACCTTCCGCCTAAGCGACGGCCAACTCTATGGCATCAATGTCTTCAAGATCATCGAGATTCTGGAGAGCCCCCGCCGTTTTGACCGGATGCCCCATGCCGATCAGGCAGTTAAAGGCGCGGTTGATTTCAGGGGCAAACCGATTGTTGTCATTGACCTTTCAGAAGCGCTTGGACTGGAGCCGGTGCCATTTGACAGGCAGCTGGCCTACCTGATCATCTGTGAGTACAGCCAGCAGCTGAACGCCTTTATTGTTGCCTCACCGGAAACCCTGCTTACCCGTGGCTGGGATGAGATCCACAAACCGGACGGCATTCAGGCCCGCTCCCTGGTGGCGATTGCCTACAGCGATACAAAAGAGACCATTCTGTTGTTGGATATTGAGGGGATTCTTGCGAATCTGGTCGGGTATCAATCAGAAGTGGCGGATGAGCTTGCCAGTCAGGGTGCTGCGCTGAAGGACCGCAGCGTGCTACTGGTGGATGATTCACGGACCGCCCTGGCCATGATGCAGCAGACCCTGACTCTCCTGGGGATGACACACAGCTCACAATCATCTGCGGTACAGGCTCTGGCCTGGCTTGAGGAGCGGGATCAGCGCGGAGAACCGGCCTTTGACCTGGTTATTTCCGATATCGAGATGCCGGGGATGGATGGTTTTACCTTTACCCGCAGTCTGCGGAACATGCCATCCTATGGAAACACCAAGATACTACTGCACAGCTCCATGAGCAACCCCACCAATCGCCTGAAGGCCGAAGAGGCCGGTGCTGACGACTTCGTTGCCAAGTTTGCCCCCAACACCCTGGCAGAGCATATCTTCAAGGCCCTGGAACGGTCCGACGACGACTTCTTTGTCAGCCTGACCTGAGTTTCTACAAGTGGGAGTGTCAGTTTTTCAGCTCTGATTAATGTTGCTTGATTTTCATACATATTGTTGTATAAGCAGAACCATGCGTAAAGGCGCCGTCAAAATAACTGTGATTATACTGCTTGTCTGCCTGACTGCGGCTTTTACTGGGCTCACGTCTTTTGCATGCTGTTCAAGAACAGCAGCTCCTTGTTCAAACAAAACACATGGTGATGCACCGTGCAAAACACCAGATAAGCAGCCATCGGACCCTTGTTCAACGCCTTTGTGCCCCGATTTTATCTGTATGCTGATGATTATCCCGCCTTTTATTTCTGTCTCTGCACCGCAGTTTTTCCCTTATTCCCATCCGACCATTACCCCTCAAGCGGTTGCAGAAACGCCGCTGCGCCAAGTGTATCATCCACCATCTGCCTGATCTGTTTCCCCAAATAACAGCACGTAACCCTGTTTTTGATGCAGTGAGGAATATCTCTAAGATTTTAGAGTAATCCGCTCATTTGCATGAATCTTACCGCGTAAAGGAGAAATCCTCATGTCCAAACAGTATGGTCTGTTGGTGGACCTGCGCAGGTGTGTTGGCTGCACATCGTGTCAGGTAAGTTGCAAGATGGAAAATGCAGTGCCGATTGGAAAATTTCGCTCAAGGGTGGATTTTACCGATGTGGGAAAATACCCTGAGGCAAAGCGTCACTTTTTCCCTAAAATCTGTAACAACTGTAGCAACCCGCCCTGTATTGAGCCCTGCCCGGTAAAAGGAGCAACCTACAAGCGCGAAGATGGCGTTGTTATGGTCAACCGGGATCTCTGCATCGGATGTGGCAGATGCGTTGGCGATTGCCCGTACGGCGCACGCTATCTGCATCCTCATCTCCCGGTCAAAAACGATCCGAAGCCATATGCCAAAAAGGTCAAGGAAGTGAGCGGTAAGACAGCCAAGGACCTCCGGATGGTGGACAAATGTGACTACTGTAGTCATCGACTTGCCCAAGGGATTGAGGAGCCGGCCTGCGTTAGAAACTGCCCCGGTCTTGCCCGCATTTTTGGAGACCTCAACGATCCTAACAGCGAAATCGCCAAATTGGTTCGAGCCAACAAGACGGAACTCTGGCATCCGGAGCACGGCACCAAGCCGAAGAGTCCATATATCCTTCGCGATGTCAACCTGTTCAAACTTGCCGACGGCGATCTTAATAAATAAGGAGGGAATCCATGCAGATATCAAGAAGACTCTTTTTGCAATATGCCGGTGCGCTGGCTGGGGCAACGGCTGTTACCCAGAGCGGCCTGCTCCACTTAAAAAAACTCTCTCCGGCCGAAGCTGAAGCTATGCAGGTTGAGATGGGAAAATATACCGTAAAATACACTGCTGATGCCATGTGTCCTGCTGAGTGCGGTATGGAGATGTGGGTCAAGGACGGCAAGATCGCCAAAATCTACGGCAACAAGGCGGTGCCGATGAATGTCGGAACCTGCTGCGCCAAAGGAGCGGCAGGCCAGCAACTGGTCTATTCTCCCTATCGCCTAAAATATCCCATGATCCGGGTCGGCGCCAGGGGAGAAGGGAAGTTTAAGCGTGTAAGCTGGGAAGAGGCGACCGACTATATTGCCGAAAAGCTGACCAAGATTAAGAAGAACTACGGGGCTGAATCGGTCATTATGGACGCCGGCGACGTCACCGACCGCGACCAGTATCACCGGCTATTCTTCGCCCTCGGCACACCCAACTGCGTGGAGCATGGCTCCATCTGTGATACACCCCGCCGTCATGGTCCCAAGCTGATGTTGGGCGGCAAGCGGATTGAGCCTGATATCATGCGACCACAACTGGTGCGTCAGCCTGACGGTTCGCTCAAGCAGAATTACGAATACAAGTCCAAGCTGATTATCTATAACGGCTGGAACCCCTTTGTTGCTACACGTATCTACTACGAACAGCGCGGTACCCTTGCTGCCCAAGTTGAGAATGGTTGCAAGGTGGTTGTTATTGACCCGTCGCTGAGCAATACGGCCGCCCGTGCAGATATGTGGCTGTCACCGCGCGCCGGTACCGACGGCGACCTGTTCGCCGCCATGCTGCGCTACATCCTTGAGAATGATAACCCTAACGATGCGAACCGGAAATACATTGATTGGAACATGAAAAAGTTCGTCAAGGGATGGGACGAGTTCATGGCGGAATTCAAGGCATGGTGGGGCAAGAAAGACCCGATCAATGGCTTGAGTTATTTCAGTGCTGAATGGGCAGCCAACAGGACAGGTCTTGACAAAAAACAGATAGAAGAGCTGTCGCATCTGTTCGGTATCACCAAACCAGCTGCCCTGGTCTGGGGTATGCAGTCGCCGGGTCATCATTACAATGGTTACTGCTGCTCCATCATCGGCACGGTGCTGAACATCATTACCGGTAACTTTGATGCCCCCGGTGGCGCCATTGATACCGAACTGGTCAAGTCCGACAAGGGTGGTTCCGCCAGCGGCAAACAGTTCAAGGGCAAGAAGATTAAACGGATGATTGGTGGTAAGGAGGTTGAGGGCGAGGTTGAACACCTGCATATGGACCTCTTCGGCAGCAAGTACCCAGCCGGATGGGATGATGTCGTGGCCGATTATCCAAACGCCTTCAAGAATGGCGTCGAGATCAAATATGGTCCGTTCCGTGGGCATAAGTACCCGATCAAGGCGTTCGTGTTGCGCACCGGCAACGCTGTTTTGACCGGAAGTCGTCCTGATCGCTGGATAAGCTCGCTTACGGCAAAGGATGCAAAAGGGAACTACAAGGTTGAGTTGACGGTATTCATCGACTCACTCAATCTGGAGAGTGCCCTCTATGCAGACGTGATCCTGCCGGAGGCAAGCTATGCGGAAAGGATGAGTCTTTCAGACATCTATCCTTCCCATCAGGTTATCTACAACCGGGATGCGGTGATTGAGCCGCTGCACCAATCCAAGAAGCCGACCGACATCATGAACATGCTGGCAAAGAAGCTGGTGGATCATGGTGACAAGGATATCAAGGGCTCAGATTTCTGGGAAAAATACAAATCTGAAGAAGAATTTGTCAACGAGATGCTGTCGGTATCCCCCGGTCGCGTCAACGTAGGTACGCCGCTTCCGTATCCCAAATATCCAGAGGGGTACAAACTGATAGGCACACCAGAATCGCTGGAAAAAGGAGATGCGGCCATAGACCATGAGAAGAAGACGGTCAAGGGCAAGCCGGTTACCGTCCAGTGGTTGCGCGACAACAACGGCGTTGCCATCTGGCCGATGAGCTGGCATCGTTTCAAAAAACACAATGCTGATGAGCCCAACAAGGCCTTTCCCAACACTTCTACCAAGATGATCGAGTTCGTATTCGACTGGACCGAAGGCGGCAAGCGGTATGGAGGTTACAAATCGCACAACGAGAAGATCGAGAAGGCTGGCGGAGATGTGCCGATGGGGTTGAAAGAGATCGGCTTTGTAAAATTCCCCACAACCTTTTTCTGGTTTGAAACCAAGTGGAACCCTTACACCAACCCTGCCTACCAGAAATATGCGAAGGACTATCCGTTCCAGTTGATTTGCGGGCGCATACACCAATCTATGAGCGGCACCCAGATGGTGCCTTGGCTGGGAGAAGTCAAGACTGAAGGTCAGTGGCAGCCGATGAATAATGAGTTTGAGTCAGAGGTTCCTGAGGCGATGCCGACCGGCAATGAACCGATGAAAACCATGAAGATGAAGTTCAAGAAGAATACCTACTCAGTTGCTACCATCTGGATGAACGATGATGACGCCAGGAAGCTGAATGTCAAAAACGGCGATATGATCGTGGTCGAGAACCCGCTAGGCAAATCAACCAAAGGCAAAGTGTTTGCTTCCGGTGGTCTGCGACCGGGTATCATCAAGATGGCCTTTGCTTCAGGCGGAAGGTTCAGCAAAGGGATGGGGCCTGCGTACGAAAGCAGGGGCTATACCCCGAGCCACAATGATCTGGTTGATCCGGATGCCTTGAGTCCGGTCATGGGTTTCCCGGCCTATGCTGATATGGTCGTGCGGGTGAAGAAGGTCTAAGCACAGTTGGGTAGCAGATGCTTCAAAGATGGCGGTGCCTGCCAAGAACAAGCAGGCACCGCTTTTTTACGATAATAAGGAGGATCTGGATGCAGGAATTACATGGAGAGATATTTGTTTACAACATGCTGGCCCGGATTTTTTACAGTGAGCCAACTCTGGAGCTGTTATATGAACTGGCAGCGATGAAACTTCCATCGGAGCCAGAAGCTGATGCTTCAAAGGGGATGCTTCACATGGTTGAAGTGGCCCGCCTTCACAGCCACAACCTTAAAGAATTACAAGACGAACTTGCTATAGAATTTACCCGCCTGTTTCTTGGGCCAATCAAGCCGGTAGCGATTCCATATGCTTCCTGGTATCTCTCGGAATCACATCAACTTATGACTGACGAAACTATCGATGTCCGTCGGAGATACCTTGAGGCCGGGATGGCGGTAAAGGATCTGTACAGTACTCCGGACGACCATATCAGTATTGAGCTTGAGTTTCTGAGCTATCTGACCGGAGAGATGATTGCAGCCCATGAGGCGGGACAACAGGAAAGGTTGCAAGCGCTTGAAAACACTAGGAACGGGTTTATCAACGACCACATGAAACAGTGGGCTCATGAATTTATTGCTACGATTACTGATTCTGATGCAAACAAATTTTATAAGGGTGCGGCCCTGCTCCTTGATGAGGTATTATTGATTGAACGCGAGAATATCTAGACGTGGAGTGTAGCGAAAAATGACCAGCACGATTCTTCTCGTAGAAGATGATGCCAGGATTGCGGAAGTCGCGATAGCCTATCTGGAGCGAGCCGGCTTTAGAGTGATGCATACATTTACGGGCCGGGAAGCTATGACTATTATCTCTACGGATCACCCTGCGTTGGTTGTTCTCGATCTTATGCTTCCCGACTTGAGCGGTGAATCTATTTGCCGTGAATTGAAGGAACGCGATATCCCGGTCATCATTTTAACTGCCAAGTCCTCGGAAGAAGAAAGACTGGCAGGCTTTGCCCTTGGAGCTGACGACTATATCGTGAAACCCTTCAGCCCCCGAGAAATGGTTGCGCGAGTCCAGGCTGTGCTGAAGCGTGCCGGCAATACTGAGAACGGCATGCGGCTCAGCTTCAATGAGGGGCAACTGGTCATCGATGATCGTAACTACACGGTGGTCTGTCAAGATGCAGTAATCCGGTTGACTGCAGTAGAATTCAAGATCCTCTTTGCCCTCGCCGCAGTGCCACACAAAACCTTTACCCGCGAGGAACTGGTTGAAAAGGCGATGGGGTATAACTTCGACGGTTACGAACGGAACATTGACTCTCACATCAAGAACATCAGACATAAATTGGGAGACAGCCCAAAGACACCGACATTTCTCATCACGGTGTATGGACTCGGTTACCGGTTTGGTGGCGTACGGGATGTTTAAAAAGTTTCTATTCATATTGATTCTAATGGCTGCCTTCGGTACTACTTCAGCGCTCCTTCTAAGGGAGCTGGTTGTGCGCGACTTCAGCCGCCTAACCGAAGCTGAACAGGAAGATCGAGCCTCCTGGGTTGTTGCCGACCTGGAATCTACCTTTGCCAAACAAAAGTCCTGGAATCGTGAGATGGCTGTCGAAGACGCGGTCTGGGCGCTTCAACTCGGACTTGAGACCAGGGTGCGGGATCGTGATGGCAAGGTCGTTATGGAAACAACTGAAGCACTGGCTTCCCTGTCCCCGGAAAAACGATCCCATCTTAGGGCCAGTTCAGGTGCCGGCCAAGACTTTGGAAAGGATGATTTCCATGCTTATCCTTTGTTTCTGCATGGAGAAGAGATTGGGCAACTGGAGGTCAGATTTCTTCCGGATGGGCGCAACAGCTTCTTCATTATCCGGACTAACCGCTTGCTTGCATACTCGGCTATTATTCTCGGTGCAATCGCCTGCATACTGAGCGTTATTCTTGCCCGTAGGCTGAGCCGTCCTATCGAACAATTGTCACAGGCAGCGCAGCGAATAAGTCAGGGGAATCTTGCCGAAAGAGTAGAAATATCCGGCAGCGATGAGCTGACAGTCCTTGGCCAATCTTTCAACCAAATGGCGCACGCGCTCCACTTGCAGAACAAACTTCGTAAAAATATCTGCGCCAACCTTGCCCACGAATTGCGGACCCCCCTGACTATCATGCGAGGGCAACTTGAAGGGATTCTGGACGGCGTTATATCCAACGACGAGTCGCGTATCAAGTTGCTTCTTGAGGAAAATCAGCGGCTCACCAATGTGGTTGCCTCTATGGAGGAATTCTTCCAGGCTCAGGCCAGTGTACTCAGCCTCGACATACATCAATTGCCGCTACGGCAGTTGTGCGACAATCTGGCCTTAAGCTTTGAAGTCGCAGCCCGTGAAAAAGGGATTGTCATCAGGGTGGAGTCAGATGATGAAACCATGGTATCTGCCGACCCTGACCGGCTTTCCCAAGTGTTCATCAATCTGATCAGCAACGCACTGAAGGTTACGCCACCGGGCGGGTCAATCACTCTCGGAGGAAAACAGACCGCTTCCGGTTGCATTATCACCGTAACCGATACGGGCTGTGGTATTGCCGAAGAAGATATTCCATTAATCTTTGAACGATTCTATCGAGGTAAGGATGGCGGCCTCGGCCTTGGCCTGGCAATAGTCAGGGAGTTGGTGGATGCGCATGGCGGCACCATCGAAGTCGCAAGCCAAAAGGGCGCGGGAGCGGTGTTTACCCTCCGGTTTCCCGCTGAGTCGAAAACTCCACAATTCTCCACAACTTCTTCATAATTCTTCCATACCCCCTTGCTATCCTGTCAGCATCAGTACCGACACTACACGGCAAAGGAGAGAATATCATGAAAAAGGGAATGATCGCAGTTGTTGCAGTAACAGGGGCTCTGTTGGCGAGTTCGGTTGTCTATGCGGGCTGGGGCTGGGGAGGCGGTTGGTGCATGACCGGCAATGGCCAAAACGTGAGCACTCAGAAAATGCGGAGCTTTCAGAAAGATACTTTGAAGCTCAGGGAAAATCTTATGGAAAAGCAACTTGACCTCCAAGACGAGCTCAGCGTGGATGTGCCGGATGGTAAACGGGTGGCGGCGCTCCGCAAGGAAATCATCAGCCTGCAGAGTCAATTGCAGGCAGCGGGCGACAAGTACGGCATGGCCGACTGGGGGATGAACAGCGGCTCCGGGCATCGTCAAATGATGAACGCCGGCTGCGGGTGCGGCATATGTGGTTGGTAACGTCTGATTATTCTGGGGGGCGCTAGCTCCCCAGGAAATGGTGAACTATATGGCATATAAAACATTATTCGTAGTCGGAGTATCAATGTTTCTTGCCACTCTTTTGCATAGCGAAGCTGCTGCTTGCTACGAGTGCGGTTGTAACAATAGCGGGTATCGCAGTAATGAACGCTGGGGGTGGTACGGGGCTCGTAAGAGCGTACCATCGGCTGAAGAGGCACGGCGTGACCTTGCGGACTACTATGCTGATAGTGCTGCAAAGATTGGGAAAATTACCGAGAAATCCGGCTATTTCGAGGCGGAAATTCTCAATAGAAATAATAAATTAATCGACAGGGTAATTATCCACAAACGGAGCGGACGCATCCGGTCTATCAGGTAATGCTGCCAGAACCGGCTTTCGATCATTGGTTTTGCCGCGACCATCTTCTGTTATCTCGGGGTGAATCTGTTCCTCTCTGGACTCCATAGTTACGGTGGGTAGTAATGGCAGCTTTTATTCGTGTCCAAACAGAGGAGAAGTCGATGAAGGTTCGTGACAGCGGTATGCCTGATGAAGAGATGTGGACCGGCTTTTTTGATCCAGTCAAGGTTCTGGAAGTTATAGGCCTTGGCCGGGGAGTACAGGACCTGGTGGAATTTGGCTGCGGTTATGGAACCTTTACTATGGCTGCCGCCGGTATTGCTTCGGGAACCGTTCATGCATTGGACATCGAGGCGGAGATGGTGGATGTTGTCCGGCAAAAATGTGGCGAAGCCGGGATTACCAACGTCCAGGCAACGGTGCGAGATTTTGTGACCGAAGGATGCGGCCTGGCTGACAACTCTATGGATGCTGCCCTGCTCTTCAATATCCTGCATCACGATGAGCCGGTAGTCTTAATGAAAGAGGCCCTTCGAGTACTCAATCCGAACGGTATGCTGGCCGTCATTCACTGGAACTACGACCCCACCACGCCCCGCGGGCCGGCCATGGAGATTCGTCCCCGACCGGAACAGTGCATCGAGTGGGGGCATGAAGCTGGATTCCATTTCAACGAGCACAATCGCTATGACCTGCCGCCGTACCACTACGGGCTGCTCTTCAGGAAGCCCTTTAACTGATAAGAAAAGTGCCGACTATCCAACGGAGAGATGAATTTTATGAAGTCAAACTACGTGATATTTGCCGGGATATCAACACTGGCCCTGGCCATTGACCAAGGGACAAAGAGTTACATTAGTCGCAGTATGGATCTCTATTCATCCATTACAGTAGTCGATAACTTCTTTAGCATAACTTTCCTCCGCAACAGAGGGGCAGCCTTTGGCCTTTTTGCCAACAGCGGTTTTCGCTTACCCTTCTTCATTCTGATCGCATTGGCAGCTTTGGTGTGTATTTTATGCATGTTACGCAAACTGTCCGACCAGCAGAAGCTTACGACCGTCGGACTATCTCTGATATTCTCGGGTGCCCTTGGCAATCTCGTTGACCGGGTGCGGTTGGGAGAAGTGACGGATTTTCTCGACGTCTACTGGCGTGGCCGTCACTGGCCCGCTTTTAACATCGCAGATTCTGCCATCTGTGTAGGTGTGGTTATTGTTTTACTTGGCAACATAATTAGTGAAAAATGTAGCAGGATTGAAAACGAAGCACACCAATGAGGAAAGGAGATTACAAATGGACCTGAAAACACCGTATGCTTTTGGAAAAACAGTGGACATGACGTATGCGGAAGCTGAACGGAAGGTGCGTGAGGAACTGGCGAAAGAGGGTTTCGGAGTGCTCACCGAAATCGACGTCAGGAAAAAGTTTGCCGAGAAACTCCAGAAGGAATTCCGTGATTACATTATTCTCGGTGCCTGCAACCCACCCCTTGCCTATGAAGCACTGAGCCGGGAAGTTAATCTCGGTACACTGCTTCCTTGCAACGTCGTGATCTATACCAGGGATGACGGCAAAACCGCGGTCATTGCCATGGACCCGGTTGCGGCACTTTCCATGATCGGTAACCAGGAGATGACCGAGTTTGCGAAAAAAGTCGCCGAAAAGATGGAGCGGGTGCTTGCCGCGTTGTAAAGGATTGTTGCTCCTAAACATTGGCTACGACTGTCTGTTGGCTGGGGTTACTGGTATCTGCAACGCAAACTGAGAAATACCTGTTGCGAACAGAACTGCGGCTGCAACGCAGTTGCAAAGAAACACAATACAATTGAGGATGTGAATCAATGAGCAATAAATGCAATCAAAATTCATGCGGCTGTGGAGTCACCAGCGTACCTACAGCTCCCTTGCCCGGGGCTGAGACAAGCATAAATACCGGTGAAGGAGTTACGACCCGTTACCGGATTGAAAACATGGATTGCCCGACCGAGGAGGCGCTGATCCGCAACAAGTTGAAGAATTTTCCCGGCGTGACAGGACTTGAATTCAATCTTTTGCAGCGCACTCTGACCATTTCCCATACTCTGCCGTCACTGGAACAGGTGGAGGAAGCCCTGAAGTCAATCGGCATGGAGGTCGGAACATCAGAGTCTATGGACGAATTGCCAGAAGTTGAGAAGACCAACTGGTGGCCGTTGATTGTTTCGGGGTTGGCCGCTCTGGCGGCAGAAATCATCGAGATGCTGAGCGTTGGCCATCACTGGCTGACACTGCTCCTGGCCCTTGTTGCTATTTTGACCGGTGGCCTGGAGACCTACAAAAAGGGGTGGATTGCGCTACGCAACCGAAACCTGAACATGAACTCTCTCATGTCCATTGCCGTGACCGGGGCGTTATTAATCGGTCAGTGGCCGGAGGCGGCCATGGTCATGGTTCTCTTCGCCTTGGCCGAAGTGATTGAAGCCAAGTCCCTCGACCGCGCTCGCAACGCTATACGTGGTCTTATGGCCATGACCCCGGAAAGTGCAACGGTGCAATTACCCGATGGAACGTGGGGTGAGGTTCTGGCCAAAGAAGTCGTGCTGGACAGTATTGTGCGCGTCCGCCCCGGAGAGCGGATCGCCCTGGACGGCGTAGTGGTCGAAGGAAGCTCCACGGTTGATCAGGCCCCGATCACTGGTGAAAGCCTGCCGGTGGATAAGTGTCCCGGCGAGCCGGTCTTTGCCGGCACGATCAATCAGGCAGGATCGTTCCTGTTCCGGGTTACGGCAGTTGCCACTAATTCGACGCTAACCCGCATCATCCATGCTGTAGAGGCGGCACAGGGGAGTCGTGCACCGACCCAGCGTTTCGTTGACCAGTTTGCAAAGGTGTATACCCCGGCGGTATTCGCCGTGGCTCTGGCCGTGGCGGTCATTCCCCCGCTGGCTTTCGGCGGCGCGTGGCTCGAGTGGGTATATAAATCGCTAGTGTTGCTGGTCATTGCCTGCCCCTGCGCGCTGGTAATATCAACGCCGGTCACTATCGTCAGCGGCCTTGCTGCCGCCGCACGACACGGCATCCTGATCAAAGGCGGGGTCTATCTGGAGGAAGGGCGCAAACTTGCCTGGCTGGCACTGGACAAGACCGGCACTATCACTCACGGCAAACCGGCTCAGACCGACTTCAAAGCGTTCGGCTCTATCGATCCGGAAGAAGCACGCAGCCTTGCTGCCAGCCTGGCCAGCCGTTCAGACCATCCTGTCTCCCACGCCATTGCTGTAGCAGCCGAGGCCGATGGCGTCATGCTGAGAGATGTTACAAATTTTTCCGCCTTGGCTGGTCGCGGCTCCACCGGCATTATAGGTGGCCGTGTCTACCGATTGGGTAATTTCCGCCTGGCTGAAGAGAATGGTTTCAATGTTCCAAACGTAACCGCCAGTATTGATACGCTGGAGCGTCAGGGTAAAAGTGTCGTCCTGCTGACTGACGACACCCAGCCGCTGGCATTGTTCGGCGTTGCCGACACGATCAAGGAATCCAGTCGCGACGCCATTGCAAATCTGCACCGGCTCGGCGTTCGCACCATGATGCTCTCTGGCGATAACCAGCACACAGCCGAAACAATCGCCAGGTCGGTTGGCATTGATAAATTCAAGGGTGGACTGCTGCCGGAGGACAAGCTAATAGCTATTGAGTCTTTACAAGGCAACGGTGGCACAGTCGGCATGGTAGGCGATGGCATCAACGACGCTCCGGCCTTGGCTCGCGCCGACATCGGTTTCGCCATGGGGGCTGCCGGGACAGATACCGCCATCGAGACTGCAGATGTAGCGCTCATGGACGACGATCTGCGCAAAGTGGCGGTCTTCGTGCAACTTTCCCGTACCACGTCGGCGATTCTCAAGCAGAACATAACTCTGGCACTGGGTATCAAAGCGGTTTTTCTCGGGCTCACAATTATGGGGCATGCCACCATGTGGATGGCAGTATTCGCCGACATGGGAGCGAGTCTGATTGTGGTAGCTAACGGGTTACGCCTACTACGGAAATGAACTACCTCGCAGCAAGCTACGAGGTATCAAGTCAGTAATTGTATTCTCTCATCGAAGCATGCTTCGGGGGATATAGCCCGGAGTGATTCAACGGTTTTGATTCTAACGAGGATCTCATGCGGAATTTGGTATTTCTTACAATCTGTGTACTGCTGCTCTCCTTTGGGATAATGTTTTCGGGAGTTACTCTCATTGCGACTTCTTAGTCTTCGGCAGCGATTGGAACAGTCAACCCTTTTCATTGCAACCCTGAGGGGCACAAAGCTGTCCGCTTACCACATTGATTGACTCAGGTTGGGGGCAGATATGCCCTCATTTTCATTTTAAAAGCGGATATTTTTGGCTTGTTTTAACATAAGAAAAAGTTCTTGACAGCAAGCTTAATGATATCTATTATCAATTTCAATATCTCGCTGCTGCCAAATCAAACACCATAAGCGGGCATTCAATTGAACTGCCGTTATTGATAGTTACTAAATTCAAGTGATGGATGACAATGTATAACGAGAATCAATTGAGCTCTAAGAGCAACATATCGGTACTACCATCTTCACAACAAATCCTTAGGCGCTTTTATAATCCGTTAGACTGCATGACAGCTCATCTGATGTTGGAGTCTGCCGAAGTGCTAGCCGGCGTTAAACCGGCCAATTTGATCTCCCTGGTCAATCGCAACCAACTCTGTGGCCGAAATCTCTACCAGCTCTGGCAAAGTCACCACGAGGATCTTGCAACCCGTCTTTCCGACCTGACTATCAAGGTGTTGCAGACTAAAGAACGTGCACTGCTGCTGTTGTGCTACAACAACAACCAGCTTGAGCGCCATCTGGCCCATGCAGGCATCCGCACCTTATTGCATAAGGCCGGCTACGAAGTTGACTCCTCAATTGAAGCACAGCTGGGTGACTTGAGCCGACGCATCGAAAACAATGGTTCCTTCCCCCATGAGATCGGTCTCTTTCTCGGTTACCCGGCCAAGGACGTGGCCGCTTTCATGGGATTAATCAAGCTGCCGTTCACCTGTCAGTGCCTCTGGAAGATCTACGGCAACCCTATACAGAGCCTTGGCCTGGTAGAACAGTTTCGCTGCTGCCGTCAAAGAATGGGCGCGATCCTGGCATCAGGCAAGCAGACTGCGCTCCAATTGGACAATTCGAGTCATCCTTTTTTTTGCCATGCTACTGAAAATGATGATCAATATCATGGCGCGTAACTTTGTGAGCATCTACAGTAGGACCAACAGACCTTACGATGCAATCCAATGACTTATATCACCTCAACCAGCAATCGAAATGACCATCAATATCTATAGCTCGACAGAACCAATATTAATCGGAGGAAAAAATGAGTAAGCCAGGTAGCTGTAAATGCGGCGGTCATACCGGAGAAACGTGCAAAGAAGCTGGCCTCAGAAACATCGTTATGGTCGGCAACCCCAACGTAGGGAAAAGCGCCCTGTTTAATCGTCTGACAGGCTCCTACGTGACCGTATCAAACTATCCTGGAACTACTGTCGAAGTCTCACAAGGCAGGTGCAAGATCGACGGAGAGGAGTTTTCCGTTGAAGACACACCAGGTATGTACTCGCTTCTGCCAATTACTGAGGAAGAACGGGTAAGCCGGGATATTCTGCTGGCCGATAAAGCCGATGTCGTTCTGTGTGTGGTCGATGCTAAGAATCTCAAACGCATGCTATCACTTGCTTTGCAGTTGGTAGAGGCATCTCTTCCGGTCATTCTTGTGCTCAACATGATGGATGAGGCCAACCGACTGGACATCCAGATCGATGAGGGCGAGTTGGAAAAAAAGTTGGGGATTCCTGTGGTGGGGATTTCCGCACTTTCCGGCAAAGGGGTCGATATCCTAAAGAAACGGATACAATCCTACCGCCACCAGGAATCTACCGCAGAAGTCTTCTATGGGGATGTCGTGGAAGGAGCCGTCAATGCCTTGGCTCCGCTCATGCCCTCTGGAGTTGGACTGTCACAAAGAGCGCTGGCTCTTCTGTTTATTCAAAATGACCCCAATATCTCTGTTCTGGTTCGTTCGATGGAGGAAACATCTCCAGATTTCCTCGATAGTACCCTTATTGAGCTGGAGAAGAATCTTTCTGACCCGGTCGGGTACACTGTCCCGATGATGCAGCACAGTACTGCTGAAGATATCTGCAATGAGGCATTTAATCCTCCTGCTGACAGAGAACCCTCCTTTGCACAGCGCCTTAGCGACTGGACCATGGAACCGCTGACCGGTATTCCGATACTCATGATTGTGCTCTACTATGGTCTGTACAAATTCGTAGGGGACTTCGGAGCCGGCACCATCGTCGGATTTCTGGAGGAGGATATATTTGGGAAATACCTCAGCCCGTGGATTAACGAAATGCTCATGGCGTATGTGCCTTGGAGCCCGCTACGGGAATTGATCGGCATGCAGTACGGCATCGTCACCCTCGGCATACGCTACGCTATCGCCATCATATTGCCCATCGTCGGCACTTTTTTTATTGCCTTCTCCATCATCGAGGATACCGGCTATCTGCCCCGGCTTGCCATGATGGTCGACAGAATTTTCAAGAAGATCGGCCTGAATGGCCGGGCAGTCATTCCCATGACACTCGGTTTCGGCTGCGATACCATGGCTACGATGGTCACCCGCACACTGGAAACCAAGCGTGAACGGATCATCGCAACGCTGTTGCTGGCACTGGCAATCCCGTGCAGCGCACAGCTTGGAGTCGTCCTTGGAATGGTAGCGACTAATCGTGCAGCCATGGCGGTTTGGGCTGTTTTCATGATTGGGATATTTCTGCTCGTCGGCTTTCTCACCGCCAGGCTTATGCCCGGCGACCGTCCTAATTTTTACATGGAGGTTCCACCTCTGCGGATGCCACGCCCCGGGGCAGTCTTCATAAAGACCTATACCCGTATGCAGTGGTATTTCATGGAGATACTGCCGATGTTCATCCTGGCCAGCGTAATGATCTGGCTCGGTAACATTACCGACACTTTCAAGGTGGTTGTCTCGTGGCTGTCACCAGTCATGGGCTGGATTGGCCTGCCAAAGGAAGCAGCGGTGGCCTTTCTGTTCGGCTTCTTCCGCAGGGATTACGGCGCTGCCGGACTCTATGATCTTCAGAAGGTCGGCGCCCTTAGCGGCAATCAACTGGCAGTGGCGGTTATAACATTGACGCTCTTTGTTCCCTGCATTGCTCAGTTTTTGATGATGAAGAAAGAGCGCGGTCTCAAGATGGCTTGCATGATGGCGCTGTTCATCTTCCCCTTCGCCTTTCTGGTCGGAGGACTGGTGAATGTCTTGCTGAAACTGACCGGAATTCAGCTTTGAGATTCGTGAGCCAAGACAATTAATACAGGAGATATTATGAAAACGAACGAGCGCATTGAAGAAACTTTGGAGAAACTTTGGGAGCAACTGGAAGAAAACACTGGCGGGAAACTGTTGCCGGAGATACTGGACCCAAAACAGAACGTTTTCCTGGACACTCTGGTGGAGAAAGGGCTTGTTGAAAAATTCCAGGACGGTATCCGGTTTACCGAGACTGGGCGGGAGGAGGCTCGTCTGGCAATCCGCAGACATCGCCTCTCTGAGCGCCTTTTCCACGACATTATTGAAACGAACCAGGATGATATGGAAGAAGCCGCATGCCAGATGGAACATGTGGTCAAGAAAGAGATTGAAGAAGAGATTTGCCGGCTGCTCGGGCATCCCGAAACCTGTCCGCATGGGAAGCCGATTCCAGCCGGTGTATGTTGTCAAAAAGCGCGGTTAAGCGGCGACAAGTTTGTGGCTCCTTTAGCTTCATTGAAAAGAGGTGAAAAAGGCGTAATCGCCTATATCAAAGCTGGAGACTCGAAAAAACTCCAGAAACTTATGGCCATGGGCATACTGCCGGGCAACCCCATTACTCTGACCCATGCCTTTCCCTCTTTCGTATTTACCGTCGGTTACAGCCAGTACGCCGTGGATAGGGATATGGCTGATGCCATCTACGTGAAGAGGACCGTGCATGATCATGCTAAATGATAAATGTGAGTTGTTACTGGCACGCCGAGCTTTTGTTAAGAACATCAGCGTACTATTGGCGTCATTGATGGTCCCAAGTATTGCATTTGCTTCTAAGAGCCCAAAAGCCCAAAAGAGTGAAGACTATAAAAATCATCAAGCCTCCGAACCGGCTCATGTGACTGAGATTCGTCACTGGTCAAACCCGGTCTATTCCCGCGTTTCTATCACCCTTGACCGGGAAACCAGTTACAAACACAGGAAGCTTAATCATTCACTTGAATCAAAAACATCTCCACACATCTATATCGACATTAACAATGCGGAGCTGTCTACCGGACTTACAGATATCCCTATCGGAAACGATCTCCTAAAGTCTGTCAGGATCAATAAACTCAATGCCAATCGTGTTCGGCTAGAAATTGACATTGAAAATCTTAAAAAATACGAGATATTTTCATTTTATGACCCATTTCGCATCATTTTAGACATACACGCTGAGCGGCGTGTCGAGATTTCGAGACATGAAGATAGTATTCAAAACCGGCCTCCTTTTGTAGATGAGAAAAAAACGGAACGGGGGAAAGAACAGTCAAGCCAGTCGAAGTCGAAGCATAACAAGATCCGGAGAATTGTAGTTGACCCTGGTCACGGTGGCAAAGATCCTGGGGCGGTTGGCGTCAAAGGTATTATGGAGAAGGATGTTGCGCTTGCCATAGGAACGAAACTAGCGGATAAAATTAGGCAGGAACTTGGCATCGATGTGGTTATGACTCGAACAACAGACGTTTTCATACCATTACAGGAGAGAACTTCCATCGCCAACAAGGTCGGTGCGGACCTGTTCATTTCGATACATGCCAATGCCTCTCCGAATAGGAGCACCGCAGGGATTGAGTCGTACTATCTTAACCTGGCGAAGACTGATAAGGCGGCTCAGCTTGCTGCCCAAGAGAACGGCACCTCACTTGAGAAGGTTAGTACCCTCCAGGCGATCCTGTTCGACCTGATGGCCAATTACAAACTCAACGATTCAGCCCATCTGGCTGATGAAGTACAGAAGGCTCTTTACAAGAAGGTCAACAGTAAGTATCAAGGGTCCAGAAATCTTGGCGTCAAACAAGGACCATTTTTTGTTCTTGTAGGAGCCACTATGCCAAGTATTCTTGTAGAAACCGCCTTTCTTAGCAATGAAGCCGAAGAAATCCGGTTGTCGGACCCTCAATATCAAGACACGACTGCGGATGGAATTTTGAAGGGCGTTGGAAGCTATATTATGAGCTTGAAGGCGTGAGTACCGGGCATCTCTCCGATGGGGGTGGTATGGAGCCATGCAGCACATTACTTCCGTCAAGGAAGCTCGCGAGTATCTGACGGAGTTCTACGCTTCAAACCTCATACTGATAGGGACTATCAAGGAACGTGATGATTACTTCGAGGCGGAGATCTATAGAAAGAGTAATACCAAGCGAAACCGGGTCATCATTGACAAGGGGGGCGGACGGATTAGTTCTATAGAATAAACGGCCTACATAGATCACTAGGAGACGGTCTTTTTGACTTACAGATGTGTTGCAATGTAATAGAATGATAAACGGAGGGAGCGAAATGATTTTACGTGAAAGGAGAACGGCCATGAGAAAAATCATATTGTTTGCTATACTGGCGGCTTTTATAACGGCGGTAAGTGCACCGGTAACCGTTCACGCTGCAGACAAGATCAAAGGCGAGGTCGTGATGAAGGTAGGGAACAAGGTCAATTTGTTCCACAGCGGGACCGCAGACGTGAAGAAAGAAATCTGTCTGGGTGACACGCTTACCGTATACCGCGAACAAGGTAAGAACAGACAACAAAAAATAGAGGTGGGGCAGGTGAAAGTTCTTGGTTACGCTGGCGAACACTACTTCGAGGCTGAAATAGTCAAAGGCGAAATCAAGACTGGTGACATCGCCACGAAAAATACAGCTTCCTGCTTGGTAATGAAACCAAGCTAGATGCGTGAGCTAACACCGCCAAAAGCCGGTCCAGTTTAGTTCTTGGCCGGCATTTTGGGGGACTATTTTCCCCTTCCCCATTCTTCTCGAATTATTTGACTGGAAATCACAGAATAAAGGAGACAAGCAGATGAAAAAAATATCAACGCTTTTTATTATGTGTTATTTTGCTTTTTCCATGACAACTGTATCCTTTGCTATGGATCATGACAAAATGATAGCTGGTATGGGTAATGTTGCTCACGAAGAAGTTGTTGAAGGGGTGAAGGCAACTTTTAAGGTTATGAGCATGAAAGACCGCATGAAAGAAATGAATATGGAAATGCCGAAAGGAATCAAGGAAACTCATCATATCATGGTTGAGTTCAAGGACACCAAAACCGGGAGACTATTAACTTCTGGGGAGGTAAAGATTAAAATCCAGGGTCCTGACAAAACCGAGCAGGTAAAAGATTTGATGGCGATGGGTGGCATGGCCGGCATGGGAGCTGGTTTCGGCGCTGATTTCGATCTTTCAAAAAAGGGTAAATACGGCGTAATGTCAAAGTTCCAGTTGAAAGACGGTAAAACCAGAAGCGCAAAATTCTGGTACGAGGCGAAATAACTCACGAGGCCCCCGTCTTGGCGGGGGCCGTTCTTCCTGATATCCTTCTCACAACCATCCGATCAGTTTGGGCGGTTCTGAACTGCGCGAGACCTACGAGTTCAACGTTACTGGTTCAACAAACAACTGAACCGAATCCTCAGATTCGTCATTACGGCAACTATTTCTGAGAATCAGGACAATTGTTTTGAGAGGTTAGACGTACCTCGGGAAAGAAGCAGTACTAGATTATTTGTTTCCTCACAATTCACCATGTTTCACTGACATTTCTGGACCAAATACCGTTGACATCTACCGCTAACATTGCTAAATATCTATTGTAATTTAGACTCTTTCATAGAAAGAGACTCCGCTAGCTTATGCTACCGGACAAACTTCTTCGGATAGCCCGTGGAAGAATCGCCCCGGCAGGGATGAATTCTCCGAAAAGACCAGGCTGCTGTTGCCCCTTTTCGGATGAACATCGGAAGAATTTTGGTCTTTCGAACAGTCGTTTGGGTAAAGCGACTTAAATAGAAGTACAGGTGCGTCCTTTTTCGGACTTTGCCTGGTAAATCAATCACGATGAAGAATAACGACCCGTTCTGGCCCTTGCCGGAGTGGGTTTTTTGTTATTCAAATTCCGCGACAAGCCTTGTAAGCGGCGGATACTTTCACCACATCCCGACCGGGAGACACTTTGTTCTCTCCCTACGGGACAGACCATTGTCTCTTTGCTTCGGGAAAACCAACAAGGAGGCAGTATGGCAAGTTTGAATCGCGTGGAACTCATCGGCAACCTGGGTCGTGATCCTGAGATCAGGTACACACCAGGAGGCACCGCTGTCGCAAGTTTTTCACTCGCGACCAGTGAGAAGGTAAAGAACAAAAGCGGTGAATGGGAGACCCGGACCGAGTGGCACAACATCGTCCTCTATGCACGTCTCGCTGAAGTAGCTGGCGAGTACCTGTCGAAAGGAAAGAGTGTTTATCTCGACGGCAAGCTCAAGACCCGCAAATGGCAGGATCGGGACGGCAAGGATCGCTACACAACCGAGATTATCGGCGACAAGCTTCTTATGCTGGGCAGTAAAAATGGCAGCATTCCCGACGGGAGTGACGACCAGCCATCAAACAGCCAGGCACACGAGGACATTCCGCACGATGACACCGATCCGTTCTAGGTAACCAGCAACCACAACTCAACAGTCCTACGGGGAGACATTACCAAATCCCCAAAGGGATTGGTCTGTCTTCCCTGTCGGGCACAACCCACAGAAAAGGAGACAGACAGATGAACGCACCAGCTCAAATCATTCCCATCAGTCCCACCGCATCATCCCTCACTCACCACGCCGTCAACATCAGTGAACTGAAGGCCCAGGTAAACCTGATCCAGTACGTCATGCGTGACGTCATGAAATCAGGCGAGCACTACGGCACCATTCCCGGCTGTGGAGACAAAGCAGTTCTTCTCAAACCGGGCGCCGAAAAGCTCATGCTTACCTTCAGACTGGCAAACGACGTGGATGTGGAAACCATCGACCTGCATCTCGGCCATCGTGAGTATCGCATCAAGGTGACGCTCTACTCACCGGCAGGCCAGCGTCTCGGTACAGGTGTCGGTTCATGTTCGACCATGGAAAGCAAGTATCGCTTTCGTGTCGGGCCAGTTGAACTGACGAATAAGCCGGTACCAAGAGAGTACTGGGATCTTCGCAAGGAGAACCCGGCATTGGCACAGGAGATCATTGGTGGACGCGGCTTCAGCGCAAAAAAGGATGACAGCGGTAACTGGAAAATCGCCAGGCAGGGAGAAAAAGTTGAACACGATAATCCTGCCGATTTCTACAACGTGCGACTTGCTAAGTCGTGCAACTGATTGTTTTCCTTGTATCTACAAGAGAAAACCTGTTGTCCCATCAACAGTAACCTACTGATACATGCGCAGACGGTAACGACTGGGTATGAAGCTATCGGGACAATGTACCCCGCCTACAGGCAGGCCCTCGCCGTGAGGAAGAGGCCGATATCTGCTAGTGTCATGCGGATTGGGGGCTAGGTTGAATGGTATGGTTAACAAATGTGAACCGCTGATAAACACCGTGAAGTCTGAACAAGCCAAAGACACTGTCAGGCTTGAGCCAAAATGGCAACGTAGCTGGATGCGTCTTTGTTGTATAGGCGCACATGGGCAATCAAAGCTACCGGTGGATAGGCGGAACCTAACCCATTCTGTCAATTGCATGAAACAAGGTAAGCCCGTATCTCTCCTGTGTCCACACGAACAGGTAAGCCAATCGTAAGTGAGGCTGAATGGGGTGCGGGTAGAGGATGTCGGAAAAAGCGAATGCCGGGCTGTAATGGCAAGGATAGGGATTGAGCTAATGGCAACATTATCCCACGGGAAACCGGGCAGACTTCCGACGGGTCTTTCAACGCGAGAACATTTTCAGAACCTCTTGAAAGGAGGAAAGCAAATGGAAGTTTCAACCGATGCCACCAATGCGAAAACTTGTGCACCTCCTACGGATGTGAATTGGCACCAGATAAACTGGTCAAAAGCTCACTCAACCGTTAGGAGGCTGCAAACCCGTATCGCGAAGGCAACCAAGGAAGGCCGATGGGGGAAAGTGAAAGCTCTCCAGCATCTGCTGACCCACTCGTTCAGCGGCAAAGTATTAGCCGTCAAGCGGGTGACTGAAAATCAAGGTAAAAGGACGCCGGGAGTTGATAAAGAAACATGGTCAACACCGGAAACCAAATCAGAGGCCGTAAAGTCTCTCAGACAACGTGGATATAACCCGTTACCACTGAGACGGATTCACATCCCGAAAGCAAACGGCAAGAAACGCCCTCTCGGAATCCCGACGATGAAGGATAGAGCCATGCAAGCATTATATCTGCTGGCGCTTGAACCAATCGCCGAGACCAAAGCTGACAAGAATTCATATGGATTCAGACCAGAACGGTCATGTGCCGATGCAATCGAAGCCTGCTTCACAGCATTGGGCCAGAAAGCTTGCGCACAATGGGTACTCGAAGGCGATATTAAAGGATGCTTTGACAACATTAGTCATGAATGGATGATCGGCAATATCCCTATGGACAAAACGATTCTCCGTAAATGGCTAAAGGCCGGATTCATTGAGCACAACACCCTCTTTCCTACGGATGCCGGAACACCACAGGGAGGTATCATTTCCCCGGTTCTGGCAAACATGACCCTTGACGGACTGGAAAAACTGATCGAAGCACACTTCCCTTTCAGGCCGAAGAAAAACAACAAAATCAATGTGGTCCGATATGCTGACGACTTCATAATCACTGGGAAATCGAAAGAGATTCTGGAAAAAGAAGTCAAACCGCTTGTGGAGGAATTCCTGGCCATAAGAGGATTGGTACTCTCGGAAGAGAAAACCAAAATCACGCATATTGAGGAAGGCTTCGATTTCCTGGGGCAGAATGTCAGGAAATACGACGGCAAGCTGTTGATCAAACCGTCGAAGAAGAATGTCCATAAATTCCTTGAGGACATCAGGGAAACAATCAAAGGGAACAAGACAATAGCGCAAGCAGGCTTGATAGCAAAACTCAACCCAAAAATCAGGGGGTGGGCCAACTATCATAAAGGCGCTGTTGCCAAAAAGACCTTTCACTCGGTGGATCATCAGATTTGGAAAAACCTGTGGCGGTGGGTACGGCGCAGACATCCGAACAAGAGTCCCACATGGATTAAGGAAAAGTACTTTAGTCGTGTTGGGGATCGAAATTGGGTGTTCAATTGTAAGAACGGAGAATTCCAGCTTACAACTGCGAGTTCAGTTCCTATCAAACGCCATGTGAAGATTAAAGGAGAAGCAAATCCATTCGATCTCGAATGGGAAACCTATTTTGAACACCGATCTGGCTTCAAAATGGCGAATTCCATGACGGGGAGAAAGCAACTCCGGGCACTCTGGAGAAGCCAAAACGGCATATGCCCGATATGCAACCAGAAGATAACCGTGGAAACAGGGTGGGCAAACCATCACATACTATGGAAATCCAAAGGCGGCATGGACGGTAACTCCAACAGAGTACTTCTTCACACGAACTGCCACAACAAAGTCCATAACCAAAAATTGGATGTAAGGAAACCGGTTCCTGTGAAAAGGAACTTACGAAAGGCTTGAGCCGTATGAGGGGAAACTCTCACGTACGGTTCTTAGGGGGGAAAGAGACAGCAATGTTTCCGACCTACCCGACACCTGCCTGAAAATGGCCAAAAAACGCGGCTTGGTGGATGCAGTACTTACCTCAACCGCTGCCTCGGACATCTTTACCCAGGTGCGACTTGAAGTCGCTCAAATGATTGTTTTCCATTGAGAAAACCTGCTGTCCCATCAGCAGTAACCTACCGACACATGCGCGTCTGGCAACGGACGGGTATGAAGCTGTCGGGACAATGTACCCCGTCGACAAAGACAAGCCAAACTCGTGAGAGGGTGGTCGTATCTGCTAGTGTCAGAGCGGATAGGGGGCTAGGTTGGATGGTATGGTCAACACATGTGAACCGCTGATAAACACCGTTAAGATGAGACAAGCCAAAGACACTGACAGGCTTGAGCCAAAATGGCGCGTAGCTGGATACACTCTTTTGTGTTGGGTGTACATGGGCATTAAAGCTACCGGTGAACAGGCGGGACCTAACCCATTCTGTCATTTGTGCGGAACAAGGTAAGCCCGTATCTCTCCTGGACGAACAGGTAAGGCGACCGCGAGGAAGCCCGAATGGGGTGCGGGTAAAGGACGTCGGAGAAAGCGAATGCCGTCTTGTAATGAGATGGATAATCCCGCCCCCAAGCGGAAATACGTCTGACGAGACCTCAACCATCAACCCGTGCGGGGACAGATACCCCCGTAAGGGTCGATCTGTCTCCGCACATTACAAGGAGACAGTCCATGACAGACACCATATCAGCAAAACGCCTCATCATACCCATTCACGACAACAGCGAGTTTTTCTCCGACAATGCGGACTACGCCATCATAGACCTTGACGCTGCAACCATCGAGCGGATCAAGGCACTATCGGCGGCAGTGCGTGAACTTAAGGTCTACAAGGTCTCGGAGTTCAACTGCGGCTGCGACTTTATGACGGCTGACTGGGACGCTGAACCGGAAAACGGCAAGGTAAGATTAAAGGAATTCGAGGGACGGATGGAGTGCAACACTCTCAACGTTACCGATGACGATTTCTTCTGGTCGGGTTACTACAAGCACACTGATGTCCGGTGGGAAACCGACACGGTGCGGCTTGCTGTGCTCGACGAGCCTGATATACACGATGAACGGGAAGCCTGCACTGATGTGACCGGGCAAGGTGAATCGCCATGAGAGGGAAAGATCTGAGTTCTCTTGAGTGGCAGCCCGCCAACGATCCAGACGGCATGGCCGCCTATGAAGCCATTGATTCCAAAGGCCGCGGTTACTACCTGGTTCGCAACCGTCATAACCCGGACATGATGTTCGTCATCAGCGACGGGTTCACTGTTCCCCCGGGATGGTACACCGACATAAGCGGCGCCATCAGAAGGGTTTCCTGACCAACAACCGCCAACCCAATTGGAGACACACTCCCCATAGGGGATGCCTGTCTCCCCACACCATTACAACAAGGAGACAGACATGGCAGACTATTATTCCCAAGCGGTATTTCAACCATCCATTCCCAAGCACCTGATCAACGACGAGGACCGGCGCATCATCGAGGTGTTCAGCATCACTTTTGAATCCGACGGCGAGGATAAGTTCTACCTCTACGCAGAAGAGTGGTGCTGTAACGGTTACCTTGATTCAGAGGAACCTGAAGGTGAGGAAATCGAACTCAGTGAGGACGATCTTTTCACCAGGTTCCAGGAGATTATTCGCCGTTCCAACGGTGAACTTCCCTGGATCTCCAAGGAAAGCGCCTATACCTGTTCGCGGATGCGACCGGATGGCTTCGGTGGTGGAGCTGTATTCATCACCGCTGATGACATCCAGTACTGCTTTACCGGCCAGTGGCTGGAAGAGCGAATCAGTGAAGCGGAAACAGGCGATATTGGCCCCCAAACGGAAGATCCACCTCCGCCAAAGCCGATTGTCGGCGTGGTCCTCGAAGGCGGTCTGGTGCAGAGCATTGTCAGCAATGCACCAGAGCAAGTCCTGGATATGGACGTGATCATTCTCGACTACGACGTCGAGGGATTCGAGGAGGAATGTCTCCTCAAAGTTTCTCAAAGCAACGGCGACATTGCTCATGCTGTTGGACACATCGAGAAGATTACCGAGTCCGGAATCGATCTGGGAATGGTTCTCAATCAGATGAATGCAAGGGGGTGGTGACATGAGCCCTCTTGAACGAACGACAGACGAACCGACCAACGAGGAGCGTGCCGACAGGATCGACACAGTCATGCAGGCCTACTGCCTGACACTTGAAGGCCGGGATTTCGATGGAGACGAAGATGACGTCAAGGACCTGCTCACAGACCTGATGCACTTCTGTCTGCGGATGGAGATTGATTTCGAGGAGAATCTCCGCGTTGCCCGCAACAACTACAACCATGAACGGCTCGCGGAACAGGGCGATGCCGGCCAGCTCGGCTGCCCGGTGTGCGGCTGCTTTCTGGAAGTCACCCGTACCGACACCCTGTTGGGGATCGACCGGGAGCTGTACGACTGCCAGGAATGCGACGAAACCTTCATACGGGAGCTGAATGCCCCGGACAGCCCGCTTCAGCGAGCAGTCAAATGTGTCGGCTGCGGCAACATGATTCCGCAGGCTTCAGCACGCATCCTGTACCAGCGGGACGACTACGCCCACTTCATCGGCGAGTGCTGCTGGGACGAGCGACTGCGTAAATGATGTTTCATTCCCTACCCATAGGGGGAGATCATTACCGTACTCCCTATGGGAGCGGAGTACGCCTACAAGGAGACTACCAATGGGATATCACTACACACTTTCAATTACCGGATTTGAAGCAGATGACAACGAAGCGTGCCTGGCCGAGATCAAGGCGACAGTGCCTGAAATCGGTGACGAAATGCGGATCGGAAACGGGAGCATCTATTTCGAGCCCGAAGAACCGTGTGGCAAGTGGAGGTCAGCCGAAGATATTGCAATTCCCATCATCAGGCAGCACATCAAGCCTGGAACATCGTGCCGGATAGATTGGCAGGGTGAAGATGGCGAAATGGGAGGTGACCTGATCGGTCGTAACCAGAACTTCGGCATTATCTATAAGCCGCTGGCTGTTACGGAACATGGAACCATTCCCCTGCATGAAGCGGTAACCATGCTGGCGCAATGTCCTGACGATCCGCCTGAAACTGGATCTGAGCAATCATTATAAAGGAGGGCATGTAATGACTCTTAATTCGACGTTACAGGCTGCACGTGAAATGGGAGTGTCGGAACGGTACGCGATTATGCGTCGTCTGGCTTTCCTTCAGCCGAACATCAAACATCTGGAGCGGGAAATCTGGGGAGCGCGACGGAGGATAGAACGCAGTCGTGATCCGCTGATCAAGGCTCTGACTGAATCCTTTATCAGAGACCAGGAAAAGGAGCTGCGCCCCCTGAAACGGGAGGCGACAGCGCTCCTGAACCATGTCAACGGCAAGGAGACGGCGCAGGTACCCGGCGGAATCACCCCCGATATGATCGACCAGGCCCGACAGTATCCCATCACCAACATCATCGACTTCCCCAAGGGGAGGCACCGGTGCTGTCCGTTTCATGAGGACAGCAATCCGTCAATGGCTCTGTATGACAACCATGTCCACTGTTTCGTCTGTAACCGGTCATGGGATTCCATCAGCGTTGTTATGGAACTGGATGGTGTGAGCTTCCGGGAAGCCGTGCTGGCGCTCCAGTAATCTGATCAAAAACTATCAACCCTATGGGGGCGGACACTGCCCTCGGGGTGGTCCGCCCTCTACATTTCAGGAGGCGGACATGAATCTCGATCTCTTTGGAGAACCAGAAGCACCAACAACAAAAAGAATCTTCATAAAATCTATCGAAGCCCGTTACCGCAATGAAGTCGTCAGAGATGACGCCCCGCAATGGGTATCAATGCGGTTCACGCAGCCTCAACAGGTATTCGAGATGTTCCGGGATCTGCGATTAGAGACCAAGGAACACTTTATAGTTTTGCATCTGGACGGCAAAAACCGGATTGTCTGCTTTGATCGCGTGTCGATCGGATCACTCAACCAGGCCATTGTCCATAGTCGTGAGGTCTTCAAAACGGCATGCCTCTCGAATGCGGCAGCCGTGCTACTCGTGCATAATCACCCTACAGGTGACCCGGCACCCAGCAGTGAAGATATCGCCATTACCAGACGTCTCAAGGAAAGTGGCGAGATTCTCGGCATCAGGGTTCTGGATCACATCGTAGTTGGTGATGACAAGTTCCTGAGCTTTGTAGAACAGGGACTCTTATAAATAACGAGGGAGCGACGCATCATGCGTCCTCCCTCGACTCTTCCCCTTGGCTCAAAAGGGTTCCTTAGAGCCACCGACACAGCGGTGGTTGTAGGGAGCCCTTTTGGGCCACCAACACAACGATAAGGGGGATAGAGTCATGTCAGTCAGAGCACGTATCAACGGTAGGGATTTTACGCTGAGCTGGGAGGAGTTTGAGAAGGCGCTGCACAGGAGCAATCTTGCAGGCGGCGAATTTGAAGTTCTTGCCATTCTTTCGGGAGTGAAACCCTACTAGAGTCTTCAGATCGGACATACCCGTCCGGCCTGGATAGAGGCGGCCCTTGTGGTCGCCTTTTTTTTGATATTGACATCGTAATCTATTCAGGAATAGTCGTAATTCCAAAGCGTTAAAAGAGTTGGTCTATGGCAATTTAATACGGAGTGATAGGCAGGCGATCTAATCAATACTCACCAGCAACGAATCTTCGGCTTCTTCATGTCGCTCATATAACGCCTTAAAGCAATTGGCAACAATTCGGTTGTGGTAACTAGCTGCCCATCTGACTTTTATCAATGCTTCTGCATTACCATTTGTCGTTGTGTTGTTAACAAGCTGCTGCAATCTGTCTCGGTGTGCCATCAGCACATCAATACCTTTGATAGCAGGATCACGATGGGCCATAAACAGATGTGGCAGGTAGTGAGGTGGTCGGGGTTTGTGAGACAGCCTGAGTAGTAAAATAAGCAATGCCCCGATGTTGTTGGGTTTGTTAGCTTCAGGCAGCCTGCTTCAGTTTTTCGAGTCCTTGGAAATAAGCCTCATCCGGAGTCCGCTTGTCAAGTGACGAATGTTTCCGTTTCTCGTTGTAATGGGTAAACCAGATTGCCAGGTCTTTAAAAAGCTCAGCTCCGGTTTCGTATGCCTTCAGGTAGATTCTCTCGTATTTCAGGCTGCGCCAGAGTCGTTCGATGAAGATGTTGTCCTTGAACCGCCCTTTGCCGTCCATGCTGATCCTGATGTTCCAGGTCTTGAGGACGGAGGTGAAGGCTTCGCTGGTAAACTGGCATCCCTGGTCGGTGTTGAAGATCTCCGGAGCACCGTATTTGAACAATGCCTCTTTCAGTGCTTCGACACAAAATCGGGTATCCAGCGTGTTGGACAACCGCCAGGACAGCACCCGTCTGGTGGCCCAGTCCATGATCGCTATCAGGTACATGTGCCCCCGTGCCATGGGGAGGTAGGTTATGTCGGTTGCCCAGACCTGATTGGGTCTGTCGATGGTCATTCCCCGCAGCAGGTAGGGATAGACCGGATGTTTCGGCTGTCGCTTGCTGGTGCCGGGCTTGGGAGCTAGGGACTCGATGCGCATGACCTGCATCAGGCGGCGCATACGATCTCTCCCCACAGGGGCTTCAGGCGTCGTGAGATGATTGACAAGGGAGCGACTGCCCATCCAGGGATGCTCCATGTAAAGTTCGTCGATTCTACGCATCAGTTCCAGATCACCGGAACGCAATCCTGAAGCTGGTCCACGGTAATAACTGGCACGTGGCAGGCCCAGAATCTGGCAGCGACGTTCAACAGAAACTTCAGGATGCCCGCTGGCGATCACTTGTTGTTTTTGCGCCCGGTCAAGTTCAGTCCGGGCAAATGCGACAAAAAATCATTCTCAACCTTGAGTTTGCCGATCATGCGGTGAAGTTCAGCCACTTCGGCTTCATGATTGACTTCTTTCTTTTTACCTTTGCCAAAGAGGTCTGAAGCATTCTCGATCAGATCCTGTTTCCAACGGGTAATCTGAGTCGGGTGAACTCGGTACTCGGTTGCAAGTTCTGCCAGGGTCTTTGACTCCGACAGGGCGGCCAAGGCTACCTTGGCCTTAAATTCTGCGCTGTGATGTGCACGATGTTGCGACATTGAACCACTCCTTTCAAAATAGGTCGGTTCATTGCTTACACACATGTCTCAAAAAGCGCAACCACTTCATAGTTTATCCCCCATTGTCCATCATCATATCTTTCCATATACTCATACAAATGAAACGCAAGAGAGGTCCAATTATGATATCCAACAAGGTCAATTATAGGATTACAACTATTTTGCGCACACAAACACTCGTCAACAATAATGCGTGGGTATCGTGCCAGAGATGATTCAAGGTGATACGCTTTATTGAAAGCAGGGCCAAACACTCTGTTTTTCTGTACACATACATCTCCAAATGTGAGTCCACCGCGTAGCAATACTCCATTACAGGCAAGATTTCCTTGAGCCAAAAGCAATGAGGACAATTCTCCATCAAATAAATCCATCGCACTGATATTTTCATCATTTTGATCAAGAGGCTGGATGCGAATTATAGAATCCGAAAATTGCAGTACCATTGGTAAATTTTTTGTTTTGCTATAGGGGGCTCTTCTGAGCTCCGGCTGAGAAGAAAAGAAGCCAACTGCGTCAAGAAGGGTATTAATTTCTATTGGCCGCTTGTCAGCAATTATCTGACGGAACCCTAGAATATCGACAAATGAAACGAATGCTTTTATATACTCTGGTCCGAAATTACGAAGTGGAGTAGGCATTTTTTCCATTACTTCATCTGTTTTTGATTTCATCTTGCCTTCATATTCCATTGCATTCTATCTCTTAACTGCTTGCTTTCCTTCACGATAGCCTTCGCAGGGTCTTATCCGTCTGTCCTCCGATAAATTCCATCAAACGGTACAAGGCATCGCATTTATAGGGTGAAAATACTCCCTTGAAGAGCTGCAAGCGGTTGTCCTCAATCTTCTTTGAAAGATCGGCAACACGGGTCAGCACCAGCCGTGGCTTGATGCCGATCTCCTCGGCAAACTGTTCCCAATGTTTTTTCTGGATTGAGCCTGGATCACTCTCGCCACCAACCTTCATGGCCAAGCCTTCCGCCAAACCGTAATGAGCGTAAATCCTCGTCGAAAGCAGATCGTAGAAGGGGGCCAGCATCGGTCCTTCCGGCAGCAGCAAGAGAGATATGTTCTTGCCATGTGCATCTGAGTTGCCAATCAGGTAATTGAATATAACCCAGTTCAAAAGCGACAGCACATCCTTGCCGGACCTGATGCTGGCAGTGCGAACCTGGTTGAAGCATGCCGCCAGGGACGGCCCCCCTTCGGATTCATATTTGTATTCAGGAGGGATATGGAGCGCCTGGCAGAAATCTTCCTGATGCAGCCGTTTGGTACCATCGCCAGCAATCACACGATCAAAGCGCTTAACGATGAATACTCGTGTTTCCCCATGTTGATGGATGAATGATCGAGGCACATCCAGACCAACCGAGTGAGCTAGGGCCATGCAGAATGCTTCGTTCTCCACCGTGCCGTCCAGGTTCTCGATGGCTGGTTTGATGATGTAATTGGAAGGAGCTGTGCCATACCCCAGATGGAAGTGCTGCTCATCATAAAAGATCGGAAGTTTCTTCTGGGCACCGGCCAGTGAGAGCCGTATCCCTTTCTCCCCAGCCAGAAGTGGCCGCTGCGGGAGTTCGCTGATAATTGTGTTGAGTTCATCCAGTGAGAGCTGGCGATAGGAACCGGGTTCACGTTTCGGTTCTCCGGTCTCAGGATATAGTGAAACCGCACCGGCGCAATCACCGCCGATCCGCTCCAGGAGCCCATAGTCGTTATTGAGGGAAACACCAAGATTCCGGGCAATCACGGCACGGATTTTTTCTTCAGGAAGGAGGTTGGCGAAAAAGGGATGTGACTCATCGTCGGAATAGGGGGCGGCGCGTAAGGGTAACGAGAGGGACAATGGGATTCTCGACTGCTCCAGCCAATCCTTGTCGTACTGGAAACAGAAGTGCTTCTTCTCATCCAACCAGAGCCGCCCCACGACATCTTCATCTATCCTGACAAGCAGACCGATAGTCATGATTCGTCTCCTGGAGATGCCCACGTACGGATACTCGCATCCAGCTCGATTCCGAGGCACTTGATAACCTGCAGTACCTTGTTCAGGCGCACGGTCTCCTTGCCGTTTTCCAGAGCAGACAGAAAGGCGTAGCTTACGCCACAGACTGCAGCCGCATCTTCCAGGGTAAGGCCATCGTCTTTACGTTTCTGTTTGATGATCCTGCCAATGTCTATCGCACACGAAATCTTCATTCCAGCACCCCACAATATATGCGCTCGTATATTTATATCAGTTAGAGTGAGATAATAACAGTAAAATATATGATCGTAGATGCTGGTCTATGCAACACAGCTATACGATAAATTATCTTCGATTGCAGATGAAGGCATGTGTCTGGAAATGGCAATTAATTTGGGAGGGATATTTAGTCTGGAATAGCGGACCATTTACAGGAGTATGTATGCACTCCACAATCAACATGTTTATTCCTCTTATTTATCCAATCGGTCGGTATATCCAAAAGCGGAAAAATTATTTTCCTTGGATCGTTAAAAACTCAATTTTATGGTGACAACCGCGACTTTTTTGTTTTCTCCTCACGATCAATCAAACGTTGTGCCCATTCGCGAGCACGATGATATCGTTCCAGTTGACTCGCACTGGGTAGTTGTCCGCTGGTCATGGCACTGGATGCTTCCAATAATTCCTGGAGCGATGCCAGCAGATCCTCATTACTCATTACAGAAACCTCCATATGTTGTTATCCTTCGGTCATAATTCGGCCCGCCACATCCTGAAAGAAATCGTGCGACCAGAGGGCAAGCATCTGCTGATCCTTGACAAAGGGGGCCACATCTTTACGAGCCTGATTCACATCCAGCCGGTCGATTGCCTCGAACAATAAATCAGCGAAAACTACCGGTGAAAGATTTTTATCACCACTCCAGTGGCCGGTTTGGCGCATCCGTTGTTCAAGGTGAGCCAGGTTCAGACGCGGATGATTGGCTGCATACCAGACTAAATCGTACCAATCACGACCCTTGACCCGGTTCTTCCACTTGCGGAAGAGGATTGCATGCATCTTGCCGGCGAAAAGATCCGGAAGTGAGTAACTCCGAACGGCAAATGGTATCGGCTGCAGCAGATAGCGGGTCTGAGTGGAAAATCCCGGGGGCGGGTCAGTGTCCACTTCGATCTTAACCTTCAGTACCTGTCCGGCTGCAACCTGACCGGTAAGTTCTTCACCGGCTTCAATGACCAGAAGTTCATTACGGGTGTTTGCCTTGAGGAAGGCAGACTGCACTGCGGATTCCACCGCTTTGTCGACCATCTCCACCCGGACATTGAAACCGAATGCCTGCAGTTCCTCCTCAAGTGATGCCGTGTACCGCGCCAAGTTAAAGTCTGGGGATGGTGTCAGCAGCGAGAAATCCAGATCCTCGGAGAACCGGTCGAGCCCGTACAGGATGCGCAGGGCCGTACCGCCGTAGAACGCGGCGTGCTCGAAAAACTTAGCCCGCCAGAGTCCGAGCAGCGCCACTTCCTGTATAATTTCCCGTAGCGCTCTGACTGAATCGTCAACGCTCCTGGGTTCATACTTGGCAAGCATGCGGGTCACGGCCTCATGCATTATCGTGCTCCTTTACTCAGGCGGGTAATCAGATCGGCCAGCAGCTTCACTCTGCGGGATCGGTAGTGCCGGGCAATTTCCATAATTCTTGTTGGATCGAGTTCATTGAGATTGGCAGGATCAATGCGGATATCATCCAGCAAATATTCATGTAATTCCTTCTGAGTTGTGATACCGGCACCCCGGTCGGCAACGATCCGGTCTGCCAGGGCTTTTTCCGGAATGGCGATCAGAAAGGAACGGCCATCATCCAGTTCAACCTGGTCCATACCGGTACGGAATGCTTCCATTGGGATCATGCGATAGGAAAACGTCCCGACCGGCGTGTCGAACGTCCGGGAACGGCCACTGGTTACTGACGTTACTGTCTCAACCCGTTCGGGTGTCAGGCCATGATAGTGCAGCGCGTATTCGAGGGAAACATAGGACGGACCATAGATGAGGTTTGCAAGCAGTTCCCGACAGAATGGCCTCCGTCGCAATGACTCGCCGAGGATATAGAGTCCCTTCTTGACGCGGACTATATCACCTTTGGCCAGCATGCCGGAAATTTTCATCCGTGGCTGTGCATATCCGTGGACAGAATCCAGCAGCGTCTGGTAGTCAAACTCCTCGTAGGGAATGCTTTTGATCAGCAGGCTGTTAGTCATGATCACCATCTCCCGAGTGATGGTCATAATTTAGCAGATAGTAGCATAGTATGTCTATGATTATTAGACTTACTATGCTCAATGATAATGATTTTAAGTAAGGGGAATTTCGCTGTTACAAAATCGGCATAATTTCGGGTCTGAAGGGAACATGCAGGTACGCTTGGCCATCATCTGTCATGGACAAGATAAACCCCATATACATCTTGGAACTTGCGCATACTCTATACCTTTGCTGTTAAGATTTTGTCGTAGACACTACAAATGGTAGCCACAATCGTCTCAACCTCATCCAAATTGTTATATCTACCATATGAAATACGTATAGCTGATTTTGCTTGCTGTTCGGTTAATCCTAGTGCCATCAGCACATGTGAAGGTTTATCCTTTCCCGATGTGCAAGCTGAACTTGTAGACACGAAGATTCCCTTTAAGTTCAGCAAATGCATAAGCGATTCGCCTGTGACACCATCGAAGACGATGTTTACAATTCCAGGCAGGTGATTATTCTCATCACCATTTATAACAATACTCGGTATTTTAGCGCGTATCCCGCATATCGTCGCTTGAACAAATGCCGATAGCTTAGTTGCCATTGCGGTCATATCATTTACGCTTTCACTAATGGCGTATCCCGCTGCCACTATTCCCGCAACATTCTCAGTTCCAGCACGAGCTCCGCGCTCCTGTTCCCCGCCAAATATCAGAGGAGGCAATGAAACACCATTCCGTTTGTAGAGAATACCAGTTCCTTTTGCCCCATTGAATTTATGGCTGGATGCAGTTAATAAATCTACACCGAGTTCCTTAACATTGACTGGTATTTTTCCGACTGCCTGAACTGCATCTGTGTGAAACAGAATACCGCGTTCACGTAGATATTCCCCAATTTCATCTATTGGTTGAATTGTCCCGATTTCATTGTTTGCGAGCATAATAGAAACGAGTTCAGTGTCGGAGCGAATGGCTTCTTTTATGCTGTCTAACGAAACGCGACCCTTGCAATCAACTGGAAGGTAAGTCACATCTATACCTTTACGCTCAAGCGAATGGCATGCGTCTAACACAGAGTAATGTTCGATTGAAGAGGTAATTATATGTCCATTACTCACGGAAGACAGCACCCAGCTATTACTCTCAGAGCCTCCTGAAGTAAACACGATTTCTGAAGACTCTGCGCCGATAGCCATGGCAACCTGTTGGCGAGCTTGTTCAACGGCACATTTTGCGCTTATTCCGAGTGAATATTGACTGGAGGCGTTGCCGTATTGCTCCTGCAAAAAAGGAAGCATTTTCTCTAAGACGGTGGCCGATATTTTTGTGGTTGCGGCATTATCGGCATAAATCAAAGTATCGCCTCCTTAAAAAAATATACAGCCATCCCTTTAAGCTCTTTATTATCAACCTTTTCCTCATCCGAACAAGTCACAGCCTTCAAACTTAAACCCCTCGATCATTATTTTCAGATCTTCTTCCGTCGTTTCGAAATATGCGGCTAAACACGTCAGGCACATCATCCGCTCAATCTGCCGATGGATGAGTTTCTTGTTGAGTCCAATCTCATTCTTGGAAAGCTTCTCTTTGTCACAATAGGCACAATTGATTTGCTTTCTTCTGCTCATTGATCAACCTCGCGCAACGTGTAAGCGGCTACGTTCTTCCCTCCGAATTCAAGCGGGTCAATCATCTGCAACTGTTGCCGAATCACCGTGCGCATCTGCACGGCGGGACGTAAACAGTATCGTTTGAACTCTCCCTTGTCGATTCCGCTTGGCGCTGTGACGTGCGGAAACAGCAGTTTAAGGTAGGCCGTGCACAACCGTAAAACCGCTTCCGTGTCGCGGGTATCCGCCCCGGAAGGATAGTCTACCAGTCTTTCTACGACATGCCGATAAATCATTGTTTCTGACGGTTGGCGCAGCAGATGCATTATTTCGGAAAAATACTCCGTGTTCAGAGCCCAACCATTAATTTTCAGGTTCTCATTCATACGCGGGATGTCGCGTCCCCGGATAAAACCATGAAACCGGTCCAACAATGCTGACTCGTGAAACACTTGCGGCAGCCTCTGGAACATGTCTTTGGTTTCGTCCATTTCTGTTTGCGGGATGTTCCCCAGCAGGATGACTCCGGCACCGCCAATGATACGGTTTTTGCCGACTGTGATTTCCCCACTTTCCATGTAGGCTTTTAGCCCGCCTTGCATCTCACTCGGATCAGGAAAGTTGATCGACTGGATTTCGTCTAGCGCTACAAAGTCATTCGATGCGATCAGACCGGGGCTCTTCCCATTGATATCGCCGAACATCTTCGCTCGCGTCAGCGTCCCCCCGCTGACCAGCCAGCCGTATTTCCCTACTCGTCCGAACATATATGACTTACCTGTCCCCTTGGGTGCCAGCTCAATCAAGTTTAGGCGCGGTTCGATGAACGGCAGCAGGCGCGTCAGTACCGTATGCTTCTGTACCCAGTCCTCGTAACCCTCAGGGTTGTAGTCGATTGCTCCCAACACAACGTCGATCCATTCATCGGTTGTAAACTGGCAGCGTGCCTCTCTATAGGCGTCCAGATCTATCGTGTACGGGCAGAAATTCTTGTACTCTAAGAGCGTGAAACATCCACGCGAATTCTCTTCGTCCGGGCTCCGGTACCCAAGTTGTACCAGTCCCCAGCCACCAGCAGTTTTTACGACATCATCTTTGATCCGGTTCCAAACATAATCCTCAATCAGTGTTTCAGTATGCCCCAGACCCAAATCCGGAATCGCAAACGTGTACTCGTTGGATCGAACGAGAAATTGGATTTCTATCTTAGCCAGAAATTTTTTCGTGTTCCCCTCACTACGCGCTGCGTCCTTCAATTCCAGCAAATTCTCCCGTCGCGGGATAATTTCGTAAATGTATTTTCTCAAAGCCTCGGCATCGTGGATTCTACCGTCCGATTCCGCCTTGCGTTTCAAAATCCAGTCCCGCAAAAAAGACGGAATCGATGCCGCTTTGAAGATCGCCACGATGTTCGGGGCCTTGAAGACCGTCGTGTCGGGAAATGCCGTCCGTAATTTTTCAGTATCGACCATGTTTGATTGCCCTCGTTGATACTACAAATCGAAATCGTCTGTCTCTACAATCTGCGCCCGTTTGCCATCAGTCTTTGCCTTTGTCACGAACTGCCCCGTTTGCGAGAAAATAACAACCGGTACCAGCCGCTCTTCCAGCGTCGCACCGCCGTGTAGCTCAAAGCCCTGTCCGCCGCCCCTCTTGGGCAGTCGGTCATACCCGCGCATCACCCAATACCTGCCATCCAAAGTTTCTTCCAGTTCCGGTGGACATTCACCTTGTGTCGACCGCTCTCGGTAGCGCCAATCGGCGACTTCCGCGCCAGCCTCACATGGAAGCGTCCGCGCCAGCCTCGGTTCGGCCTGCCATGCCAACACCGCTAGTCTAGAACTCCCGTGGTCTGCTGTGACAAGCACCCGCTCAAATCGCGTCAGCCCCACCGCCACGCGCGGCAAAACATCGCTGCCGATCACATCCAGCGCCGCAGCCAGACTTTCCTCCACGCACCGGGCCTCGTGCGCTTCCGCTCCATTGTGCGCGATGTTGTCAAAGCGCTTAATGTCTGGCAACCGCCGAGTGACATCTGGCCAATGGATGCTGTTGAATATCGTCGATGTCGGCAATTGCGCCACGCCGACCGCAATCGAATCCACGCCTATATTCCGTTGTCGCGCCAGTGCTACCAACATCGGCAGCCACTCCGCGCCCATCGCATCAACCACCAGTAACGCACACCTGTTGTCCGAGGCATATCGTTGCACCATTGCATCCCGCGATTGCACCGAACTCGGAGGGACAGCCCGCAGTGCCTTCTCGTAAAACTCAGGCGTCACGCGGCCAGCCATTTTCAGTTCACGGTATTCCATGAAATATTCTTCCAGCGCCACGTCGCCAAAAACAAAATTGGCATTCAGATACATTTCCGCTTCTGGGTACACCTCTTTTATGACGTTTGACACAATGCTATCTACCGAACAGCGCCGCAGTAATTCCGCCCGCTCCGCGTCCGTCCTGCAATTCAACCAAGGAGCAACCCGCGATGTGGATTCGACCGCACAACGCGCAATGAATTGCCGGATGTCCGCGTCGGACCTGCTAACGTCAGCTTCCCGTATAGCATCCCTGCGTTCACCAGCATGTGCTAACGATTCATCCAGCCATTCCACAGCTCCTGTTACGTATGCGGAGCGGAAGTTGCCGACATAAACCCCCTCTTGTCTTACGACACACTCAAGGTAACTGCCCTTGTATGCGACGTGTTTTACCAGCCACAGTACCGCCTCACGTTCCGCACCTCTGCGCTCGTCAAAAACACGTAAGACGCACTTTGTGACTGCACTTTCCGAAAAAAACAACGCCTTGAGCGTTTCCGACAGCGTTTTCCCCGTACCTTCTTTACCCCGCTCGCAAATCCACCGCAAGGCATCTTCGGACAATCCCGAATCTTCCACGCCGTAAAAAACGTGAGCGAATTCCCGCAGACATACCACCTGTCTCACCTCGGCGCTTAGCCCCGCCAATTCTCGCCCTTCCGAGGTAACCACAATTCGCCGGACAAAGCTGTCACTCGGATGTTCTTCGGTATATCGCAAATACTTCTGAAATGTGTCGCACGCTTCCGGGATGAATGATGCCAAATTGTCCCCGACCAGCATCACTTCCGTACGCCCAGCAAACTGTGGTACAACATCTCCATAAATTTCAATCAGTTGCTTCCCTTGGCGGTAGCGCGGATTGGCGAAAACATTCTTTAGTATCAAATCCGTGCCGTCATCGCTCCGCAAAAAGCAGACCGCATCCCGTTCTGACGTACCGTCTACCCATTCGCGTAAAGCGACAATCGCGGCCAGCTTATTCTCGTCCGTTAACAACGCAAGATAGCCAGGCAGCCCCAGTAATACCAACGCATTACCGCTTCTCTCCTGTGCCGACATCGCATCGCGTACCCGACCGAAAACTTCGTCAGGCATTGGCAGCCACGCGCTCTCCCTAACAAGATCACTCAAACGCAACTCAACGTCGCCACGCTCTTGGTAGAACCTGCGCAGTGCTGTCCAATCTCCCGGAGGCACGATTACTATCCGTGCCTTCTCCTTGGGGGTATGTCAGATCAGCAATTGCCAGCTATCACTTCAATGGCGGTTATGAAGCATGCCGATAAGCAGTCGAGTGATGCGAAAGCTCCGAAAAGTGCTTTCGCATCCACTCCGGACGTTGATTGCAATGATGTATTGAGCTGTATCCTTGAGTGAAACCATGTCATCATAGTGGTGAGATCATGCTGACAAGGTATCTGTAACGCCTTCACTCCACGCGGCCAGCATCCGGCTTCCCACGTCGTGGAACTCCGGGTGCTCCTTCAGATACTCAGACAACATCCCTCGGGTATCGGTCACTCCCTCCGCAACCTCGTCGAAGATCTGCCCGACTTTCCCCACCGGCAACGCCAGGTGCGCAATGGCAAACTTCTCCAGGACCTTCCGTGGCCACCACTTCTTGCTGCCTGCCAGAGAGAGCGCGGGTACATCCCGTTGAATGTAGGCCACAGTTGTCACCATATCATACACCGGAGCCAACCGGACCGGTTGCCCGGGCCGCTCGTACAGAACTCCGAAATTCTTCAAATGGGCATCTCCATTCCTGATCATGCAAGAAAGTACAAGTGAAGCGAAAAACTGTTCCCGGGCTCCCTGCAGGAACTCTCCCGATACGAAATCCTTGATCGACCGCGCCACCCGCTCATAGGTGCTGCCATATTTCTGTGCCGTGCCCACGGCCTGTATGGAGCACATATCCTCGAAGCCCAAGGATAATCCATCAGCGGCCACATCGAACCGCTTCATCACGAACAGTCCGCCATTTTCGGAAAGGTGGAATTCCGGCACCGGCAAACCGGCCTGTTTGGCTGCGGTCATGCAGAAGAATTCATTCGCCGCCAGCTGCGGATAGTCGGCTCCCCAGGACTTTACGATGTAACCACCAACGGCGGCGGTTCCCCGCTCCGTCGCATCCAGCATGACCTTCGGCTGCACTCCTGAAACCCCGGAACGGAGGGCATATTTCGCTATCAGGTCGTGAAACAGTTCCTCTGTGTCAGGGTAGGACAACAGCTCATCCAGCGATTCGGCAGATTCCACAATACCGGCAGACGTATCTTCCGGCAGGGAAAAGCGGTTACGCCCGATCTGGTTGCCGCCGGTGACGCGGAGAATAGTCAAATCATCTTCACCGGCGAGTTTGGCAATAGCGCGCCTGATAGCCTCAAGCAACGCTCCTTCCGGCAGGTTCATCTGGAAAACAGGGTGCAGATCCCGGCTCAGCCAGCTTTCCAAACGCACTGGCATGGTGAGCGATACCTGGGTATCCGGTGGTTCTGCGGCCTGATCGTAGGCAAAGACATACTGACGCTGGTCCAGAGAGCGGTCCAGAAGACCGGCCCGACAATCAGCGGCCCATACGGCCAAGGCATTCGCACTCATTTCTCGCCCCTCAGCTCATCCAGCGTAGGAGGTGTCCCCGCAGGTCGTACACGGAGTTCCAGATCGAGATATTCCAGTATCCTGATCAGTTTGCGGACACCGATTTCCTGAACGGTTCCCGATTCAATCAGGCTGATCGTGGCACGGCTCATCTCCAGATCCTTCGCCATCTTTTCCTGGGAGACCTTCCGGCGCTTTCGCTCATTGCGTATTTCTTCACCAATATCGAAAAGCATAAATGCATTCTATATGAAACAATTATGTTAATCAATCAGAACATGTATTACATACAATACTATTTTAAGGTGTTGCTTTTTATTCCACCCGCAAGCGACGAAAACCGCCGGCATCTATCTAGCTGATTTTATGAACATTTGTCTTAAAACGGATACAAAAGCGGATACAGCGGAAAAAGGGAGAAATAAATGCGGGGCCAAAGTGAGTGATTCTTCGTGTTGTTGCTTAGTACGCTTGTTGATGAATAGTGTGGGTGACGGCGCTCCAGTGAGCTTAGCGCTGCATGGCCTTTCTACGGGATTCTGGTTTCAAAATTATTTAGACTGATGCACAAAATTTTCAGGGTGTCTCACAATATTTCACAATATTTCTGGCTTACCCAATGACAAACGGATGCAAAAACGGATGCACAGAATATTTTAGCAAGAAAAAAGGGCTTAGCCGACCGGCTAAACCCTTGAATTCTTTGGAGCGGGAAACGGGATTCGAACCCGCGACTTCAACCTTGGCAAGGTTGCACTCTACCACTGAGTTATTCCCGCTTGCAGTCCCGGATTTATAGCAAAGCCCCTGGACGTTGTCAATATTTTTTCAACTGGACGCTGTAATTTTTTTACCTTTGTGCCCGATCAGATCCCGATAAGCCTGGAGCAATTCTAAACCGCGCGCCTGCCAGGAATGGACCTGGACGGCCCGCTCCCGGGATTGTTGGCCGATGTTCGCCAATCGATCGCGGTCATTCAGCGCGGAAACCATCTGTTCCGCCAGTGAGGCGGCACTGTTATAGTCGGCGTAGATTCCGCATTCGGCCAGTATTTCACGATTGACGGCGCTTTCAAAAGCCACCGTGGGCAGGCTGCAGGCCATGTAGTTGAACAGCTTGCCGTTGGCCTCGGTGCGCGCCAGTTTGGGCGAAACCGCCAGGTCGCCGGCGCTCAAAAACAGCGGAGCGGAGCCGTACGGCACCCGGCCGGTGAAGGTGATTATATCGTCAAGCCCCATCCGGGCCGCCTTGCGACGATACTCCTGGTCAGGAAAGCCCATCAGCAGGAAATGCGCGTCCGGCAGCCGATCCCTGACAATCGCTATCGCCTCCAGCAGCAGATCCAGCCCCTGATACTGATTGAAGAGTCCCAGATAAACGACCAGCCGGGCATCCTGGGCAATGCCCAGTTCCTGGCGCGCCTGCTGACGGGAGCCGGGTTTGAAAACCTCGACATCCACCCCGTCGATCAGCGTGCGGATCTTTTCCGGACCGATTCCGAAATCAGCGCCCAGTTCCCGCCGCCCCTCACCGGAGCTGGTGATAATCCCGTCGGCAGTGCGGTTGATAAAGCCCTCGATAGCGACAAAGATCCTGTGCAGCAGCGATTGTTGGCGCAGGAAACCGTGATTGAGCGACTCTCCGCTCAGGCTGCCCTGATAATCGAATAACAGCGGCAGACCCAGCAGCTTTTTCAGAACCCAGCCGACCAGGGCGCCTTCGTGCAGATGGGCGTGGATCAGGTCGGGACGGAAGGAACGGGCAGAACGGTAAGCCGTGATCAGCAGCAGCAGATCAAGGTAGGGCTTGTGCCAGGAGGGGCCGGCTTCCAGCTTTGTGTACCAGGGGATCCGGGGAATTCTGACGGTTGTGATCCCCGGCATATCCCGCCCCAGGTGATAGGACACGATACAGACCTGGTGACCCAACCTGGTCAGGGTTCGGGCTTCCTCATAGATCCTGACATGGCAGCCCCGGTCGGCAAAATAGGGGGTCGGGGCCAGCATCAGCACGCGCAGGGCGGGATCAGCCAAGGTTGATCCTGTCCCGGACCACATAGATCGGCTTGCCCTGGGATTCAAAATAGGTGCGGGCGTTCAGCTCGCCCAAAAGCCCCATGACGATGAACTGAATCCCCATGAACAGCAGAAACAGGGTCAGAACCAGGAGCGGGTTGCGATTCAGACTGAGGTTGTCGAACAGTTTCATATACACCGCCATGCTTCCGGTCAGCAGGCCCAGAAACAGGGTATACACCCCCCATTTGCCGAACAGCTGGATCGGCTTGGTGGAATAGGCCAGCAGAAACTTGACCGTCATCAGATCCAGAATCACGCGCAAGGTGCGCGAAATGCCGTATTTGCTGACGCCATGCAGACGGGGATGATGGTTTACCGGCAGCTCCGTCACCCGCGCGCCCACCTGGGATGCCAGCGCCGGCACAAAGCGATGCATCTCACCGTACAGGTTGATACCGTCCAGCACTTCGCGGCGGTAGGCCTTGAGGGTGCAGCCGTAGTCGTGCAGATGAACGCCGGTCAGGCGCGATATGAGCGCATTGGCCAGCAAAGAGGGAATTTTGCGGGTGATAAAGGTATCCTTGCGGTCCTTGCGCCAGCCGGAAACCACATCGAAGCCTTCCTTGATCTTGTCCACCAGTCGCGGTATATCGGCCGGATCGTTCTGCAGGTCACCATCCATGGGGATGATGATGCCGCCGCTGGCGGCATCGAAACCGGCCGCCATGGCGGCCGTCTGACCGAAATTGCGGCGGAAGCGGATCAGCTTGAGACAGGGATCATCCTTGGCCAGTTCGGCCAGCAGACCGTATGAGCCATCCGATGAGCCGTCATCGACCATGATCAGCTCATAATCGCAGCGCATCTGCAGCATGGCGCTTGTGATGGCGCTGTAAAGGGCATTGACGTTGTCCTGCTCGTTATAGATTGGTACGACGATACTGATATCCAAAGAATTGACTCCTCCAGTAGTAACATCAAACGGCTGCAACGTTAACGAAACCAGCAAACAATGTCAAAAGAATACGGGGAGGCTCGAGGTCACCCCCAATATGCCTTGTCGTGGGGTCCAAGGGCAATAAACTTGATGGTATCGTCGGGGCGGTCAGGACAATCGGCACAGAGGACATGTGCATCGTCACCCTTTTTGCGACAGATTGCGCAGTAAAGGAAAATAATCAGAAAATTGCGTCTGACAGGACAGCTATAGAATCCACGAAAGTTTCCTTTGAGCGGTTCGCCCAGTGCTACCGGGCTTTCGCAGATCATATCCACCTTTTTTCGGACAGCTTCTTTTATTGCGCTGTGTTTTTTTAGAGAAGCGACAAAATCATCACTGAAAACCAGGTTCATTTAAAAACCTCATCATAACCCTGCCAGCTTACCGTGCCTGCTTTAACCCGCTCAATCGTGCGTAAGAGCGAATCAGAAAAATCAGGATCCGCCAGTATCGTTTCAGTCGGGTCATTCTCTTTAATCCGCTTCAGCTTAAGGGCAAATTGGGTAAAAACCTCGGAAACCGTTGTGCGTTGGGATTCCGCATATTCCTTGATAAAATCGATCAAGTCCGCGTCAAGAGTAAGATTGATTCGAGCTTTCTGCATGGCACACCTCCTGAACACATATTATGCGCATATCATGCTCATTGTCAAATGTACCGTTCAGGATCCCGGGAAATCCTGCCCGAACTCCTTGATGCGCCGGATGACAATATTATCATCACGCAGCGGCACAGGCTTGCCGCCCAGCAGACCGTACAACAGCCCACAACCGTTAACGCAGTGCATCAAGGGATATATCAGCAGCAGCGCCAGCAGATACAGGCGGCCAGTACGGCAGATGGCGGCGCTTGTAAAAAGGGCCGCCAGGGCGGCATACAGCAGCAGCGGCGCCAGCAGGAGCAGGTTGCCGCCAAAAAGCAGAACCAGGAAGAGATAGAGCGTAAAAAACAGCGGCACAAAACTGACCAGAGAAAAAGATCCACTGATCAGGGTTTGCTGGGCCCGGCCACGCCCGTAGGCAAACATCTGACGGACAAAAGCCTTCAGCGACTTCCGTTGACTCCGGTGGACGTACATGGCCGGGTTGTGAACCAGCTTGAAGCCGGAGGATTTGATCCGGTCCAGCAGTTCGTTCTCCTCGTTGGGGTACAGTCGCTCGTCAAAACCGCCCAGCTCCATAAAAACGGAGCGTCGGATCACAAGATTGCAGAGAATCAGCTCTTTTTCGGTGGTTTCACGGACCGCGCCGAACACGCGATAGCGACCTCTGACGGCGCCCGAACCAAGCGGAGAACTGAGGGCGGAACCAAACAGCTGCTGCAAGGGGCTGTCGGAAGCGGGTGTGACGGAAGGACCGCCGACCACGGCCACCTTCTCGTCTTTCATGATTTCGGCGCACAGCCGCAGATTTTCAGGATTGATCAGTGAATCGTCATCCAGAAAATAGAGCAGTTCACCACGGGCCGAGGAGGCTGCCAGATTACGCTGCCGGCTGGGAGCGGCCCCTTCGGCAATCAGCAGTTCGTATGAGTCGGCATCCGCGGATAGATTTCGGATGGAGTCAAGCGCGGCAACATGGCCACCCGCCTTGACCGGAATGATGATTGAAAAGGTTATCATATCACCTCAAAAAAAAACCGGGTCAGACCCGGTTTACAGTTGCTTCACCCAGGCCGGAAAAGAATTCGGCCGAAGCGCATGGCGGGATAGTAACCACGTGGTGGTTGAAAATCAACCACCAAATAGTGTATCGCGCCCAGCGCCCTGGACACAAAACAGTGCTGACTGCACATGATGGAAACTACCTGACTGATTTCCCAAGGGAATGAATTTCAGCCGACCTTTTCCGACTATTTTTCACGGCAATGAGTAAAAGTCTTGACTATTATGCAAAACGTGAAACAATAGTCGCCATGAAACGATATCTTTCAGAAAATATTCGCTCCGATCTTAAAAAGAAAATGGTACTGCTGACCGGTCCCAGGCAGGTCGGTAAAACAACCCTTGCCAAAGATTTGATGGCTGACTACCTTCGTCCGCAGTATCTGAACTGGGATGTGAGCGCTGACCGCCGAATTCTACTTGACCAAAGCTGGAGTCCTCGGGCAGATCTTCTTGTGCTTGATGAGATTCACAAGATGCCAAACTGGAAGGCTTATCTGAAGGGTGTTTTCGATGGGAGGAGTGAAGGTCAAGCCATATTGGTGACGGGAAGCGCCCGCATGGAAACCTTTCGGCAATCAGGGGAGTCGTTGGCCGGTCGTTATTTCCAGGCGCGGCTTCACCCCTTTTCTGTGCGTGAGTGGGTCAATCTGAAAGATGCCAAACCGGATGATGCCCTTGATCGCCTGATCGAGCGTGGAGGATTGCCGGAACCCTTTCTCGCGGATGATAATAATGAGGCTGAACGCTGGCGGCGTCAATATTTTACTGATCTAATCCGTGAGGATGTGCTGGAATTTTCAAGAATTCAGGAACTACGGATTATGCGCCTCCTGGTCGAGCTGTTGCGTGGGCGGGTCGGTTCGCCACTCTCCATCGCCTCGATCGCTCGAGACCTGCAGACCGCGCCGAATACGGTGAGCAAATACCTTGAGATCCTTGAAGCACTCTACGTTGTCTTTCTGGTGCGCCCTTATCACCGTAATGTTGCCAGGGCAATTTTGAAAGAACCCAAGGTTTATTTTTTTGATACCGGCTATGTCATTGGTGACGCAGGGATAAAGTGGGAAAACGCCTGTGCCGCCATGTTGCTCAAGCAGAGCAACTATCAGCAGGATGTTTTGGGAAGGGAGTCGAGTCTGCATTACTTGCGAACAAAAGATGGCGCTGAGGTTGATTTTGTGTTGTGCGAAGCTGGCGTCCCCTCGTTCTTGATTGAGTGCAAACATGCGGACAATAGACCAAGTGCCATGCTGATAAAATTTGCCGAACTCTTTCCTCAGGCGCAAACGATTCAGTTAGTGCGCGAATTGCGTCAAGAAGAATACCGACGTCCGGTATCGGTTTTATCTGGTGCAAAGTGGTTGACAGAGCTTATGGCGTGAAGCATTTGCCTGAGTGCTCTTGCGGGTCTGCCGTGCTCCGTTAAATATTACGACAGGCGTGTCAGAAAGGGCTTCAATAATTTGGACACAAAACATTACTGGCTACAAATCTTTTATATGACGGCAAATGGCATAAGCGGCCGATAAGCCTCCATCAGCTCCGGATGGAGCCTAGCTCCTTCCTTTACTAATTCTTGTGCAGCAAGCAGGTCACCGCTGAAATATGCAGCCACGGCACGGCTGTAGATTAAATGCGGGCGATCCGGCATGCCTTGGGCAAGCAGATTAAAATGACGCGCCATGGCTCGCCATGCATCAACCGCAGAGAGTGAAATCAATCCCGGCGGCAACGGATGGCGCATGAAAACCAGAGCATCGCTGGCCCGCACCAAGCTCCATTCTGGTTGTGCAAGCAACCAATAAAGCGCCGGAACAATTCTGCCGCTGTTGTAGTACAGCGGCTGGAGCAGAACCGTTGTCAGACCATATTTTTCCAGGGTTGCGGCAGGGTCAAGACCATCCACAACGGCATCATGCTCCGCAACTATTTCAGGTGTGCCGAGCCGTCCGTCAAGGAAGGTCGGTGGCTGCCCCTCCCAGGCCCAAGCCAGATAACCGCCACAGTCCCAATTATTGAAAACCTTGGCCGAGGCTGAATGCTGTTTTACAAACCAGGCGGCATCGCGGGGAAAAAGGAGCCAGTCCACACCGATTCCCCAAGGTGTTTCACGATCACGGACAGAACAGGTCACCAATCCAATCATCAGCAGCAGCGATAAAACAGCCACCATGCGCGTCAATCGTCCCGACAGCCAGCGGTCATGGGCGGACAATCCGATTAGCGCCCCCGGAACCATGGCGAGCAAAGCCATGGCGGCATTACGGGCAACCATAAGGGCTGCCGCTGCGGCCAGGCACCACAAAAAAAGCCTGCCGACCCGCCCGTCCCGCGCCCCCCAGGAGCAGCCGAGACCAGCCAGGGCGACGGTTCCGCAGGGCAGCATCAGCTCCGGAAATTCCCACAAAGGCCTCATCTCGGTAACGCCGGCAAGCAATTTACCGGGCTTGACGTATGTCAGCACTTGTAGCGCAAAAAGAAAAATATGATACCATGCCGGCATCAACACAAGGACGAGCGTCGCGATAAATATCCGCCCGGCGGGTGTGGCCATTTGATCACGCCAGAAAGCGGGGTTGGGCCGGCTCAATATTACCGATGTCACAAACACGGCGCCAAGCGTCCAGGTGATGTGCAATGGCACCCAAATGGCAAACAGTGCCGCAAGCGCAAACAGCTTGCGACGATCCGGCCCCCGGCACCAGGAGTGAGACAACATCAGTGCGCCAGCCAGCAGTACGCAGGCGGCCGCCTCCGGCCGGGGGACAAAGCGGAATTGCGCCACCATCGCCGTTGCCGTCAGATATGCACAAGCCACCATGCCGGTACCCATACCGATATTTTTGGGGAGAACCGCCGACAGGATATAAATGGAAACTGCCCCAAAAAATGCGATTACTAAGCTGACCGCCGCATCTGACCCGATTGCATGCAGCGGATAAAGGAACAGCTGAAACAGCCATTCAACATTAAGCAATGGACTTTCAAGGCGCGAAAGTACGAAGGGTTCGTTTATGAAGATTGAGCCAGACTTCCAAAAAGCCCGCCCGATGGCCAGATGGGTCCAGTAATCGAAATCTCCAATTTTTCTCAAACAGATGATGAATGCACAGACAGCCGCCACAACTCGGACTGATATTTGAACGGGGAATGTTGATATATGGGTCATAGTTGAGGGTTACTCTTATTTTGCAGCTTCTCCAGATTTCATTTCCACTGCCAGCTTATCAGCCATTTCCCGGCTGATTCCCCCGAGACGGGCATGCAGTGCCCTGGCGCTCTGCTGGTCGCCAAGACGCATCAGCATCAATGCCAGATTATAAATAAGATCCCTGTCTTTGGGATCAAGCTTGAGAACCTGATTGAACTCAAAACGTGCCTCGGCCGGCTGTCCATTATCCAAAAGCACCAGTCCCAGGTTAAAATGAATTACGGGATCATTGGGAGACACTTTCAACGCCATCCGGTACTGCCTTTCAGCATCCCTCAACATCCCAAGCCCTACGTAATGAGCCCCCATGTTGCTGTAAGCACGGCCATAGGACGGATTCAGGGATATCGCCTTTTGCAGATGATACTCCGCCATCCCCCTGATACCCAGCATACTGTAAAGACTCCCCAGGCTGTTATGCATCTCATGATCATTCGGATTTGTACGGATACCGTTTTTCAGCAGGTCAAAGGCCTCTGCATTTCTTTTCTCGTTGATATATATATTGGAAAGCGCGACAACAGATGAACCAAATGACGGATTAATGCGAATGGCTTCTACAAGCATCCGCTTCGCGTCGGAGTCACGCCCTTTAAGCAGATACTGTTCAGCCAGGAGATTGCGTACCCGCTCACTATGGGGTGCTTTACGGAGATTATCCTCATAGAAAGCGACCGGATCATTCCAGAGTGAATTCCGCTGCCATGTGACCATTGCATATATGCTCATTACGACACAGCCGAAAACCAGGCTGGGCACACGCCACGGAAGACGAATCAACAGATCCATGGCGATAATGATGAAACCGGCCAGGGGGAGATACAGCCGATGTACAAAAAGCGGATCCAGCGGTATGAAGCTTGATTCCACCGCCAGAGTCAGGAAGAACCAAACTATACCGAAGGAAATCCTGGGCGCTACGTATCTGAGTCTGAAGGCAAGCAGCAGCAGACCAGCCAGTCCGGTTCCTGCAACAACGCTGCGTAGCGTCAATATCTTGTCCACCACCGGGTAACTGTAATCCAGCGTGATGCCGTACGGCACAACCAGGATACGAAGGTATATCCAGATCACTTCCAATTGAGTAACAAAATATGTCAGGGGGTTCAGATTGCGCGAACTGACAATGGTGGTGATTGTCCGGGTCAATGAATCCATGCCAGCCCCCTTAAACAAAGGAGCCAGAAAAAAAACAGCGGCAAAGAGGCAGGGTACAAGGGCAAAGGGAAGTATGCGAATCAGAAGCGGCCGCCATCCTTCCGAGCGGCCTCCGATAAAATACCAATCAAAAAGGAACAGGGCGACCGGCAGTACAATCGCATTTTCTTTTGAAAAAACAGCCAAGCTACCGGCCAGAAATACGGCTACCCAACAGAAGATTGCGTGAAGCCCCAAAGTATCGGACAGTGGATTGCGGTTTTCTTTGAAGCGAATGTAGAAATATAAGGCGATAAGAAAGAAAAAACCCGAGAGGCATGTCATGCGCTGGACAATATATGTAACTGCCTGGGTCTGAACCGGATGAGCGGCAAACAAAAGGGCACAGAGAAACGGAAAAACAACGGATTCCCGGAAAACCCGTTTGAGTATCAGATATAAAACGATCGTTGAACCAGAATGGATGAGTATATTGACCAGGTGAAATCCTGGCAGATACAGTCCACCAAAATTGTAATTCATTGCAAAGGTCAGTTTGGCGACCCCCCTGAATGAGAACAGTAAACGAAACACCTGTTCCAAACTATTCAGCTGGGGTTGATCAACTATGTTGTTAATGTCGTCAAAATACCACGGCACCTGCAACGAATTGCTGTAAAGCAGAAACGTTACTGCAGCGAGAAAGGCTACATGGCAATAATCGCGGGTAGAGAAAGAAGGAGAGGAAAGCAAACCCGGCTGGCCATGCACCGGTTCAGTCATCAGATTTCACCCCGGAACACCCTTCGTTTTTATCAGCTGCCAATCGGCCGCACTGTTCCTTGAGCAAGGCATTTTCCTGGGCCAGATTTTTTACCTGATCGGTAAGACTGGAGATTTTTATTGAAAACTGAACAGCAATCAGCATCAGAAAGATGATGGAACAGATAAAAAGAGTCGTGGTCGGCAAACCGGCGCCTATCAGGGTAGTCAGGCTGACGAGCCAATCATAGCGTATAACGAGCACAAACATCAACAGACTGGTCGCAAGCCAGAGCACCGAATACTCTTCACGGAGTTTTCTTTTTCTGACCAGATTAATGGTAAAAATAAACACAAAACAGCAAATCAATAAGGCAAATATCTTCTGTTTTATTGGCATTCCGACCTCGTTAATTGCCAGTTTTATCAAATGAAATGCTGATTTTATTTTGCAAACGGTTTCCCTTGACCGGCCAATTCCTGCTCAAGCTTGTCTGCCAACGCCCGGTCTCGCCCGCGCAGGCGCGGCAGCAACTCCATTGCTGCCTGACGATTGCCCAGCTCAACGGACACACTCGCCAGATTAAAGAGCGCATCATTATCCTCCGGGGCAAACGCAAGCGCCAATCGAAAGGCCTCGGCAGCCTCGGACGTACGCCCCTGGGAATAAAGCGCCACGCCCAGATTGTAATGAGCCTTGGGATTTTCATAAAAAACGCTGAGACTCACCCGATAATAATGCTCCGCCTCTTTCCAGCGCTTGAGACCGGCATAAACGACACCCAGATTGGTATACGACTCCGCGTAATCGGGAGAAAGCCGGATAGCCTGAAAAAGGGTCTGCAGGGCTTGATCCGCTTGCCCCTGCAGGTCATACAACACGCCAAGGTTGTTATGCAATTTACTGGAATAAGGATTGGTTTGCAATCCCTGCTGCAATATTTGTAACGCTTCGTCCATCCTTTGTTTTCGCACAAAAAGGTTGGACAGATTAACGTAAGCTTCCTCGACACTCGGGTCAATCCGGATAACTTTGCGCAACAACATCTCGGCCTCGCGATCGCGGCCCTGGTCAAGATAGCTTTTTGACAAGGCGACCATAACCCGTGTGCCGTGCGGCACTTTTGAGTACTGATCTTCGTAAAAAGCGTTTTCGTTACCCCAAGTATCATTCCGGATCCAGCTCAGCACAGCGTACACCGTGACAGTCAAGGCAAGTATGATTATTTTGGCTTGCCTGTGGCGCAAGACATCAAGCACCTGCGGCACAAGCACGGCAAATCCGAACATGGGCAGATACAACCTGTGCTCAAAAACAGGATCCAGAGGAATAATCGTGGACTCGACGGAGAGAGCGATAAAAAACCAGAAAACACCGAAAGACACCAGCGGCAGACGCTTGCGTGATAGCCAGGCAAAGGTCAGCAGACCGGCCAAGCCGAAAAAAGCGATTGTATTTTTAATGGTCAGCAGGGATATGGCCAGCGGATATTGGTAATCCAGCGCCTGGCCGTAGGGCAGAAACAGAAGCCGGATGTAAAGCCAGAGAACGGAAAACTCGGTCACCAGATAAGACAGCAGATATTCAGAATCGGAACTCTTTGCAACCGTCAAACCTTTGGCGGGATCAGTGGTTCCCGTTATAACGAGCAAACCTTTGCCATCCACGACCGGAACTATAAATTGGTTCAGCGTCATCCACAGTGGCGCAACAAAGTAAGGCAGCAGGTAATACACCAGCCATAGACCGCCCTGTTTTTGTTTCGGCAGAAAAAAACGATCAAACAGAAACAGGCAGAATGGCAGAATGGCAGCGTTCTGCTTGGTATAAACGGCAATGGCGCCACAAACCAGGGACACCAGATAAAAAGTAAGGTGCCGTAACGAGCCAAAACTGCTGCCTTCCAGCAAGGTTTCCCGCGCACGCACATAAAAAAACAGGGACAGGAAAAAAAACAGCCCGGCGAGACTCGTCATCCGCTGCACCACATAGGTCACAGACTGGGTTTGCAAAGGATGTACAAGAAAGATCAGCGCCGCCAGCAATGCAAGAATCGGCTGACAGCCAAACACTCGCTTCAAGATCAGATAAACAATAACGGTAGTACACAGATGGATCAGGATATTGACAATATGGTAGCCGGGCAGCTCCAATCCATGAAAATGGTAGTTAAGTGCAAAACTGAACATCGCCAATCCCCGAGGAGCAAACACGCGGCGCCAGGCCTCGTCCAGATCTCTGATTAACTGATTGCGGACAATATTCTGAAAATCATCGAAATACCACGGCACCTGCAGGGTATTGCCATAGATCACGGCACCAACCAGGATTATGCACACAGCGGCAAACAGCGGGGAATTGTTCCAATTCTTTATTTCACTGTTTTTTCCAGTCAAAGAAGTCCCTACTTTTTTCTGAAAATATATGCCTCGATCTCTTTTGCGCGTCCGGGATTCAGTTGTTTCAGCTTTTCGTATGCTTCGATCGCCCTCTGGTTGCTACCCTGCTGCAATGACAAAAACGCAATATTGAGCCAGGGTATCTCTACGTTTGGAGCGATAACCACCGCTTTCTCATAATTTGCGAGTGCGTTTTTATGATCACCTTTAAGCTCATAAACCAAACCCAAGCTGTTGCAGGAATTGGCATACCAGGCTTCCATATAGCGCACATCAACCTTTTCATCATGCGTGAGGTACTTGGAACCGTTGCTGTAGCGCCCTTTAACGTGCGGAATCTGATCAAGGAGCATATCCAGGTTGCTCAGACTTTTTATGGAACCAGGGTCCCGCTTTAATAAATATAACAACGGATCGATAGCTTTCTCCGGCATATTCCTGGTCAAATAGGCCGCTGCCAGATTATTGAGAGCTCTGGGTTTATGCGGTGACTTACTGACGGTATCCTCCCAAAGCAGCAGGTCATCACTCCAGATCAGATTTCGGCGAATGGTGGCCGTAGTAAGAACCAGACAGATCACGGCAAGCCCAATCCAGACGATTTTCCTGGTTGCTTCGCGGTGAGCAACAAAACCTGCGGTAACAGAAACAATGGCAAGAAAAAACCCGAACGAGGGAAGATACATTCGATGCTCGAATATAACGTCGACAATCGGTATAAAGCTTGACTCCACCAGAAGGGCCACATAAAACCAGACAATCCCGAAGGAGCAGAGACGAAAACATACCCCATGAAGCAAATTGCTGTTGTTGAGATGTAGCCGTGACTTAAAAAACAGGAAGGCAGCCGACATGAGCATGAGTACATGAAACATCAGCGACACAATAACCGGTGCGGAGAAGAAAACCTTCAGTAGCGGATAATCATAGTCAAGGTTCTGGTTAACGGGGAACAGCAGGAGCCTCACATAGGTAACGACAACCCGCAACTGTGTCAGGAAGTAATCAATTCTGGAATAGGTCAACTCCTCCCTGGTTCCCCTGCTGATGCTGTAGACCAGGTCGCTAATACCGGAGGCTCTCTGTAAAAGAACCTGCTGAACCAGAATAATCAGCATGAGGACAGCCATGCCTGACAGAAAGAATCTGTTGCGCAGCAGTCGCCCGCGAAAGATAAACAGCTCTACAACTATCATCATGACCGGCAAGGTAAAGGCAATCTCCTTGCAGCGCATGGCCACTAATCCTGAAATGACCGATCCGATACCGGCAAGCCAGATATATTTGCGGCATGAGCTGTTTAAACTACTGATTCTCGCCTTGACGAACAGCAGTATTGAAAGCAGGTAAAAGAGTGTCGCCAACGAGGTGTACCGCTGCACGATGTAGGTGACCGCTTGAGTCTGGATCGGATGACAGGCGAACAGCAGAGCCGTTGCAAAGGGCACAAAGCGCAGAATAAACAACTGCCCGTCTTCGGGTTTTGAAAGTTCATTACCGGCAAGAGCACGGATGGAGTCAGTTGCCAGAAAATAGATTATTACGGCAGAGCAAAGATGAATTATCAGGTTCAGCAGATGAAAGCCGAATACGTGTGCCCCGTGGAGGTAATGGTTCAATAAAAAGCTGAAGTCCGCGAACTGACGTGCGGTAGATGTAGAGGCCCTGGATAGCAGATAAGCTTCATTCGAAATAGCAACATCATCAAACTGAAACGGTCCATTCAGCGAGTTGGAATAGGCAATTATCCCGGTCAGCAGCACAATAGCAAGCGGAAGAAGGTGCTTGCGTAACTGGTGACAAAAAGGATGCGGCACACCGGCATCCGGCCAGTTAAAACCAGCCATTTTCAGTTTTTTCCTTTCTTACGCAGGAGCGTCACACAAATTGAAAGAATCATTTTGAACATGTAATAAAGCGGTTTCAAGCCACTATGCATTGATTTTCCTTCGCTGTTTTCAAACATGCGCACCGGAACCTCGACCACGCAAAAGCCAGCGTGGTGAAGCGTGATCAACATATCGGCATCCGGATAATCGACGGGAAATACATCCGTTGAAAAGAAGGCAATGACTTTACGGTTAAAAGCCTGAAAACCGGAGGTGGTGTCAGTGCATGCCCTCCCGGTGACCATAGAAACAATCTTGCGAAAGAGAGCCATGCCCAAGCGACGGGCTAGAGGAGGTTTATAACTGTTCCCCATAAACCTTGAACCAATCGCAATATCAGCTTTACCTTGTATTACCGGTGCAAGAAGATCCGGAATGCATGAGGGATCGTGCTGACCGTCGGCATCTAACTGGACAAGGAAGTCATAGTTGTTGGCAAGGGCATACTTGTAACCGGTCTGGATTGCGGCGCCATAGCCCATGTTGAAGGGGTGAGATACAACAATCGCGCCGGCCTGGCAAGCTACAGCGGCTGTGTCATCACGCGAGCAGTCGTTGATAACCACAATTGCCGCGTCCGGCGCGGCGACCTTTACCCCCGCAACCACAGATACGATTCGATGTTCTTCGTTGTAGGCCGGAATAAGTACCATATTGTTGGAAAGAACCATGAAGTAACGAACCTCAATACACTACAAAACAAGATTGTAATAAACTAAACCTATACATTCTCTTAGCGCACGCCAACTGGTTTCAATGGGCTCTGCTGAAGGAAGATATGCGACCCATCCGTAATGTCTCCCGGTTGCACTCCTAAAGTTTGAAACAACCAAAGTGATTTTCATGGTAGCCCTATTAAATGCAATGGCTGTTCTCCTGGCATGATAGGCAGATGTCACCACAACTGGATTGACATATCCCTTAACACTGCAAATAGCAGCCATATTTTGAGCATTCTCCATAGTGTCACGAGATTTTATTTCAAGAATGACATGTTCTTCTGGCACACCAATATCAAGTAAAAAGCGTTTCACTACAACTGCTTCGGGTACATTAAACTCTGGTGGGGCACCACCAGAGACAATAATAGGGACATTCCATCGTCTATACAAACGTACTGCACATACAATTCTAGAAAGCATATCTTCAGTTGGGGCACTTGTGCCATTTAGGTCAGGCACTCCTTCATAAATTCCACCACCGAGCAATATTATTGAATCAAAATGTTTATCAGAGATATTCGTAGAATATTGATATTCAAGTAGCCCAATTAAGCTGTCAGAAAAAACTGGTATAGAAAACAGCCACAGAAGAAGTGCAATAACAAGATTAAATATCGACAGTTTTCTACATTTATTTCGAGAAAAAAAAGCGGATAACAGTAGTAATAATATGATGATTCCTGGTGGCAATAAAAAAGATGTTATTATTCTTTGGAATTCAAGCATACAAGCTAAATATTCTTGGTTTGATGAATTTTTTCAGCATAACTAAGAAATGCTGAAATATCGGTATTAAAAAGAAAGGGGGTTCCTTCATTTACATTCACACTATTCCAATCCCACCATTTTATTGCCAATAATCTATCGACAATTTCAGTAGAAAAACGATAGCGAATAATTTTTGCCGGATTTCCAGCCACAACGGCATACGGCGGAACCGGCTTAGTCACAACTGAATTTGCTCCTATCACAGCTCCATCCCCGATTTTGACACCAGAAACAATAAGAGATCCATAGCCAATCCAAACATCATTGCCAATTGTTACATTACCTCTGGAAGCCGGATGACCTTCAAGATAACGGTGTGACGGTGAAAACTGATTAAAAGGAAATGTCGATACAAAGTCCGTGCGGTGTTCGCCACCAAGAAAAATAACAACCTTGCTTGAAATAGAACAATACTTACCAATGTTCAATTTATTGGAACCATGAAAATATACTTTTGGAATACCATAGGTAAAAGAACCAATAGACACACAAGGATGAATACATAATATTTTTTTGCGCAACTTCATCACTTGAATAAATAGTGCTACTGATATTTTTTGGATGATTGACATGTGCACAACCCTAACTAAGCATTACTAAAAGGCCCACAATTATCATAGATGCCCCAAAATACTGCAACAAGCTAAGTGACTCATTAAGAAAAATACCATTTACTATTACGACAGCGACATACGCAATTACAAGAATGAAAGCTGTTACTGTCGTTGAATTTGCTGCAAGGTGTGGAATAAATAACAATGAATTATTCACCATTACAAAAGCAACTCGGGCAAATAAAGCCATACACATTGAAAGTGCAAATTTCCAATGAAAAATAATCTTTATAACAGCTTTAAATGAAAAAAGGTTACCAGATATAAGCGCACGATCTCCTAATAGAGCAATTGAAAAAGCCATTGCAAGAGAATACGAAACTATCCAGAAAAGGAGTTTCAATATGTTGTTAGACAAGAAACCTCCCGCCAATGGTTCGTATCGCGAATTTCAATGCATTAAAATAACCGACTCCACAAGCAAACATGCATTCAGGACATCTTTCATCAATAATCGTTCTGCATATTTTATTAGTATCAGCTGAAAACCAGATATCATGAACATTTTCAGACAACACATTACCAATTTTTTTGCCACCAGAATTGAGACAAGGGATAACATCGCCAGAAGGATTAATTGTAATTGTATCGCTTAACGCCGGACACCCGCGGTTATTTGTGCCACCTTCGAGCATTGATCGGAATTGTGAATACAAAAACTTTTTACCAATATTTGTCTCTTTATTTTCAATTTTCTTCAATACTTCCTTCAATTTGTTTTTTTTATCACCGTCGAAATGCAATTTATCACTATCATTGTTTCCGTAATAATGTTTATCTAAACAAACAACAGTAAATATTGATTCAATGTTATTTAACTTTAAATAATCAAAAACATCTTCGGCTTCATCAACATTCAATGGCTGAATAACACAACCAGCACTAATTTTATAGAACGGGTATACTTTTCTTAAATCTAATAGCTTATCAATAGTGTTTCTAACTTTTATACTAGCCCCTGGAGCTCTTATTTGATCATGTGTTTCAGTCAATGCATCAAAAGACACTTGTGAAATCAGCTGAACATTTCCATTAAAACTATTTACAATAGACGCAATTTCTAGCATTTTACTATTTATCAGTTCGGTGTTTAAGCCATTAGTAGCTATGGTAATACGTTTTAAATGAGGTAATCTCATTAAAGCTATTGATATTATTTTTTCAATGTCTTTTCGTAACAAAGCTTCGCCGCCACTTAACATTACATTTACAATATCTTTAAAAAGCGGATTACCTAACAGTTTATCATAATTATCAACTGACAATTCAACTCCAGCAGAAAAGCCGTCTTTCCATATGTTACACATAACACAACGTGCATTACAATGTTCAGTAACCAACAAAGCAATATTAGATGGCTTCGTTCTAGTAAAACGAGAAACAATATGTTTATAAAAATGAAATAGCATCGACACATTTCCCCAAGTTTAAACTTGCTTTTCTACCACACATATATGATGCAAACAGACGGGCCAGCACAGAAAGGGTATACTGCGTGCTGCCACGGTTTTGAATCCTATGGTACTCAATGCACTTCGGATTTCACGAGGCGTCCATTGACGGACATGTCCTGGATCATAAAATGCTTCACGAACCATTCCCATGGCCAGACGAGCCAGCATGAAGGTACGGTCATTCGGGAATATAATGATAATGCGGCCTCCAGGGCGCAGAACCCTGAAAATTTCGGACAAAGCTTTCTCAGGCATATCAAGATGCTCAATTACCTCTGAAAAGAGTACGGTATCAAACGACTCATCATCAAACGGGAGCGAATAAAGCGAGCCTTCCTGAACCGGCAGCTTATGCCGTAGACAGATTTCAAGATTTTCAGGCTCCGTGTCAATTCCCACAACCCGCTTTTCAGGAAAAAGTTTGACCAGCTTTTCGAGTGTTATTCCCTCGCCACAACCGGCATCAAGAATATCGTTACCAATAACATACTGAAAAGCATGATTATCACGATAATCCCAATAACGGACACCAAGTCCTCCCTTGGCATATTGGTCTCTCTGATAAATCATGCCTTCTTTATTCAATCCAGTATCAACCGGCATCCAGAAGCTCCATAAATGATATTTCATACCCGGTCAGTAACTGCAGCATTTCCCGATCGGTTAGCCGCCGCGTAGCCATCACATAATGGCGCTTGCCGAACAGACGCGGTAAGCCACACAACGCATCAAACACTCCGCGCAGTAGCGCCATGACCAAAGCAGATGTGGAGCTGCTGCGAAACTGGGCGCCCGCCCCTCGCCCACCCAACACCAGCCTGGCCTGAACCAAGTATCGCACCACCGTCCAGAATGGCAGCGCCATAATCATTGTAACGGGAAAGCTTTTCAAAGCAACCCAGTAGTGGTTCCGCTCCACCAGGTACAGTTTGAAGGGAGAAAATTCACCGCCACTTCGAGAATATCGATGAAAGACAATCGCATCACGAGCAAGTACAGCCCCCCACCCGGCAACCCGTCCCCGTAACCCCAAGTCGGTATCTTCGCAATAGGCAAAAAAATCATCGTCAAAAAATCCGATCTCATCGATCATCTTTCGACGATATAAAGCAGCGCAGGCACTCGGCAGGAGAATATCTTCAAACCTGCCAACGGAAAGTTCTGAATAACAACTGCGGCGACGGCTACCCCGAGACATGCCGTCAAGGCAGATGGCAACTCCCAGCGAATCGATCTGATCCGGCTCGTCCCAATTACAGATGCGACTGGCAACCATCCCTATTTCTGGGTTTTCCTCAACAGGAACAATCAGTTCAGACAACCAGAATCTGTCTACCCGTGTATCATTATTGAGGGTAACGATATATTCCCCTTGAGCAACAGCAAGCCCGGCATTGTTGCCCCCGGAAAAGCCAGTGTTGTCAGCAAGTGAAACCAAACGCACCCAGGGATAAAAATCCTGCAGCAGTTCTATTGAACCATCACGCGATCCGTTATCAACGACAACCGTTTCAAAATCGACATAGCTTTGTTGACGGAGACTATCCAGACAATCCGGAAGAAATTCCTTGCCATTCCAGTTTACGATAATGATTGATATGAGCGGTGACGTGATCATGTTTTCCATACGCTGCGAAAAAATGCCCTGAAACCAGCCGCAAGTCCTTTTATAATCGCTGGACTTGCGGCCAGTCTCCCAAGATAGCCTGCAACTATTCGAGACCTCAGATAAAAACGCCGGATAATCTCACGCTGATAATGTTCCAGATCTTCTTTAGTCAATCCATGCGGTATAAACACGGCATTCAACAGATTCATCCTTGACCAGTCACCATCAAATATACCGAATTCTGCGGCACGCTCGTAAATTTCTGTTCCGGGGAAAGGTGTCAGCATGGTGACACTTATATCGTCCAACGGAAGCTGCAGGGCAAAATCAAGGGTCTGTTCAAGCGTTTCTTTTGTCTCGCACGGGTGCCCGACAATAAAGAATCCCTTGCTGAGGATACCTGCTGAGCTGCAGATTGTCACAGCGTTTCTGATCTGCTCTAGAGTAACATTCTTGTGGATGGCATTCAAAATATCCTGACTGCCACTCTCGATTCCAAAACTGATCTGCCAGCAGCCCGCTCGCTTCATAAGCGCCAGACTTTCAGCATTGACATGATTGACTCTGCCAAGGCACGACCAGGACAGATCCAACTTCAACTCAATCAGTCGTTCGCAGACTTCGGTCAATCGGTGCTTGAATGTAACAAACGTGTCGTCCTCAAAACAAATATGCCTGATGCCGTAGGTATGGTACAGATCCAGCATCATCCTGATAACATAATCGGCTGAAAAAGCATGACAGGCAGTTCCAAAAACAGAACGGTCACAGAATATGCAATGGTTTGGACACCCTCGCGAAGACACCAGTGAAGCAGACGGCAAACTCTTGACTTTGAAGGGCGCCGGTGCATAGCGGGCTGGGAAATTCTCCAGAAGATCCCAGGCAGGAAAAGGCAGATCGTCGAGGTTCTTAATAAAAGTGCGCCTCGGAGTTGTTATTACAGCTCCGTCCTGCCGGTAACAAATGCCACCAATATTCTCCAGCGGCCGATTCCCGCCCAAAGCGTCCAGAAGTTCCAGGATTGTCTCATCACCCTCGCCAACCACAGCCAGATCAAACGATAAAAAGCGCTGCATGGTTTCTTCAGGAACAGCCGAAATATGCGGCCCGCCAAGGATAATCAAAACCTGCGGCATACAAGCCTTGATATGCTCCGCAAGACAAGAAGCGTTGAATATTCCCAAAGTTGTCGATGAAATTCCAACAACATCGGGCTCAAACAGGCGAACCTGCTCCAGCGTTTGATCCATCCCCATTTCAAGAGCTGCTGTATCAATAACGGAGACCGTATGACCATGCCGACGCGCTACGGCAGCCAGGATAAGAATGCCCAGAGCCGGCGAAGAGCTGCCCGCGCCGGCCAGTTTACCGTAGCGTTCAATCAGACTGTTTGGCGGGATAAGAAATAGAATTTTCATCGTTTGATCAATGTGGCTCACCGAATGGTCAATAGAATGACAGAGAAAGCACATAGGGAGTGTACTTGAAAAAGAATGGCATGCCAACAATATACAGAAAAAATAGCAGCGGTATGAAGCTCACAATGGAAAAGTTCCATCTGATCCACTTGACAGGAATGATGATTGAAAAGGTTGGCATGGAACCTCAAAAAAAAACCGGGAAAGTCCCGGTTGTACAGCATATATATTTTGCAACTGTCTAAAAAGTCTTTTTAACATTGGCGGTGATTTTTTTCTCCACCAGTCCGTCGGATTGGCGCTTGCCCTGATAGTAATCCAGCGAAGCCTGGAAAAGCCGGAAGTTGACTGCAGCTGATGAGTACCACAACAAGCTGTAATTGGATATTTTGTTGTCGTACTGATAGCGGGCGCCGGCGGACAGGATCAGAGATCGCAACGGATAGTATTTGAATCCAAGCGTAAAAGAAGCCCGGTTCCTGTTTTCTCCGGAAACAGCAACCCCGTCGAAATATGTAATATTGCTGGCATTGGATGAAGTAGAAAATTGTGTATTTGTCAAACGCGGAGAACTAGAGTAGTTAAACATCTCATTAATTTCAAACAGTTTCCGCGAGTTCCCTGTCCTACCAAAATATATATAGCTAAAACGCTGCTCAACATCGTAGCTGTTCGTCGTAACCGAGCTATCAACAACTCTGTTGTATGCCAGAGAAATAATTGCGTCCAGATTGCGACTATATTTGTACTGCAGGGTAGCCGTATTACTCAATGAAGAGGTATGCGATCCGATCAGGACACTGCCATCTGTATAGTTTAATACATTGCTAAACCTGAAGGTGGCCATCTCATATCCAATATTTACCGTAGCGGTTGTAATGTTGCTGTCGCCATAATTGGCGGATGAAAAAATATCTTCACTGACTGTCAGCCCAATATTTAGACGTGGCAAGGGATTCCAGGCAACAGCCAAACTGGTGAGTGAGCGATAGCTGGATGCCCCGGGGTCGTTAGTTGACCCGTAGCGAGGAACAAAATACTGCGGCAAAGCCGTATTGGAATCACGAACCGAACTGCTAAAATACGCATTATTGCCGCTCGTAAAATCATTGGTCTGTTGAAAATTAACGCGCAGCTGATTTGTGGGAGTATAGCTGGAACGGAAGGTCAGCCTCTGCTCCAGGAAGTTTGTCTCGGAAATGGATCCGCTCTGTACGGAGTTTTTTATCGAATACGAGGCACCCAAGGATACTTTACGAGAGAAAGCCGGACTGCTGGTCGTTTCCAGACCTCCGGACAACGCCAGCATTTCGGAGTTTTCTGACACAGACGACTCAACATCGAAGTTATGGGACAGCGTAAACAGAGAACGCCGGAAACCATCCACCCGATAACCGGCCAGCATGCTTTCCAGGTAGGCACCTTTGTTATCGTGAGTTTCCCTATACTGTGCCCGGGTGCTCCAGGCAACTTCCGGATTCAAAACGCCTGAAACATACAGCGGCACCGTTGTACGGTGGGTCAGCTTGCCATTAATTTCACGATAACGATTGAAGTTATTGTAACTGCGGGCTTCCCATCTTCTGCGCTTTGCCTGAAAAAAAAGATTCAGGTCGGACTCTTCAAAATCCTGGGACGTGTTGTTATTGATTCTTTTAGTCAGCTGAAGATCAGCTGAGACCTGCAGCCAGTTTGAAAAATCGATCCAGCGGCGGGCCAGGTGCTGATCGACGGTTCCAAGCTGGAACTGCCGTTCACTGTAATCATTAGCCGGGTTAATGTTGTCCTTATAGGTCGTAAACCGGTAATGAAACCAGTTGTCCTTTTTATTGAGGCTGACAAAGGCCAAGCGGGACAAACGGGTATCCACCGGGGTATCCGCGTGCAGGTCGCGATTGATCTGATCGCGGTAATCAAGCATGATCATCGGGAAATGCCGCAGAATCTCGTTATAGCCGTTGGTCATGCCGTTTTTGACGCCGGCCACCAGAGTGGCGCCACTATCAATGTGCAACCCGTTATTGATGCCAGTGGCAAGAGTGGGACTGGTAAACAGTCCACCTTCATTTGAGGTAAACATATTATTCGACAGAGCCAGACCGTTAGTTGAAAATGTATTGCGCGACAGGTCACGACTATAGGCGGTCAGGCGAACGGGAATCTCTTTGGGATCTACCAGTAACTTACCGCCGAACAGAATATGCCCGCGACTGGGGCTGGCGTTATAAACGGCGCCGTTAGCGGAAGTACGGGCATCCACGGCGGACCAGTTGTAACCAAGCGAAAGGGAATACCTGCCAAATCGTGAATTGAGGACCGAGCCTTGAGTCGAATACAGCAACGAATAATTCTGGGTTAAAGAATTTGATGAAAGATGGTTTTTATTATCATCACTCATGGAATAACTGGTGTAATTGAGTTCGGCTTCCGCAGTCAGGCGGGCAGAGGCCGCAAGCGGACACAGGCAGATCAGCAGTGAGGCCAGAAAGGGTAGCGATATGTAACGTACGGCGGATGACATGATCATTGAAGGTTGTTAATACCTGTCAAGATAAATTTAGTTTCAACCTTTATATGCAAGAAAAGCGCCACTGCTGGTCATTTGCGCGATCATCCCGATAGGGGCTGAAAAGCGCAGATACATTCAACAAAAATACTTTCCCATAAACCAAAGACACAGACAAACCACGGATTTCCAGTCAATTCACCCGGTTACTGCGTGATTTGACATGAGCAATCGAATAACACGGAGATACGGAACACACGGAGAATTTGCTATGCGCATGACCCATTTTTGTAATCATTCAAAAACGGCAGTTAACCACAGATAGACGGGATGAACACGGATAAAACCTAAAGATCAGACAAATAGTACTTCATCTCTTTGGTTACAATCTATTGCATTTAATTGTCTGGTTTATCTGTGTTTATCCTATTCATCCCAGTTTCAAATGTTTTTTCAGCTTCATTCCCCCCGCAGGGATCGCTGATATTTTTCCGACAGGTACTGGAAAACCTGCACCCTGGCGTTCAGCTGATCAACGACATAGATTTTGTCATTGGCATCAATATCCATTCCGATCGGCACGGAGAAACCGCCCGGCGCTACTTTGCCGGAAAGCGAGACGGCATAATAGCCCCCCAGCACCAGCAGCAATTCTCCACGTTGATTAAAGATTGAAATATTATGCATTCGGCCGTCGACAACATAGATATTGTCTTCCGAATCCACCGCCACCGACTTGATCAGCTGGAAATCACCGGCTCCGTCGCCCCGTTGTCCAAAATTGCGCAGCAACATTCCATCAGAATCGAATATCTTAACTTGGACGTCAAAAGCATCCGCAATGATCAACTGCCCCAGTGAATTTACCGCCACAGATACCGGCAGATTAAACTGGCCAGCGCCGATCTTGTTCAGATAACGGCCATCAAGCCCCAATCCGAAAACCGCGCGGGATGTTGCGTCCGCCACATATATGCGCTCTGACTTGCGATCGATCGCCATGGCAACCGGACTCGATATCGACAGCGGACCAAGCTTGATTGAACGCAGGTACTTTTCAAAGCGGTCAAAGACATAGATCGAAGCCGATCTGCGATCCAGCACATACAGATTATTTTCCTGATCGACCACAATCGAAAGCGGATGGCTTAAGGGGGGCACCCCGTCCGGGATTTCCAGCTGACGCAGTTCATGCTGGCCAAGATCAAAAACCAGCACCGCCGAACGGCCCAGATCGGAAACATAGAATCGATCCATCTCCGGTACGGATTTGACCTCAACCGGCTTTAGCAGAGAAATCGGCTGATCGTCACCCACCAGGGCGGCCATAAAGCGCTGCCCGGAGCTTTTATCAATATCCAGCTGACTGGTGTAGGCTTTCAGCCATTCGATTTTGGGTGCATTGGGAGGAGGGGGCCAGAAGTAGCGTTCCTGCTGTGCGACCGGCGCGGTCGAGCAGGCGGGCAGAAGCGGCAAAAAGACCATAGAGATGATAAGCAGAAAGAATCGAGCGGATATCATGCCGGGATACTAGCATAACCGAATAAAAAATGAATAAAAAAAGGGCGAATTTCTCCGCCCTTTTCGATAGTATTCGATGCAAAAACTATTTGTTATGACAAGCCAGACAAAGAGCACTGTCCTTGTTGGTGGTTCTCAAGAAGGGCGCATTGGCATTATCATGAACCTTGTGACAACTGGCGCACTCAATCATATTAGCGCCCGCTCCAAAGAAAGCATTGCCACCCAGGGCCGCGTTGGCCGTAGCTTTTACAAACAGACCAGTGCTGTCATCTGACTGGGCCGCATCATAGGAGAACCCGACCGGATGGTCGTTTTGAAGATCGATTCCGATATTTGCGGGGCCAGTCAAGGGGGTCATTTTAAGCGAATCATCGCCGACTGGAGAAGTATTGGTCATGGCGCCCAAACCGGTCACGCCATCGTGACAGCTCATGCAGAACAAGGAAATACTGTCGGCGGCAAACGCTGAAGTTTTAGCAGCGGTGGTCAAAGTAGCACTGGTTTTATAGAGGGTAAAGCTTCCGGCGGCCGGGTTGGTTCTGTTCCAGAGCGGGACATTCTGGGCAGGGTTATGCGGTGTATGGCAGAAAACACAGATCTCGTTTGTATTTGTAGAATTCCACGATGCTCCTGAATTAAGCGACAGGTCATGCTTGCTGTTTTTGATTGTTAGTGCTGATGCTGATGTTGCTAGAACCACTAATGCTGCGGTAAGTAATACTGTTCTTTTCATGACAATCTCCTTGTTTTTTTGAGTGCTTTAAACGCCACCAGGATTTTTATGCAATTGTTTGTGTGTGATATCTGTCAGCTGTTGTCAATTTCATTAGCAATGCATGTGCCAACTTTTCAACTAGCTGATTTTTATAGGTTTACATTTTATAACCACACCAGCACAGGCATAACCATATCAAATTACTGCAGTGACACCGCCATTACACGGCGTGCTAAAAAAATCCGTCACTTGGCGCCCGCTGCAGGCGTATCGGCTTTTTTCGGGATATCCGCCTTGGCGGCCGGCATCTGCTCCGTGATGGGATTCTCGCGCAGATACTTCTCGGTCACATACTGGAACATCTGAAAGCGCGAATTAAACTGGTCAACAATATAGATTGTGTCGTTTTGGTCAATGAAGATGCCGTTGGGCAGCAGGAATCCGCCCGGTGCGACCGAACCCTCGGTTTTCAGAGAATAGGCGCCGCCGAAAGCCAGCAGTATCTCTCCTTTTTCATTATAGATACTGACCCGGTTGGACTTGCTGTCGGTAACATAGATATGCCCTTCCGAATCTACCGCCACCGCCTTGATCAGGTTAAAGTCCCCGATTCCATCTCCCCTTCGTCCGAATTGTGAAATAAATTTCCCTTCCGGGGTAAAGCGGACGATACGGGCGTTCATTGAATCACAGACCAGAATGTTTCCGGCGCTGTCCACCGCTACCGATGTCGGAAAATTGAAACTGTCCATCTCGGCCCCTTTTTCAACCACGCCGCTGGCTCCGAAACTGAACAGCACTGCCCGCGACACAAGGTCATAAATCAACACCTGATTACCCTTGACATCCGGAACCAGCAGACGTTTTCTGGATTTGTCGATTGCTATCGAACCGATGCTTTTAACATTTTTCGACAGATCAATGGCATACAGCGGTTTTTCATTGCGATCAAAGACCAGCACCTTTTGGGTTTTTATATCCCCGACATAGATGTTTCCCTGCTCGTCAACCGCCACACCAGTGGCCTGCTCAAAAATACCACTGACTAAAGGATGGACGTTCTTCGTTTTCATGTCGAACACAATAACTTTCTTAAGCGCAAAATCACTGACATAGATTTTGCCATTGCCGTCAGCTGTGATAAATGTCGGCCGATCCAGAGCAACGGATGTTGCTTCTCCGACCACCAGTTCCATCAAGCCGGGGTTTTTCATGTCACCTTGTCCGCTATATGCGCCCAGCCATTCGATCCGGGGCGTATCGGGCGGCGGCGGCCAAAAATAGCGATGCTTGACCTGCGGAGCGGCGGCACACCCGGCACAGACTAACAGGAGTGAGATCAGTATCAGGGTTGTTACATTGCGCAACGCACTTTTCATAGCTTCTCCACCTTGCTTTTATTTGTTATGGCACATCTGACAAAGCAGCATGCGGTCTTCGGGATTGTTGATAAAGAAATATCTGACATCGCCGCCATGGGGATTGTGGCAGGAAACGCAGCTCATCTGCCGGCCGCTGGCCTTCCTGAGCGGATCCGGCTTGCCGCTCAAGGGGTGGCCGGTACCCGTGGTGGTGCGGACGACATGGGTCTGGTTGCGGAGATGGCCGTGGCAGGACAGGCACAACTCGTTGATCGGTTTGATCAGCTGCGATTCGTTGGGGCTGCCGTGGGCGTCGTGGCAGGACTCGCACATGCCGGCCTCGATCGGGCCGTGGACGAATTTTCTTTTCTTGATCTGCAGCGCCATGTCCGAATGGCACTCATAACAGAGTTCGGCCCCGCGCTTGACAACGGCGTGCTTGGGGTTGCCCTTGCTGGTGTGGCAGTAACCGCAGGAGTAGGTTCCGGCCGGGCCGTGCACGTATTTGACCGACATGATTTTCTTGTGGCAGATGTAGCAGGGATTTTCTTTCTCGATGCTGCTGTTCATCTGGGCCGGGGTCGGGTTCATGACGTGGCAGGACTGGCACAGGCGCTCGCTTTCGGGCTTGTGCATCACAACCGGGGTGTATTCCGGCGGCGCATTCTTTGTGCCCCCCTCGGTGAAAAAGACATTCAGATTGGCCGATTCGATCTTCTGCGCGCCCTTGAAAAGATCGACGATAATCCGGTTTACGCCTGGATCCCAGAGCGCCTGGGCGATGAAGAAATCCTGGAACAGTTTGCGGTATTCGGGCGAACCAACGTTGACCGGATCGCCGGCTACGCCATTTAACGTTATCCGCAGCGAGCTGACATCCACCTGATTGAGTTTGAAGATCAGATGACCCGAAGAGGGCACCGAACTGTTGGGAGACGGGTAGATGAAATCGATCGCCGCCCGGGAGGAGGTGGCGCCAACAAGCACTAACAACGATATGACCAGCATTGCGCGCTTCAGCATCCCGGCGCTCCTTGTTTTATTTGTGTTGCGGTGATTGAACACCTAACCCCTCTAAATCTCCCCTTATCTAAGGGGAGACTTCAAGGCCTGCCCCCTTATCTAAAGAGAGATTTCAAAGCTTCCCCCCTTAAGTAAGGGGGGATTGAGGGGGGTTAGATTTTGATGTTACGGCGCCCCTGCCTCACCGGTACACCACCGGATCATTGCGGTCATAGGTCTTGGGCTTGTGACAGCCGACCACGCAGGTGCCGCCCACCTCGGTTTTGGTATAGCGGATCGGAATCCGCCAGCGCCCGAATCCGCTTACCTTGCTGGAGATCAGCCGCTGCTGGCTTGAGGCGTGCGGATCGTGGCAGACCTTGCAGGAGCGGCCCTTGTCCGGCTTGTTGACGTGCAGGAAATGCAGGTTGAACATGCCGTTCCTGAAATTCGTATCGGCGCCGGTGCGCTGATCATCGGCCAGCCCGGGGGCGTGGCAGCCGAAGCAGAGCGCAAAGTTGCCCTTGTCGAAGGGGGCATAGAACTCTTCCGGGAAATAGCGCCGTAACAGCTTCGGGTACTGGGTGCCGTGGGTGGCGTGGCAGGAATCGCACTCGCCGGCGGCCACCGGAGCGTGCTCGCTGGCACCTTTGAACATGGACGGGTCGTGGCAGAGGACGCAGAGCTGCGAACCGCCCCCCTTGAGCATATACTTGAAATCGGACTGGTGCGGGTCATGACAGCCGGTGCATTTCCCCTCCGCAATCGGCGGGTGGGGGTATTTGCGATCGAACTTGGCTTTTTCGTGGCAGCTGAAACAGAGCGCGCTGCCCGGCTCTTTCAGCTGAAATTTGTTGTTGCTCTGGTGGATGTCGTGGCACTCCAGGCAATCCCCGGAGCCGACCGGGCCGTGGACAAACTTTTTATTGTCCTTGCGCTCGTGGCATTCGTTGCACAAACCGGCCTTGCCGTTGTCGGTCAGGGTAAACGCGCCCTTTTTGACCTTGGGATGGCGCTGGTCGGTGGCTTTGTGGCAGGATTCGCACTCGAACGCCTTGACCGGTTGATGGACATAGGGGCCGCTGACCTTCTGGGGATGGCAGCCGCAGTTCATCTCCCCGGCGGCCTGGGCCGGACGCTCCCAGGAAACAAAAGCCACTCCGGCAGCTCCGAGCAGGAGCGCCGTACAAAGGCTGATTATTTTCCCCATTGGAGCGTTCATGCCAGGCCCCTGGCCTTTAGTTTCCGCCGCCGCCATAGCTGTGCAGGCCGGACAGAAACAGGTTGACCCCCAGATAGCAGAAGATCGTGGCCGCAAAGCCGATCACCGACAGCCAGGCGGCCCGTTTGCCGACCCAGCCCCGGGTGAAGCGGGCGTGCAGGAAGGCGGCGTAGACGAACCAGACGATCAGCGACCAGGTTTCCTTGGGGTCCCAGCTCCAGTAGGTGCCCCAGGCGTAGTTGGCCCAGGCCGCCCCGGTGATGATGCCCAGCGTCAGCAGCGGAAAGCCGATCATGATGGCGCGGTAGTTGAGATCATCCAGCACCTTCAGGGGGGGGAACAGGGCCATCAGTCCGCCAGCCTGGGCTGAAGACTGTTCTTTTTCCAGTGCGGCCTTGATCAGGTACATGATCGATATGCCGCAGGCCACCGCAAAGGCGGCGTAACCCAGGAAGCAGGTGATGACGTGGTACAGCAGCCAGTTGCTCTGCAGGGCCGGCACCAGCGGTTCGATGCCGGTGTTCATCCCCAGCTGGGCCCAGGCCATGCCCAGAAGCGCAAAGGGGAGCACGAAAGCGCCGATGATGCGGTATTTGTATTTCAGATCGATGTAGGTGAACAGCAGCACGATCGTCCAGGAAAAGAAGACGACCGACTCGTACAGGTTGGACATGGGGGCGTGACCGACCCCCAGGTCGTAGGATTCTTTCCAGCGCAGGCCGATGGCCACGGTATGGATCGCCAGGCCGGCGTAGGCGATCAGACTGCCGACCAGACCGATGGTTTTATTTTTGCTGGCCAGAAAGGCGAAGAAGGCGAGCATGGAGATCAGATACACAAAGGTTGTGACGTTAAAAAACATGGAACTGGTCATTATCGGGTAGCCTCCGCTAGATTTTCAACTGTTTGAACTTCTCGGTGATGGCGTCGAACTGGATCTCAAAAGCAGCCTGGTTCTTGCTGGCGTTGCCATAGATGCGGGCGTGCCCCTTGGAAACGACGATCCAGACGCGTTTATGTGACATGAAAAAAGCGATAAAGAGGCCGACCACCATCAGGGCGCATCCCAGCCAGACCACCCAGACCCCCGGATCCTTGGCGACCTGCAGACCGGTGTACATGCGGGCGTTGGTGCCTTCATAGCCGAAGATCAGCGCGTCACCGCGCTGGGCGTTCATATCGGGGAAATCCTTGAAGACGATAAAGGTCTGGGGAGCGGCGCCCTTGGAGGTGACTTCGACCCGGGCGGCCGGACCGGAGAAGCCGGGCGCGAACTGGCGCACTTCCTGGGTGGCTTCCAGCAGTCTGAACTGGGTGCCGTCCTTCAGGGTAACTGCGGCCCCCTCCTGAACGGCCAGCTTTTCGGGAGTGCCGCCGCTGCGCGGGGTGACGGTGATGTAATGCTCACTCCCCTCGCTGGCCTGTCCATAGCTGGATTGATAAAAGGTGATGCCCTTGTAGGTCAGGGGATGGTTGACGATGACCTTGACCTGGGAATATCCGGGAACCGGCTGTCCGTTTTCCAGGATCGTCAGGATGCTACGGAACTCCTTGGGCGCTCCGGTCGGATAATAATCCACGCTGAATTTCTCGCACAGCACCTCGAAACCGAGCGGGATCTGACCGCCGTTGCGGGCTTCGACCGTATTGACGCTGGTCCCCTCTACGATCGAGACATAGGCCTTGTAGCCGGCCAGCGAACCGATGATGGCACCGATGAAGATCACCAGGATGCTCAAGTGAACCACATAAACACCCAGACGCGACCAGGCGCTTTTCTGGGCGAACAGGTGGTATTCGCCGTTCTGCTCGCTGACAACCGGAGCGCCGAATTCCTGGCCGAGGAAAGTGCTCAAATTGTCACGGCCACTTTCAACCGAACCGGAGATCTTGATCTCCTGCTTGAGGGAAAAGGAATTGCGGAGCGATTCGCCCAGGATCAGGGTCGGTTCGCTGACGAATTTGAACACATGCGGCAGGCGCTTGATCGAACAGCAGATCAGGTTGAGGCTGAAGACGTACAACAGGGTGATGAACCACCAGGAGTGGTACATATCGAAGAAACCAAGCTTGGTGTAGATCTGCAGCTTGGCAGGACTGATCTGGGCCACATATTCGGGGGGCAGCTGCCCCTGGGGCAGGACCGTGCCAATAATCGATGTCAAAGCCAGTGAAATCAGTAAAAAGAGGGTCAGCTTGAGTGAACAGAAAAAATCCCAGACGTTTTCAACAAAACTTCTTTCGGTGGTTGCCAATGGTCTCTCCCGGCGGATGTGAAATTGTACTGCCTCAAAACGGCGCTAATTAACTTTCCGACAATACCCCAAATTTCAAAAAAAATGCACCTCTTTTTTTGACGCGGGCGTTCTGCCGGCGGAAGAATCACCGCTTTCATTTTTTTAATCATCGTGTATACTTGAACCGTAACAAACTACAACTGGTCAGCAGGAGGCTGTCATGCCGGTCATATTGGAAGCAATTCTCGCCTCGGTCGGTATGCTGATGATATTTTCAGTGGCGTTTTTCTTCATTTTTCTGCTGGCAATCATCATGTCGCCGATTGAAAAGAGCCTCTCGAAAATGATCTGGGCCAACACCGCGCCCCCCAAGCCGCTACCCGCCCCTCCCAAAGGCTCGTTCAAGGATTTCAGCAAGAAGCATTAACGTTGTCTGTTGTCGGCAACGGGGGCGACCCGCCGGGTCGCCCCTACCTTTTCCCTTCGCCTGCGCCCTCAAAGTTCCTGACCACCGCCACTATCTTCTCCAGATCCAGCACAACCGCCGCCGGTATGAACAGATCGGCCTCGCTGATCGCCCGGCCGGTCAGCCGGCGGGTCAGCTCGTGGAACAGGAGCAGCTCCTGGGCAAAGAGCTGATTGAAAGCGAAGCGCAATCCCGCCAGGCGGCGCGGATTATTGCTGACAAAATTAAGCGTACACCAATCGTCGAACAGCTCTTCGCCGGAAGTATCGATCAGGGGGATGCCGTTCAGGCGGCAGGTCATGGGGCGCTGGTCGTAAACCAGGCATTGGCCATCCTCCGACAGCAGCAGACAGGGGGTCTGATCGTCTTCCGGCATCAGCTCGCCCCACTGTTCCTCGGGAATGGTGTTCAGCAGCCAGGGTTCGGCAAAGGCGGGAATAACAGCCGACAGTGATTGGAGGCGCTGATTGGCGGCGGAGATGATCCGGTTCCGCAGGGGCTGGTCAAGCCGGTCAAAGCCGCGTTTGAGATGCAGGGCATCCAGCAGGGTGATGTCAAATAACCCGCGGCAGCAGGCTGAACACCCCTTGTGGCAGGCGATCTGACGGGGATAGCGGGAAAGGCACTCCCCAAACCAGGTATCCACTTCACGCAGCAGCAGGCCATAACGATCCAACAGATCATCCAGAGCGCAATTATCAGGATCTTCAGCGGAGGAAAGCACTACATATACACCATGACCGTGATGGAGATGGTGCCGTCAACGGTTTTAAAGGGGATCGTCACCCCTTTGCACTGCACGTTGATGCTGGATTCAGCGCTTTCGGGCTGCTCGCTGACGGTCCTCAACTGGCCGGAAATCACCAGCGGCAATCCCAGAGCAACGCTGCCGTACTGCTCGTGATACTTGGTCTTGAAAACCCCGGCGATGTTGTTGGCCAGTTCCCCCATGGCATCCCGAATGCACTCTTCATCGGCTTCATCCACCATCAGCAGTTCCTTGGCCACCCGCTGGGCACTGGCGCGGTCAGTGGCGATGATGATGTAGCCGACCCGGTCGCCGGCGATTCCGACGATGCCGGTCACATCAGAATCCACCGGCTCAACTTTCTTTTCAACCTTGCCGGCCAGCAGGTCAATATTCATATAGCTCTTGAATGTGTCCTGGGTAGCCGACATGATCGTAAACATGATTTCTTCGAATGAAATAGCAGCCAAGGTGATCCCCTCCTGATTTTTAAGTGTATTACAGCGCCTTGCCGGAAACCTTAAAGACAAAGTCGTAAGTGCGGATATCTTCCCACTGGAAACCCTTGGCGGTCGAGCGGGTGTCGTCGCTGTCGCTGTAGGGTTTGCCGGGGATGTAGAACCAGTTCATGATCGCCTCTCCGGAGGTGCGCAGCACGATCCAGTATTTGCCCGGCTTCAGGCGGCTTTGGGCATCATTGGCAAAAGCGAAGTCAACCCAGTAATAACCGGGCTTGCGGGAGATGCCTTCCAGCGGCACCATCTGTGAGCGGACGCCATCCAGAATATTGGGGCGGCCATTGTCATCCCGCACCAGATCGACATACACATTGCCGTCGCCGCCGAATTTACGCATGGCCAGTGAAACCGTGTCCAACTCCAGACTGTTTTTCAGGTTGAAAGCCTGGGCAAAGATGTACTGGGAGGTGACATATTCGGAGGTTTCCTTGTCCAGGATGCGCGTGCCCACATTGCCCTGCACGCTGTAGCTGTCCACCAGATTGGGAAACTCCATGTTGCCGAAAACCACCGCCGACCCGCGGGGAGGCGCCGGCGGTTTTTGAATCGGCGGCGGCTCCTTCTTCAGCCCGGCGATCCGCTCGGCCTCGGCTTTTTCCAGCGCCAGTCTCTTCTTCTCGGCTTCCTGACGGGCCTGCTGCTCCTGCTCGGCCTTCAGCCTGGCGACACGCTCCGCTTCGGCTTTTTCCAGCGCGATCCGCTTTTCTTCAGCTTCCTGACGAGCTTTGCGCTCCTGCTCGGCTTTTTCAAAGGCTAGGCGCTCCGCCTCGGCTCTTTCCCTGGCGAGCCGCTTGTTTTCGGCCTCCAGACGCTGGACCCTCTCCTGCTCTGCTTTCAGGCTGGCGATCCGCTCGGCCTCGGCCTTTTCAAAGGCCAGGCGCTTGTTTTCCGCATCCTGGCGGGCTTTTTGCTCCTGCTCGGCCTTCAGCCGGGCAACCCGTTCGGCTTCCTGCCGTTCCCTGGCCAGGCGATCCTTCTCGCTCTGCTCCTGGGCCCGCCGCTCCTGCTCGGCTTTCAGGGCGGCCAGTCGCTCCGCCTTCAGACGCTCCTGCTCGGCCCGCTCCAGCCGCAGCCGTTCCTGCTCCAGGCGCTGCTGCTCGGCCCGCTCCGCTTTCAACCGCTCCTGCTCGGCCCGCGCCAGCCGCAGCCGTTCCTGCTCCAGGCGCTGCTGCTCGGCCCGCTCCTGCTTGAGGCGTTCCTGCTCGCGCCGCTGTCGTTCGGCCTGTTCCTGCTTGAGGCGTTCCTTCTCAAGCCGCTGTCGTTCGGCCTGTTCCTTTTTGACCCGCTCCCGCTCGGCCCGTTCCAGCTTCTCGCGCTCCGCCTTTTCCCGCGCGCTCCGTTCGCGGTCCGGTTTTTCTTTGGCAACGCCGGGTACGGGCACAGCCACAACCGGCGCTGAAGCGGCGATTTTCGAGGCCACCAGATTGCTGATGATATAGGAGCGCGGATCCTTGCCGGTGCTTTTGACGGCCAGCTTGACCGTGTCGGCCAGGAAGGATCCTTCGATCAGCTCGGAATAGCGCGGCAGGTAGGGAACGCCGCGCCAGGTGTCGTTGATATCGCGGGAATCCAGACCGTGGGACTGTTTGATATGGCGCGAGGAGGTGAATTGGCGCGACTGCTGCGGATCATAGGGCAGCCAACCCAGGTCGGAAAAAAAGATCTCGATCCAGGCATGCCCCCCCTGCCCCATGCTCTGGACAATCGTGTTTTTGCTGTCGATCGGCACCTTCCAGGAATCTTTCAGAGTTATCCCCCCCACGATGCGGGCCGGAATGCCGACGCTGCGCAGCAGGGCGATATTGAGGTGGGCAAAGTTCTGGCAGTTGCCGCTTCTGGTTTCCAGGGTATACAGGGCGTCGTACTGGGGCGGGTTAAAGGTATATTTGACAAAATCACTGACGTGGTTGGTGATGGCCGAAACCGCTTCATACTCGTTTTTTGCGCCGGCGGTCAGGCGGCGGGCCAGCTCGCTGATGCGGGCATCGTCGGATTGCACCATCCCGGTCGACTGCAGGTACAGCGCGTCGGCATCGGATATGGAGCCGATCGGAAAGGGAGTGCGGCTCTCCATGGCCGACAGTTCGGAGCTGATCTGGGCGGTATAGTTGAGATTGATGCGGATGGTGCTTGTGAGGTTGTTCCAGACGACTTTCTGAAAACGGTTACCGAACTTGTCCTCTTCGATCTCCGAGCTGGAGGGCTGGGGAGTGATGGCGGCCTGCAGGGCGGCTACGGACTGGGATACGCTGCGGCTTTTGAAATCGGCCGGCAGGGCGAAGCGGAAGGTGAAGGACTCCACCTCGCCCCGGTCAACGGTGAACTCCATAGCCTGGCGCATGGCGATCCGGCTGTTGAGTCCGCCTTCCAGGATCAGGGTTTTGGCTCCGGCAGCGCTTGCGGCCAACAGCACCGCCAGCGTCACCAAAACGATCAGCCGCTGCATGAGTAGTCCTCCCGGTCAAGTTCTGATAGATGTAAAGGGTGACAGTCAGCCACGCTGACAGCTTATCGCAAAAGGGGGCTTTTGCAATCGGCTATCAGGCTATTCCCATTCAATGGTGGCCGGCGGCTTGCTGGAGATATCGTACACCACCCGATTGATCCCCTTGACCTCGTTGATGATCCGGCCGCTGATGCGCGCCAGATCCTCGTAGGGCATCGGATACCAGCCGGCGGTCATGAAGTCTTTGGTTTCCACGGCCCGCAGCGCCACCACGTATTCGTAGGTGCGCCCGTCCCCCATGACCCCCACGCTCTTGACCGGCAGAAAGACCGCAAAGGCCTGGCTGATCTTGTCATAATGGCCGGAGGAATACAGCTCCTCGATGTAGATGGCATCGGCCCGGCGCAGGATATCGGCATACTCCTTTTTGACTTCGCCCAGGATGCGCACCCCCAGTCCCGGCCCGGGGAAAGGATGGCGCCAGACCATCTGGCGCGGCAGCCCCAACTCTTCACCAATGGCCCGCACCTCGTCCTTGAACAGTTCGCGCAGCGGCTCCAGCAGTTTGAGTTTCATGTAGTCCGGCAAACCGCCCACATTGTGATGACTCTTGATATTGTGGGCCTTGCCGGTCTTGGCTCCGGCCGATTCGATCACATCGGGATAGATGGTGCCCTGGGCCAGCCAGTTGGCATCCTGGATCTTATTCGACTCTTCATCGAAGATCTCGACGAACAGCCCGCCGATGATCTTGCGTTTTTTCTCCGGGTCGCTTGCACCACTCAAAGCCGACAGAAAACGTTCCTCCGCATCGACCCGGATGACCTTGACCCCCAGGTTCTCGGCGAAGGTGGCCATAACCTGGTCCCCCTCCCCCAGACGCAGCAGGCCGTTGTCCACAAAAACGCAGGTCAGCTGGTCGCCGATGGCGCGGTGGATCAGGGCGGCGGCCACCGAGGAGTCGACCCCGCCCGAAAGGCCGAGAACCACCCGGTCGCTGCCGACCTGGCTGCGGATGCGCTCCACGGCGTCATCGATGATCCGGCCGGGGGTCCACTGGCCGCTGCAGCCGCAGATCGACCGCACAAAGCTGTCGATCAGCTGCTCGCCGCGCGGTGTATGGTTGACTTCCGGATGGAACTGCACGCCATACAGGTTGCGGCTCAAGTTCTGAATGGCGCAGACCGGCGCATTGGCCGTGGCCGCCACGACCTGGAAACCATCCGGGACGCGGGCAACGTGGTCGCCGTGGCTCATCCAGACCGGGCTTTTTCCCTCAATGAAGAAGTTGTCAAAAAGCGGCCCCGGCTGCCCGGCCGCCAGCAGATCAGCGTGCCCGAACTCCCGTTTGCCGGCCGGAACGACCTCGCCGCCGAAGTGGCGGCTCATCAGCTGCATGCCGTAGCAGATCCCCAGCACCGGCACCCCCAGCTCGAACAGCTCTTCGGCCACCGCCGGCGCACCTTCTTCATACACCGACTTGGGGCCACCCGACAGGATGATGCCCCGGGGGGCAAAGCGCCGGATTTCGTCCAGCGGCATGTCAAAGGGATGCAGTTCGCAGTAAACATGCGCCTCGCGCACCCGGCGGGCGATCAACTGGGTGTACTGGGAACCGAAATCCAGGATCAGGATCTTCTGCTGGTGGATATCAGTGGCCATTATTGATTACCGACCCGATAGTTGGGAGCTTCCTTGGTGATGGTGACGTCATGGACATGAGACTCCTTCAGGCCAGCGCCGGTGATGCGGATAAAGCGGCACTTTTCCTGCATTTCCTTGATGGTGGCGCAGCCGGTGTAGCCCATACCGGAGCGCAGTCCCCCCATCAGCTGGTGGATGTTGGCCGAAAGCGGCCCGCGCAGCGGCACCATTCCCTCGATCCCCTCCGGAACCAGCTTGACGTCCTCGCCCACATCGGACTGGAAGTAGCGATCCTTGCTGCCGTCCTTCATGGCCCCGATCGAGCCCATGCCGCGGTAGCTCTTGTAGGTGCGCCCCTGATACAGGACCGTATCGCCGGGCGACTCCTCCGTGCCGGCAAACAGCGAGCCGATCATGATGCTGTCGGCCCCGGCGGCCACCGCCTTGGGCAGATCGCCGGAATACTTGATGCCGCCGTCGGCGATCACCGGTATGCCGTGTTTGTGGGCCACGCGGGAACATTCGCGGATGGCTGTGATCTGCGGCACGCCCACACCGGCCACCACGCGGGTCGTGCAGATCGAACCGGGTCCGATGCCGACCTTGATGCCGTCGGCGCCGGCCTTGATCAGTGCTTCGGCCGCTTCGGCCGTGGCGATGTTGCCGGCGATGATCTCGCAGCCCGGGAAGGTTGACTTGGCCCGCTGCACCGCGTCCAGCACACCCTGGGAATGACCGTGGGCAGTGTCGATCACAATCACATCCACGCCGGCTTTGATCAAGGCATCCATGCGGGCTTCCATTTCGGGCGTCGGACCGACCGCGGCCCCGGCCCGCAGACGTCCCAGACTGTCCTTGCAGGCAAAGGGATACTTTTTGACCTTCTCGATATCCTTGATCGTGATCAGCCCCTTCAGGTAACGGTCATTGTCCACCACCAGCAGTTTTTCGACCCGGGTATGTTTGAGCAGTTCCTTGGCCTGCTCCAGGGTCGTGCCGACCGGCACGGTCACCAGGTTGCGCTTGGTCATGCGGGCCGAGATCGGCAGATCAAAATCGGTCTCAAAACGCAGGTCGCGGTTGGTCAGGATGCCGACCAGCTTGCCGTCCGGCTTGGTGATCGGCACGCCCGAGATGCGGTAGCGCGACATCATGTCCAGCGCCTCGCGGATCTTCTGGTTGGGGCGCATGGTGATCGGGTCGACGATCATGCCCGATTCGCTTTTCTTGACCTTGTCGACCTCATGGGCCTGATCCTCGATGGAGAAGTTTTTGTGAATGATCCCCAGCCCCCCCTCGCGCGCCATGCAGATGGCGGTGCGGGCCTCGGTGACCGTATCCATGGCGGCGCTGACCAGCGGTATATTGAGCGCTATGTTGCGGGAGATGTGCGTGGTGAGATTGGCGTCACGGGGCAGAATCAGGGAGTGGGCAGGAACGAGCAGGACATCGTCAAAGGTCAGGCCTTCGATCATCTTATCGTAGGGCATAGTGGGCTCCTTGCGGATGAAAATTTTACAGAAGTTAGTACAGCGCACCGGTCAAGTCAAGGCAAAAGGGGGTATACACTATCCCCCGGCTGTTCTTTTCAGGCAGAGCTATTTCGGCACGAATTCCTCGCGGGAAACAATGCTCTCCAGCGCGGCTACAATCAGCCGGGCTGCCCCCTCCAGATCGCCCAGCGAGATCGTTTCCACCGGTGTGTGCATATAGCGCAGCGGTATTTTGACCAGGGCCGTCGCCACCCCGCCCCGCGAGATCTGCATGACGTTGGCGTCGGTGCCGGTGGCCCGGGGGGTGGCAGTATGCTGAATGGAGATTTTCTCCTTATCGGCGGCCGTCTGCAGCAGCTCGAACAGGTGCGGGTTGATGTTGGCGCCGCGGGCCAGGATCGGCCCCTTGCCCAGCGCAACCTCGCCGTTATGCTTTTTCTCCACATCCGGCTGATCGGTGGCAAAATCCACCTCGACGCAGATGCCCACATCCGGGTTGATCGTGTAGCAGCTGGTGGTGCCGCCCCGCAGGCCGATCTCTTCCTGAACCGAGGAAACGCCGTACAGATCAAGGGGCATTTTTTTGCCGGAAGCCGCCACCAGGCGCAGCACCTCGGCCACCACGAAACAGCCGGCCTTGTCGTCAAAACCGCGCGAAGCGACCCGATCCCCCTGCAGGCGGGTGAATGAGCTTTCAAAGGTGACGGCGTCCCCGACCCGCACCAGTTTCTGGGCCGCTTTTTTGTCAGCCGCGCCGATATCGATGTACTGCGACTCCAGCTTGACGACCGTCTCGCGGTCCTTGGTGTCCATCAGATGGATCGGCTTTTTGCCGATCACCCCCGCTAGCGGGCCGGCAACGGCATGGACATTGACCCGCTTGCCGGGCGTCAGGTGGGCGTCCACCCCCCCCACGGCCGCGAAGTACAGAAAGCCCTTGTCATCGATATACTTGACCTGCAGGCCGATTTCGTCGGTGTGGCCGACAATCATGACCCTGGGCAGATCCTTGCCCTTGCCGCTGATGCGGCCGAAAACATTACCCATCACATCGGTGGTCAGCTCGTCGCAGAAGGGGGCGACATAGTCGCGAAAGACGCGCTGGGCCGGCTGTTCATAGCCGGAAGGGCTGGGAGCATGAAGCAGTTTTTCGAGAAATTTCAGGGATTCTTTACGCATCTAGTACACCTCGTCAATGGAATAGTGAAGATCGTTCAGCAGATTATAGTTGAAGCGTTCAGTATTTTTCAGGATGGCAATCTCGTTTATTTCAAGCGCGGCATCCGGAAGAACCCGCGCCCGGATGCCCCGTTCGGCAAGCTCGTTCAGATGACATTTTTTCTGTCCCAGCACGTCCGACAGCCGGGAAGGATGGCAGCGGATAATAACCTCTTCGCCCGGGTATACATGGCGACCGATCAGATCGCGGCACAGCCCTGAACGCACCAGTTGCCCCAGGGCGGCATGCCAGCAGCCGGCCAGTACGGTGTCGGCATTCAGCCCCTGGTCGGCCTGCAGACCGATCCGGATCACCGGCAGATCGGCCTGTAGCGCGCGAAGCAGCAGCAGCTTGCAGAGAGCAATCCCGCCTTTTAGGTCCAGGGGGAGGTAATCGCCGGCGGCGTAACGTCGGGCCAGTTCGGTTCCGCGCAGGACAAGCGCCGGATAAATGCGGATAAAGTCGGCCCCGGCGGCGATGACCCGCTCCAGCGAAGTCAGCGAAGCCTGCGGCGTATCCCCCGGCAATCCCGGCATCAGCTGGGCCCCGAGCCGCAGGCCATGCCGTTTGATGCACGCCATGGCCGCCTCGGACTGGTCAGCGCTATGCCCGCGCCCGGAGGCCGTCAGCACCTCATCATCCAGAGACTGAATTCCCAGCTCGATCGTCCGCACACCGTTCTCTTTGAGCCAGGCAACCCGCCGGGCATCAATGGAGTCCGGCCGGGTTGAAAGCCGGACCCCGGCCAGCTCACCGGACTTCAGCAACGGCTGCAGCGGTTCCAGCAGCCTGGCCTGCGTCTCTTCAGGAAGCGCGGCGAAACTGCCGCCGAAAAAAGCAACTTCCATGTCCCGCCCGCCGCTGCTGGCACGCCAAACGGCAATTTTGGAAAGCAGCTCGTCCGCGCCCGGCAGACGGCCGGCCGATCCGGAAATCGTGCGCTGGTCGCAGAAAACACAGGTGTGCGGGCAGCCTTGATGGCTTATAAAAAAAGGAACCGTGACCGGTCTCACCCGATCCGTCCCTCGACGATGCGGACATTCTCCAGCGCCTGGGCGGCGGCAGCCTGCTGGGCCAGCTTTTTGGACTTGCCTTGCCCCTGGCCGACCGGGCGCCCTTCCAGCAGAACCTGAAAGTGATACAGGCGATCATGGGGCGGGCCGGATTCCTCCAGCAGCTTGTATTCCGGCGAACAGGCGCCGCACGCTGAAAACAGCTCCTGCAGCTGGCTTTTGAAATCCCGCCCGAGCTTCACGTCCTGGGGCGCAGCAACCAGTCCGGAAAAGAGCCGCACCACCAGGGCGCGGGCCGCGTCCAGGCCGGCATCCAGATAAACCGCCGCCAGCAGCGCCTCCAGCACATCCGCCAGAATCGAATCCTTGGCCCGTCCGGCCGACTGCCGCTCGCCCCGCCCCAGCAGGATAAAATCCCCCAGATTCAACGTGCGGGCCCGGTCGGCCAGGGCATCCTGACCCGCCAGACGCGAGCGGAACTGTGACAAAGCACCTTCATCCCAGTCCGGGTAATGACGGAAGAGCTGTTCGGCCAGCAGCATCCCCAGGATAGAATCGCCCAGGAATTCCAGCCGCTGGTAATCGCCGTTTCCGGGCTGACCGGATTCGTGCAGAAAGGAGGGATGGGTCAAGGCCTGCAGCAGCAGCGCCCGATCGGCGAAGGAGTGCCCCAGAAGTTGTTCAAGTTGTTGCAGTTTCGAGTCCACCGTTCGTTTCTCCAGGCCGAGACTATAGCCATACGGCCGGTTTTTGGCAATCGAAAGTCGTACAGTGGAATTTGGTTGATAAATCAGGGTCGCTTGCCTATAATTCCTGATTCAAATTTGCGAAGATCAGTGAAATGTATGTGGGTGGCACCGGTGGGCTATTTTATTACATTCGAAGGGGTGGAGGGGTGCGGAAAAACCACCCAGATCAGGCTGCTGGCGGAACTGCTGACGGAAAGCGGCTTCTCCGCGACCCTGACCCGCGAGCCGGGAGGCTGCCCGATCGCCGACCAGATCCGCGCCATCCTGCTGGATGCCGAAAACCGGGCCATGACCCCCATGACCGAACTGATGCTGTATGCCGCGGCCCGCGCCCAGCACGTCAACGATGTTATCGCTCCGGCCCTGGCTGACGGCGGGGTTGTGCTCTGCGACCGCTTCTGCGATGCGACGGTCGCCTACCAGAGTTTTGGGCGCGGCCTGGATCGTTCGACCATCGACGACCTCAACCGCCGGGCTTGCCAGGGGGTCTTCCCCGATTTGACGATTCTGATCGATTGCGATCCGGCGCTCGGCCTGGAGCGGGCCCGCAGCAGGATCGAAGCCTGCAGCGGCCCCCGCGAAGAGCGTTTCGAGCTGGAGGCGCTGGCCTTTCACCAGCGTGTGCGGGCCGGCTACCGCAGCCTGGCGGAGAGTGAGCCGGAACGCTTTGCCATGATTGATGGCGCCGGAACGGTCGCGGACATCGCCGCAGCCATCCAGTCAGCGGTTCTGGCGCGGATCCCGGAGGGGCTGCATGCCGCTTGCTGATATCCTTGGGCATGAGAGGATCGTGGAGGTGTTGCGGCGCTCGCTGCGCACCGGCAAAACCGCCCACTCCTACCTGTTTGAGGGAGTTCCCGGCTGCGGCCGCAAAAAGACGGCCCTGGCCCTGATCCAGGCCCTGTTCTGCACATCAGCCGCCGATGACGCCTGCGGAGTCTGCCCCTCCTGCCGCAAGGTGGCCGGCGGCAGCCATCCCGACATCACCCTGATCGCGCCCCTGCCGGACAAACGGGACATCAGCATCGATCAGCTGCGGGAGCTGCAGCGGGTCCTGTCGCTGCGCCCCTACGAAGCGCCCCGCAAGGCCTGCATCATCGAACCGGCCGAACGGATGAGCGTCAACGCCGCCAACTCACTGCTGAAAACACTGGAAGAGCCCCCCGGCGACGCCCTGATGATCCTGCTGACCGAAAATGCGGGCATGCTGCTGCCGACCATCCGTTCGCGCTGCCAGCTGATCCGCTTCGCGCCGCTGCCGCCGGAACACGTCATGACGCTGCTGGAACGAAGCGGCATATCCGCCGGAACCGCCAGCCTGCTGGCCCCCATGTCCGGCGGCAGCATGCAGCGGGCGATCGAACTGGACAACGAAGCGCTGGCGGAAAAGCGTGAAGCCGTTCTCGCCCGTCTGGGACAGATGAACATCAAGCGCATCGCAACCGTTTTTGACGCGGCCGAAGCGCTGTCCGGCAACCGCGATGAAACCCTGGAGCTGCTGGACCTGCTGATTTCATTTTACCGGGATGCGCTCCACTTGGCGGCCGGCAGCGCCGAAATCGTCAACCGCACTGTCCGCCCGGCCATCGAAGCAATTGCCGGGCGCACCCCGCTGCCGCGCACCCTGGAACTGCTGGAGGCAATCTGCGAAACCCGACGTGCGGTCCAGCGCAACGCCAATCCCAAGCTGGCGCTGGATCACCTGTTCATGGATATCGCAGCGGCGTAAGCATGCTAAACATTAAAACGAAAATACATTTGGCCACAGAGGACACAGAGGGCACAGAGTAAAATTGAACAGACAGGAAAATTTTTGATTTCACCAAAGGGTAAAACTAAACAAATATTTTTGAATCTTTTCTCTGTGTTCTCTGTGTTCTCTGTGACCTCTGTGGCAAACAGCCGTTTTAGATTAACATTGCAGTCCCGGCCCGGCCGGTTGAGGAGGTATTTTTGTCACAGATTGTAACTATTCAGTTCGCCAAAGCCGGCAAAATGTACGATTTTGATTCCGGCTCCCTCGAACTTGCCCAGGGAGACCATGTTGTCGTGGAAACCGAGCGGGGCCTGGGGATCGGCCAGGTTGTCAAACCGCCCCGCGAGCGGGATGCCGCAGCGTCCGAAAGTCTGCTGACGATCAAGCGCAAGGCCACCGCCGATGATATGGCGACGCTCGAGCGGATAGCCCGCAAGGAAAAGGAATCCTTCGCCTTCTGCGTCAACCGCATCATCGAGCGCAACATGCCGATGAAGCTCGTGCGGGTCGAATATCAGTTCGACTGCAGTAAGGCGGTTTTCTTCTTCACCGCCGATGGCCGGGTGGACTTCCGCGACCTGGTCAAGGATCTGGCCCACACCTTCCACACCCGCATCGAGATGCGCCAGATCGGGGTGCGCGACGAAGCAAAAATGATCGGCGGCATCGGCATCTGCGGCCGCGAACTGTGCTGCTGTTCTTTCCTGCGCGATTTTCAGCCGGTGTCGGTCAAAATGGCCAAAGAGCAGAACCTGGCGCTCAACCCCAACAAGATTTCGGGCCAGTGCGGGCGCCTGCTCTGCTGCCTGGATTACGAATACGACACCTACTGCTGCCTGCGCAAGAACTACCCCAAATCCGGAAAACGGGTGCGGATCGCCAACAACAGCGGGGTGGTGGACAAGGTCAACATCCTGACCGGCACCATCACGCTCAAACTTGACGACAACAAACTGGTTGTAATCAAGCGCGACGAGATTCTGGGCGAAGGCGCCGCCCCGCCCCCGGCGCAGGAAGCTCAAACGCCGCTCCAGCGCGCCGCAGCAGCGCCGCAAACCCGTCCGCAGCCAAAACCCCGCGAACGGCGCTCGGAACAACGCCGCAAACCGGAAAAATCGTCACTGCAGTCGGTTATCCAGGCGGTTTCTGTTGAAAACGATACGCCACCGGTTTCTCCGCCAGCCGCCACTGTGTCGGCTGCAACCGCGCAGCAAACCGACCCGTCTAAAACCGGCCAGCCGCGCAAAAAACATCGTTCCCGCAAACATGGCAATCGCAAACCGCAGGGCGGCGCACCGGAAGGCGGTACAACGCCAGCATCCCCAGGAGCCTGATATGAAAGAAACGTTTTACGTTACGACACCGATTTATTACGTCAACGATGTTCCGCACATCGGCCACGCCTATACCACGGTCGCCGCCGACGTGCTGGCCCGCTATAAACGCCTGATGGGCTACGACGTTTATTTCCTGACCGGCAGCGACGAGCATGGCCAGAAAGTTGAAAAGGCCGCCATCACCGCCGGAGAAACTCCGCTGGAACTGGCCGATCGGGTTGTCAAGCGTTACCAGGCGCTTTGGGAGCGGCTGGGCATCTCGCACAACGACTTTATCCGCACAACTCAGGAACGACACAAAAAGGGTGTCAGCGAAATATTCAGCAGCATTCTGGCTAAAGGGGACATTTATCTGGGAGAGTATGAGGACTGGTACTGCACCCCCTGCGAAACCTTCTGGACCGAAACTCAGCTGATCGAGGGGCGCTGTCCGGACTGTAACCGGCCGGTGGAAAAACTGAAGGAAGAGTCTTACTTCTTCCGCATGAGCAAATATCAGAATCAGTTGCTGGCCCATATCGATGCCAACCCGGACTTTATCCAGCCCAAAAGCAAACGCAACGAGATCATCTCCTTTGTCAAGGAAGGTCTGCGCGACCTGTCGGTTTCCCGCACGACCTTCAGCTGGGGCATTCCGGTACCGGGCAACGACCGCCACATCATATACGTCTGGTTCGACGCCCTGACCAACTACATCACCGCCCTGGGCTATCCGGACCAGTCCGGCAATTACGGCCGCTACTGGCCGGTGGACGTGCATCTGATCGGCAAGGACATCCTGCGTTTTCACGCCGTCTACTGGCCGACCTTCCTGATGGCGGCCGGCCTGCCGTTGCCCGAAAAGGTCTTTGCCCACGGCTGGTGGACCGTGGAAGGGCAGAAAATGAGCAAGAGTCTGCAGAACGTGGTCGAACCGAACATGCTGATCGACAAATACGGTGTGGATGTGGTGCGCTACTTCCTGCTGCGGGAAGTGCCCTTCGGCCTGGATGGCGACTTCTCCCACACCGCCCTGATCCAGCGCATGAACTCCGACCTGGCCAATGACATCGGCAATCTGCTGTCGCGCTCCACCGCCATGGCGGTCAAATACTTTGACGGCATCCTGCCGGAAACGGCTGAACTGCAGGAGATCGATCAAGCCCTGAAGATCAAGACCGAGGAGATGATCGGGATCGTCGATAAATTCATCGATGAGCTGGCCTTCAGCAAGGCGCTGCAGGCCATCTGGGACGTGATTTCGGCCGGCAACAAATACATCGACGACTCGGCCCCCTGGACACTGGCCAAGGATCCGGCCAACCGCGGGCGACTGGCCACGGTCATGCACACCCTGCTGGAATCCCAGCGCATCACCCACTGCCTGCTGACTGCCTTCCTGCCGTCAACGGCCGCCAAGGCACTGCACTCTCTGGGGTATAGCGATGAGGTTACCAAAGACGGTCTGGTGTGGGGCGGCTTGAAGGCGGGAACGGTGATTACCAAGGTTGAGGCACTCTTTCCACGATATGAAGGGAAGGAATAATACAGGTAAACAGTTGAAACACAGAGCAACAGAGCAACGGAGTAAAAAACAAAGAATAATCTTATTGAAAAGGCTTGTTTGAGATTTTCCTGTTTGGTGAATCTTGTTCTGAATCTACCTGATTTATTTCTCTGTTGCTCCGTTGCTCTGTGTTATCCCAACGGCCGTTAGAATGATTTTTGCCGGGGTGAATTTGTCGCCCCTACGCCTGATTGACCAGCGACAGGAAAAAATCCTCCAGATCGCGGCGCTTGGTTTCCACCAGCAGCACTTCGACTCCGGAGGCGTTGACCTGGCCCATAAAAGCATTGAACGAACCGCAGGACACATAGAATTCGGACGTCGAACCGACCCGCCGCAGCGGCTCCAAACCTGCGAACGAGCGGTTTTCAGTCTCCGGCAGCCGCAGATGCACCAGATACCCCTCCACTCCGCTTCTCATGATATTCTCGACCCGGTCCACCGCCACCAGACTCCCCTTGACGATCACCCCCACCCGGTCGCAGACCTTCTCCACATCATCGGTGATATGGGTGCTGAAGAATACGCACTTACCGCGTTTCTTCAGGTCCAGAATGATATCTTTGACCAGCGCCCGCCCGATCGGGTCCAGCCCGCTCATCGGCTCATCCAGGATATAGACGGCCGGATCGTGGACCAGAGTCTGGGCCAATCCAACGCGCTGCACCATGCCCTTGCTGTAGCTGCGCATCGGCCGTTTGCGGGCCTCCCACAGCTCCAGACGCTTTAGCACGTCCTCGCTGCGGCGCTTCAAGAGTGCCGCCTCCATCCTGAACTGGGAACCGACAAAGGCGATGTACTCTTCGGCGCTCAAATAATCGTAGAAGGCCGGATTTTCAGGCAGATAACCGACTGACCGGCGTGCCCCGGTCTCAGTTGATTGTATGCCCATGATACTGGCCGAGCCGGAGGTCGGCTGCAGAAGTCCCATGACCAGCTTGATGGTGGTGCTCTTGCCGGCCCCGTTGGGACCCAGAAAACCGAAGACTTCACCGGCCTCAATCTGCAGGTCCAGCCCCTTCAGAGCATCCACCTTGGCCATGCGCTTACCCTTGAACTGCTTGCAAAGCCCTGCTATTTCAATGGCGTTCATACATCACAACTCCAGTAATTTCAAAGTAAGATTCGTTAAAAAACGGATTCGACGCTCACTTCCACAAATCTTCATCAATAGCCTCAAGTGAACGTGTAGCAGCCAGGAATGACAACTCATCACCTTCACTCCAAGTACCGGCAAGAGCATCAAGATCGTGATGCACCAGAGTTCTTTTCCGTTTGTCAACACCTGTAGCTTCGCGAATCAGACGCAGAGCCAATGTATTAAGACTGACACCCTGATTACGAGCCAACTCTTTCAGAGCTTGAGCCAGAGTCTCATCAATGCCGCGTAATGTCATGGTTGTCATGGCTGTATCCTTTCCAGTGCCGGGTATAGAGAAAGCCCTGCAATGTATGAAAAATGACTGTCCAGAGTCGCCAGGGTACGCCCGTATTGCATTGCGGAAGCTGCAATCCAGATGTCATTGGTGGGAATCGGTTTTCCAATCTGTTTAAGATTATTGAACACTAAAGCAAAGAAATCAGCGCTTGACTCGTCAAGCACAAGCAGATCGACACGGGGTGAATCAAGAAACTGATCAAGTTCCTTGCGGTTTGCGGTTTCTCGGATACCACCTTTAAATCCGGCAAGCAACTCCCCCATCACCACGGTATTTATTGCAATGCATTCTGCTTGCCTCAACATTTCAATAACTTTGGGCACATTTCGTTTAAAAGCAACATACACATTTGTGTCTATAAGCAGTTGTTTCATCGCAAGCCCCAGCAGCAAATAATGACATCACTGTGCAATCGTATAATGATGCCATAAAGGTCGTCAACAACAATTGTGTTCACCGCGCATTTTCCACTTTTTTCTCATCTTCCTTTTTCGCTCCGGCAAAGGCGAACTTACTGGTGGTTGCGACTTTGCCGTTTTCCCCCAGATAAAACTGCCCTCCGTAGGGATCAAGCGGGGCAGGCACCAGCAGACCGGAACGGACGAGGGTCTCAAGCAGAACCGGCAACGTGCCGCCCGACGAAAGGTAACGATCCCGGGCCTGTTCAATCCGGCGCACCTCCTGGAAAGCCGCCAGACGGATCTGGTAGTTTTTTTTGACGGCCGGATTCCTTTCACCCTTTTCCATGGCGCTCAAATATGCAATCGCCAGTTCGGTCTGCCCGGATTCCTGCATATAGCGACCGGCCAGACTGAAATATAACGCATCACCTTTCAGTTCTCCGGCACGTTTGTAATAATCAGCAGCTTTTATATAATCTTTAAGAAAATACGCATGATTGAAACCGGCAAAAACGGGCAGATACCAATCCCATGTACGGTACTTCATACCATAGTCAAGGAGTTTATTGGCAATATCGTACTGTTTGACTTCCCATACGAGGAACGACTGGGCAAAATAGTAGCCGTCAACATTGTAGGGATCAAGCTTCAAAGCAGTATGAATGATGTTAGACATTCCGCGATAGTCCGGCACTTCAGTAACAGCTTTACTATCCTGCTTGTCCATCAAACCGCCAAAATACATCAAAACTTTCATCAGCAACGTAGCTCCAACGAACTCCTTATGATCCGCACTAATGTATCGAAACAAATTCACACTCGGCACATATCCTAGCTTCTCTTCAACCGGTTTACGCTTCATGTATGCGGTAAATGGCCCAAGTGTCAGCCCATAGCAAATCATGCAAATCAGCAGGACAAGCAAAGGTCGTTGAAGCGTACTCATTTCATTTCTCTCCGGCCAAAGAGGATGGCACTTACCGCAAGCAAGATCCCAATGTAAACGACAAAATAAATAACCGTCAGAAATAACCCTGACGGATTAAGCGGAATGGCATAAATCGCATTTACCTTAAGGTCGAAGCTGTTTAGGTTTGGTACCAGATAATACAGTAATTGCGCAACATTCCTGACGGCAGCAGATACTGCTTTCTGGGCGGATGGGGTCTGTAGATAGTCATAAACCTGTTGCGTTATGGTACCAACCAGATAAGTACTTACAGAACCGAAGATTGGAAGAAAAAAGGAGGTGCTGACCGTGGCAAGCATCATCGCTACAGCTACTACGACAATATATTTGAGAGCGTCAAAAAAGATTGCGGCAACGATAGCTGACCAGAGCAACGGGCGGGCAGGCGGGTAGATCAATGAAGCAACCTTGATCGAAATCATCGCGATACTACCGAGAAAGAGGGCGGTGATCAGCATAAAGATTGCGATACCCAAAAAACGGCCGAGCAGATAGGTGGAGCGACTGATCGGAAGACTCAGAACACTGAAGGTATAACGGCGCTCAATATCCTTCCAGATCGAAGTTGCCCCCAGAAACACCGCCAGCAGAAGCATGATGAACGAAATCAGCGACAGCGACAGCGTCGTGGAAAGCTCCACTACCTGACGCATGGAAAGTGATGCAGCCGATGGGATGAAGAGAAAAAGAACCGACAGCGCCATGATGCCCTGAAAGATACGGTCACGGAAAATGCCTTTTAACGTTATCAGTATAATTCTGTTCAAACCCGCCCTCCGTTTCCTTAGTCAATAATGCGGATACAAACCTGCTTTGCATTGAGTTCAGCCGTGGCCTATACCGAACCTTCATTAACAAGCTCAACTATCAATCCGGCAAGTTCAGGATCTTTGATTTTGATGTTTTCCAGATGAGATTCAGCTTCGGATCTTTGCCCGTTTTTTGTAAGAGCCCTGATCAAACCGACATGAGCCTGCAGAGATTCTTCATCAAAGAGCAGGGCTTGGCGGAAATAAGCGACGGCGTTGCCGGCATCACCGTTTTGGCAGGTATACTCGCCAAGCATCAAATAAGTTTCTAGGTTTCCGGCGCCACGCTCTATAATGGCATAGCAGACTTTGACGGCAGCCTCATGGTTTCCAGCTTCCCAGAGTTCATTAGCCTGACGCATATCCCATTCCAGATCGTATTCAGGCAACTTTCGCTTTGTCAGGATAGTGTGGATATCGCTGACAACGTTGATATAGTGTTTTATTGCAAATTTTAGCTCATCATCGTTTTTTCCCCGCCAAGCCGGATCAATAATATAACTGTATTCAAAATCAAAATCGGACACAATCGGGTAATGATCCAGCCTGTTAATTTCGCGCCACCCCTTGTTAAAGTACAAAAATGTATTTTCAGATATCGCCCGCAGGTGTGTCGGATCCTGCCAAGCCCTGATACTGGAGTAGTAGGGTGCGATAATTTCCGCTTTTGCCCCGACCTTGAGAATCCGATGCAGTTCGTTGGCAAAAGAGATCAGATCAGGGGTGTGTTCAATGTAGTGAGAACAGAAGATAGCGTCGACACTGTTATCCTCGAAAGGCCAGGGGAATTTTTCCAGATTGGCAACAATGTCCGCACCATCCCAGATATCGACACCGATAAAGCCCGGCTTCTTGTTTTTGCCGCAGGCGATGTCAAGTTTCAATCCTTCCAATTCCATTTTCACTCCGTAAAATTTATTTGGTTTTCATTTTGCCGTGCGTACATTTCAGCTTTTTCTTTCCATATTCTGAAAAATAGAGACTCCAGCGACGCTGCGTACTGTTTGGTGTCACACAATGGCGAGGTAAGCATACGCTCCCGCAAAGATTCGCGTAATTCAATCAATCGATCGGGATCATTGGCCAACTTGACGGCACTATCCAGATATTCGTTATAATTTACAGCAATCAAATCGGAAAGTCCGACCAACTTCAGAAAAGACCGCGATTGACGGCTGACCGGCATCTCACCATCCAGAGTTACCATCGGCACCCCCATCCAGAGAGAATGCAGGCTTGTCATGCCCCCGCAAAAAGGAAATGGTTCCAGACAAATATCCACATCACCCAATTCCGCCATCATAAGGTACAGATTCGATTCAGCCCTGAATTCCACTCTGCGCGGTGAAATGCCATAATATCTGAATTTTTCACTGAAACGGTGCCGCACGGCTCTGTCATTGAACGTTTTGAACTTCAGGATCAAGCGCGACCTGGGGACGGCTTTCATAATTTGAGCCCACAGTTGGATTACATGGTCTGAAATTTTAACGGGATTATTGAAACAACCAAAGGTTATATGGCCGTTTTCAACAAAAGGTGATTCGACAACTTCCGGATGCGGAACGGGAGGAACATAGCAAAAACGGTTATGGGGCAACCGGACAACCTTTTCGCTGAACCATTGCTCATCCTCGGGACGGATGAAGTCCTCGTCTGCGATTATATAATCCATAAAAGGAAGCCCGGTCGTATGCCAATAACCAAGCCACGCCACCAGAGCCGGAGCGGGACGGCGCGCAAACACCGCTAGTCGATGTTTGTCTGTATACCCGGAAAGATCAACAAGAATATCTATTTCATCTTTTTGAATCAACTCGGCGGTCTTATCGTCGTCAAGATCATAGATGTCATGCCAACCTGAAGATACTGATCGGTACCATGACGACAAATAATCATTTTGCTTACCATTATTATAGCAATAAAGCGACAAATGCTCGGGATTGTACTCCCTAAAAAACGCTACCAGCAGCATACCGACTGGATGATGTACATAGTCGGCAGAAACAAATCCTATCCGTAAACGTTCTTTCCTAGGATCAGTTTTGAATTCGAACGTACTGGCGGCAGCATTGAGACTGACCAGCAAGTTACCAATTTTTGTACTGACATCAAATAAATCAGACTGTTTGGTGTTGTCTGCGTACGAGAGCAAGTGAACATAGGTGTATAAGCTTTCAAGATCATCCGGTATTTTACAGAGGACATCCCGGATGCGTTGCAAGGCTCCCTGAACGTCACCAGAACGGCTTAAGATAAGAGCAATCTGTCTTTGCGCCAGACTATGGTCGGGCTTGATTTCCAAGGCCTTTTCAAATGATTGACAAGCTTCTTCGGAACGCCCCATCAATTTACACACAATCCCCAGATTGAGAAGGGCCTCAACATGGTCCGCCTGCAACTCTACAACACGGCGCAAACTGGCATATGCCTTGTGATATTTGCGCCGATCCAGATAAAAACATCCAAGGTTAAGATTTGTATCAATATTACTTCCATTAAGTTTCAATGCGCGCCTGAAAGAGCGTAATGCCAGGGTGTAGTGCCCCTGTACTTCCAATGCCCTTCCCTTTCCATTCAGTCCGCGGATATGCCTGGAGTCTCGATTTAAAACACGTTTGAAGACTTCTACCGCCCGCGTACATTCGTTATCCTTTAGATAATTGAAACCAATATCACAGAGTTCTTCCGTGGAAAATTGCCTCGTTGAATGCTTGGTGAGCTGCTGGTGTTTCGTTAAGTCGGTACACCATACCTTCCACATCTGCCGAAAGGTGGCCTCAAGATTATATGCAAAACGTTTTCCGTCACACACCGGTGATTCGGACATTTCCAGGCGCAGTCTTGATCGAATCAGGGCTAGTGTTTTCGAATCGGCAGCAAGGCGCTGGGCAATTTCAACAAATTCATCCGGTGTCTGGGCCACCCACTCGGGATGTCCTATTGTCTGCAGATATGCCTTGGTCTGCCGGCCGATGGGAGTTCTGCCAGCAAGGGTTACCACCGGGACTCCCATCCAGAGAGATTCACAGGTCGTTGCTCCGCCATTGTAGGGAAAGGTATCCAGCGAAATATCCATGTCCCCGTATTCGGCCAGCATCTCGGCATGGGGAGACGGCAAACGCAGCTCAATACGGTCTCTGGTGATGCCGTGGTTCGCAAATCTGTCACTAAAATCATCAACAACCTGCTCATCCTTGAATGACTTTGATTTCAACAGAAGACGGGAGCCGGGAACCGCCAACAGTACCCGCGACCAGAGGGAAACCACGTCAGGCAACATTTTGTGGATTGCGTTGAAGGAGCCAAAGGTAACAAACTGATTGCGCACTGACGGCAACGGGGCCACCTCGGGCGCATACGATTGAGGCTCGTAGCAGAAACGGATGTCCGGCAACCTGATCACCTTTTCGACAAAGCAGGCATCATCTTCGGGTGGTGTCGTGATCAAATCGCTCAGGAAATAATCCATGGCCTCCATGCCGGTTGTATTAAAGTAGCCGATCCAGGAAACCTGGATCGGTGCCGGTCGCCGGGCGAAAAGCATCAGACGGTTGAAGGCGGTATGGCCCGCAAGATCAATCAGGATGTCAATGCCATCCTCTCGAATGATAGATTCAACCTTCTCATCCGGCTTGAGAGAAATATCACGGTAACAATCGGCATAACCGGCAAATTCTTCGGTAATGGCGTCACAGTTTGGAAACGCGTTATACAAAAAAACGTCTACCTTGCTTTTATCATGTGCCGCCAGCACCGGCCTGAGATGATACCCAACCGGATGTGTTCTAAAATCGCCGGAAACATAGCCGATACGAAGTTTCCTATCCGGATCCGGATAGTTAAAGTGCCCACGTGACCGGCTAAAAAAGCGTGACGTAAATCTTCGCCCCCAAACCAGCGATTCTTCGAAGATGTCTTTTTGGGTTGAGTCAGGCAATAGATTCAGAGCAAACAGAAGACTTGAATGCAGATTGTTGTTTTTTTTGAGCGACAGAGCTTTTCTTATGTAAGCGATCCCTTCATAGGGTCTGCCGTACTGCATCATCACATTGCCGTAATGCCCATAAACTTGGGCATAACAAGGATCAATCTCCAACACCTTGTCACAAAGAGCGAGAGCCTCTCGACCTCGTCCTTTATGAATCAGTACCAATGCCAATGATGACAATGTCTTGCAGTCGTCAGGCATCAATTCATTGGCCTTGCGATACTGTTCCTCGGCTTCATCCAGACGCAATGAATAATAGAATATACGACCCAGATTTTGGTACGCCTCGACAAAACCGGGATTATTCTCGATTGCGGTACGAATCAGGGTTTCACCGTCCTCAAGATCACCGGTACGATAGCGGAGAAGTCCCATCCCATGCATGACTCGCGGGTTTTCAGGATACATACGAAACAGGGCTTCGCAACGTTTCCGGGCCTTCACAAGTTCACCGCGTTCGGCTAACAGATTAATGTCCTTGAACTCACGCTCGATGTACTCATCATTGAGAGGTTTATTGCTCATTCAGTTGATTCCTTGCTTCACTCTTCAATCTTTCAGCCGTCCGGCGCTGATGATCAGTTGGCAACATGTAACGCAATGCCGTGTCAAAAGACGTATAGGCCGCCGAAAACGATCCAGCCCGCATGGCGGCAGTGCCTCCCTCTATCAGGAGGGAAGGATTACGGGTCATGGAGTACAACCGGGCCGCGTATTCCTGCTCCAATCCTGACAAGCGCAAGCGTTCAGCGTTGGCTACCCTACCTGACTGCCTCATTTCTCGCAAAAGGCGCACCACAGATGCCAAAAGCGGTTCTGAGCTAAATTTGGTACGTATCAACGCCTTTTGATACAACTCAAGAGCATCGTTATACCGACCCTCCTTAACCATCAACCTACCAACCATCAGGTCGGCCTTGTCGTCATGAGTGGGAAAATGCTGTAACGCATAGCGGTATTCTTTCTCCGCTTCATTCAAAAGTCTGGCATTGACCAGCGCATGGATATATATGTCGCGCAATTTTCGTTTTTTCGGTGACTGTGCCACCGTATCACGCATCAAAGCAACATTGGTTTGCCAGACAATATTTCTATTGTAACTGGCTACAGCCGCCAGAAAACACAGCGCTCCCATCATGCCAATAACAGCTGTATTTATTCGTTCATGGCGTTCTACAAGTCGACCGGCAAAAAGTAGAATGGCGATAACCCAGAAGGCGCTGGACAGGTATATATAGCGCTCCGCATAAGCATTCCACGCAATTGTACCGAAAGCAAAAGGCAATGCCGGAGCCATCAGAAGAAAGCCCACGACACACATAGCGGACGGCAAAGAGCGGACAACCACCAAATGCATGCAGAGCAACAAGATAGCAATACCCATAAAATCATACAACGGGTCTATTTCGGTAATGAAAAAATTAAGCGGCAAAGGCAAGAAAAACTTCTTTACATAAAAACCGGCCGCACCAACAAACAATGAGATGGTATAACTTGTATCCGCAAACATGAGTGTTACGGTCTGCCCGATCTTGGCAACACTGGAGGTAAACGCCAACTTGCGCAACGCGACAAACAGGAGAGCGGTGACTGCAATTGAAATTGCAAACCACTGAACTCGCCGTATGGTTAGTGTTTGAAATAAAGAGTCGTCATTTGTATATTCGATCAGCAGTAAATGAGCACTATAACCGGCACACACTAGAAGAACGACCCAATAGGAACCGATAAAGATGGCGGTTATAACCGCAAGGGAGTAATAGACCAGAAAACGGATCACGTTGAAGCGACCAGGTATATGACCCAGTTTACAACCAATCGGAAACCATAACAGAAGCGGTATTCCGATCAGAAAACCGAAAGCGGCCTCCTTGGCCAACAGCGCAATCCCTGCACTGACCAGCGCAAAAACAAGCAACCAACGTTTTCCGGTTTCCCTGAAATGAAGCAGGCCTAAAACGCTAAGAAACACAAAATTACCCATCATGATATCCGTTCGGCCCGAAATCCAATTGACTGATTCTGTTACAATCGGATGTAAAGCAAACAAAAGAGCTGCAAAAAGTGGAATCCAGGTGTTGTACTTTCCCCGATATAAGCCATCAGCCTTCCGACAGATAAAATACACGAGCAATGCATTACACAGATGGGCAACAACATTTTCAAAATGCATCAGATGTTCATCAAGGAACCACGCTTGCCGGTCAAACCAATAGCTGAATCCGATAAGTGGCCGATAATAGCCTCCCTCCAGGCTGCGGGGAAATAATATAGTTCCAAACGATAGTTTATCATCGTTCAATGTTGACATTATGGCGCCATAATCATCAACCAGACAGACTTCGGAAAACAGGGAGGGATAGAAAACCGCAAAAACGGCAGCAACCAATAACATGATCTGAAAAGGAGGTTTAATATTGATCATCGGAGGGCTTTCACCAAAAAAAAAGGGCTGGCTGACGCCAACCCTTTTCCAAGCAAAGGATGATGCTACATTGAAGACCAGGTTCCAGCAGAACCGGCATAATCGTCACCAGTCGCAGCCCCGGACAGGGCGCTACCGTTGCCCGGTGTAGTCGTTGCAAAATAAATCCGGGAATCGCCGCTCTTACCAGCAATGACCTTGTCACCAGCGGAATGATAAGCGCGGATGGAATAATTCTGTCCGTCATAGGTAGTGGAGTTTGTGCCGTCGGTTGCAGCTACAACCGTTACCTTGTTGGAAGCGGAGAAAGAGCTGCCGCCGATGTCGTTGTTGGCACCTCTAAAAGCAGTTGCAGCAAATGCAGATGAAGCCGCCATGGTGAGGGCTATGACGAGGGCTAATTTTAACATTGTTGGTCTTGCCATGATATTAATTCTCCTTTCTGATAATTTTAAATTATAAGTTGCCCGGATACCCCTGGCGATCGGCATAAACTGACTCCAAAATAGTCTTGAAGTTGCGCATATCACTGGTTGCAGCGGAGTTGAAGCCCTTGATACGGTAAGACGAGAACTGCGGGATTGCAACGGCGGCCAGGATGCCGATGATCGCGACAACGATCAAAAGCTCGATCAGGGTGAAACCTTTTCTGTTTCTGATTTTCTGTAGCATGTGTTTCTCCTTTCTTTGTTTTATGCGCTCTTCAAAGAGAGCCGTTTAAATGCTGGTTGGTTTTGATTCTGCATCTAATGAGCAAAATAGATACCAAAATGTATATTTCATTTAATTACAGCCAATTATCTTCCCGCTTTTACAATTCTAACACCCGCAACATCCCAAGGGCGTCACAAGCACTAACAATTTTTGTCACACCATCAGCAACTATGAAAACTATTCTGCAGACGGGAGGATTACAACTCCCCTTTGTTCACGCCGCTTTCCTGACTTCGCGTTTACGGGGCACTTTATGCAGCTCGGTACTGTTACGATGTGCGGTCAATTCAGACGTCATATCATCCAGACGGGCATCGATACCGTCCAGACGGGCATCAATACCGTCCAGATGCGAATCCACACCATCAAAACGTTTGCTCAATGCTGATATTTTTACATTCAGCAAAGCACTGTCTTCTTTACGATCAGCACGTTCATCCTCAATTTTTTTGTTCAGAACACTGAATCCCTCGAGGATCAAATTGATCTTACTGTCCACTGATTCCAGCAATATTTCAAAGTGCTCTTTTTGCATATTGTCGCCTCTGAAAGTTTTTTATCGTTTTGATGTATGCCATATCGACCAGGTGAATGTCGAGGATAAATCTATGCGGCCGTCAAACTCCCCTGCCAGAGAACTAGTGCTGACAGCGCTCTACTCTTCCCCGCTATCCAGCCCGAACTTCGCCAAACGATACCGAAAAGAGCGGAACGACATGCCCAGCAGCTCGCCGGCCTTTTTCTTGGCGCCGCCGGTTCTTTCCAGCGCCTTCAGCAGGTACTTCTTCTCCAGATCCTCCAGCAGCGGTTCCAGCTGCAGCCCCTCATCGGGAATTTCAATTTCAGTCGAAAGACCGGACGCCTTGCCGGCCAGCATCTGTTTGGGAAGATTATGTTCCGAAATCACAAGGGGATCCAGGATCAGGCTGCGTTCGATGCAGTTTTCCAGTTCACGGATATTGCCCGGAAAGGGGTGGTTCATCAGCGCCTTGAGGGCGCCGGGGGTGACGGTCGCCGGAGCGGCCTGCCCGTCGGACTGGTATTTCCGGCAGAAGTGCTCCACCAAAAGCGGAATATCCTCGATCCGTTCCCTGAGCGGCGGCATCAGCAACTGAACGACGTTGACCCGGTAAAACAGGTCTTCGCGGAAGGAGTTCTCCTTGACCTGGGATTCCAGGTCGCGATTGGAAGCGCAAATAATACGCACATCCGACTTGCGGGTCACGGAGCAGCCCACCCGCTTGAACTCGCGCTCCTGCAGCACCCGCAGTAGTTTGGTCTGCAACAGCAGCGGCAGCTCGCCGATCTCGTCCAGAAAGAGCGTGCCCCCTTCGGCCTGTTCGAAAAGACCGGGATGGTCGCTTACGGCGCCGGTGAAGGCGCCCCGCTTGTGCCCGAACAGTTCGCTCTCGATCAGGTTTTCCGGTATCGCGCCGCAGTTGACCGCCACAAACGCTTTCGCTTTCCGGGGACTGCAGGTGTGCACCGAGCGGGCGGCCAGTTCCTTGCCGGTGCCACTCTCCCCCAGTATCAGCACGCTGCTCTGGCTGTTGGCAACCTTCTGGATCATGTCAAACAGCTCGCGCATTCGGGCGCTTTTGCCGATCATGCCGCAGAAACTGTCCCGCTGCTGAACATCCTTTTTCAGCAGGATGTTTTCACGCTTCAGTCCCTGCTTTTCCAGGGCGTTCTTTATCAGCTGCTTGATCTCCTCGATCTTGAAGGGCTTGGAGATATAATCGTATGCCCCCAGCTTCATGGCCTCCACCGCCTGCTCGGCGGCCGAAAAGGCGGTGATCATCAGCACCCCGGTTTCGGGTGAAATCTTCTTGATGCGCGACAAAAGCTCGATGCCCCCCAGGCCAGGCATCTGCACATCCGAAAGCACCAGATCAAACAGGGATGTCTCCATCTGGCGCAGGGCCTCCTCGGCGCTGCCAGCGGTCTCGACCAGATACCCCTCCCGCTCCAGCAGGATCGAAAGGAACTCCCGCATGCTCAATTCATCATCAACAACCAGAATTCTGATTTTCATACTATCTCCCCAGGACAGACAAACCAAGTACACATAAATGTTTCACGCGGAGGCGCGGAGAACGCGGAGCCACAAAATTCAAAACCATTCAAAAAAGGCAGTTAACCACAGGATATAGAGGATGAACACTGATAAAATCTAAAGCTCTAAAAACGTACCTGCACCTCTTTGGAGTACAATCTATTGCATGTAATTATCTGATTTTACTCTATGAACGATGTATTATGATTTTTTTGACTTTCTCCGCGTCTCTGCGTCTCCGCGTGAGGTGGTTTTCACTGCTTTTTTTAAACATTGTAACTACATAAGCCATAATGGAGAAACACCCTACCCCACCCGGCGCAAACCGTCGGCGATATTGATCCGCACCGCCCGCCAGGCCGGAAACAGACCGGCCACCACCCCCACCAGCAGGCAAAAGAGCATATCCATGTAGATGGTTGACCGCGCCACCTGGAAGATCGGGAAGAACTGCCCCATGACCTCACCAAAGGTGTGCGCCACCGGAAAGGTCAGCAGAATCCCAAGCGCTCCGCCGCAGATGGTTATGAAGAGCGACTCGCCGAAGATCAGGCCGGCGATGTGGTAGCTCTTGAAACCCATGGCTTTGAAGATGGCGTATTCGCCGATCCGCTCGCGGGCGGTCATGGCCATCGTATTGGCCACCACCACCATGATAATAATGATCACCACAAAGGAGACAATCCGGATCGCCACCACAATCGCCTCGGTCATGGCCACAAAGTTGAGCTGAAAGGCCTTTTCGGTCTCGGTCAGGGTCTCGGCCAGCGAGTTTTTAAAGGTACTGTCCACCGCCAGCGAGACTTCGGCCGCCGACTGGGGATTTTCCAGTCCGATCAGATAGATGCCGGTCTGGTCGGCCCGGCGGGGGATCGTCTTTTTAAGGGTTTCGTTGAGATAATCCCAGTGAAAGAAAAACTGGGATTCATCGGTGGATTTGTCGGCGCCGCTGTAGATGCCCCGCACCACGAATTCCCAGTCACCGGGAAAAATGGTCCCCTTCAGCGGAACGCTGTCGCCGATTTTCCAGCCGAAGCGCTGGGCCAGCTTGCGTCCGATCAGGCACCCCTTGCGATCGGCGATAAAAGACCGCTTTTGATCCGGCTCGACGACAAATTCCGGATACAGCGCCAGATAGCTGTGCGGTTCGATCGCGAAATTGGGGAAGAAGTTCTTCTCATTGATATAAACTCCGCCAAACCAGTTGGCATAGGAGACCGAGGCAACCCCTTCGATGCGCCGGAGGCGCTCCTGGTAGGAGATCGGCAGCGAAAAGACCAGCGAGACCGCGTTGCGGGTGATCAGGCGGGTGGCCGAAGAGGCGTTGACGCCGGCATACCAGGCGCTGACCACGGTTTGCAACAGTCCGAAGGCCAGAATCGCAACCGTAATCCCCAGAATCGTCAGCAGCGTGCGCAGTTTATGCCGGAAGGCATTGCGGGCCAGAAGCTTAAGCAGGAACATCGCTCAGGACGCCCTTTTCCAGATGACGGATGATATGGGCCTTTTCGGCGGCGCGCGGATCATGGGTGACCATGATGATCGTCTTGCCGAAATCGGCGTTCAGCCGCGTCATCAGCCCCAGGATCTCGCCGGCCGAAACCCGGTCCAGGTCGCCGGTCGGCTCGTCGGCCACCAGCAGGGTCGGATCGGTCACAATGGCCCGGGCGATGGCCACCCGCTGCTGCTGGCCGCCGGAAAGCTGGGAGGGGTAATGCTCGATCCGGTCGCTTAACCCCACCACCTCCAGGGCGGTTTCCACATGCTCGCGCCGCTCACGGCGCGAAAGCGACGTCAGGAGCAGCGGCAGCTCCACATTCTCGAAAGCGGTCAGCACCGGTATCAGATTGTAGAACTGGAAGATGAAGCCGACCTGGGCCGACCGCCAGCCGGCCAGGTCGGCTTCGCCCAAGGAGGCGATATCGACGCCGTCGACGATGATCGAGCCGCTGTCAACCGTGTCGATCCCGGCGATCAGGTTCAGCAGCGTGGATTTGCCGGAACCGGAGGGTCCCATCAAGGCCAGGAACTCGCCCCGGGCGATATCGAACGAGATCCCTTCCAGAACCGGCACGGTCTGGCTGCCGCGCTGGTAGGACTTGGAAACGGCATTGATGCTGACGATGATCCCCTCGTGCTGAACGGCAGGCATGACTATTTTTTCTCCGGCAGCGCAACAACGGCGCCGTCCTTGAGCTTGTCCAGAGGTTTCAGCGCCAGCTTGTCGCCCGATTTCAGCCCGGAAACCTCCACCAGATCCCCCAATTTTGCTCCGCGAACAACCGGGGTGAAGACGACCCGTTCCCCCGTGACCAGATAAACCCCTTCGCGCCCGGCAACCGTGACGATGGCAGCTGGATTGACGACAATCCGCGCCTTCTGATCAGCCGGCCCGGCTTCCCGCTCCAGAAAAGCGACCTTGGCGCTCATTTCCGGGTAGATGCGCTCGTCATGCTCCAGAAAACGGACCTTGACCATGACCGAAGCCTTGCTGCGGTCGGCGGTCGGCACGATCGTATGGACGACACCCCGGAAACGGCTGCCCGGCAGGGCATCCAGGGTGATTTCACAGGGCTGCCCCTTTTTAACCTGATACAGGTTGGATTCGGACACATCCGCCTCCACCTGCAGCGAGTCCAGATCGGCGATCGTCACCACCGCCGCCTTGGCGTTGGCCGCCGCCCCCAACGGGGTGATGATATCGCCCACATCGGCGTTTTTGGTCAGTACAACCGCATCAAAAGGCGCCCGGATCAGGCTGTAGTCCAGATTGACCCGGGCCCCCTGCAGGGCGGCCTGGGCGCTCCTGATCCCCGCCTCGCCACCGGCGGCCTGGGCCGCGCTGCGTTTGAAACGCGCTTCGGCGGCGTCATACTCGGCCTGGGAGACGATCCCCTGGCCAAGCAGTTCCTGCTGGCGGCGGAACGACTGACCGGCATCCGCCAGCTCGGCTTTGGACTGCTCCAGCACGGTCTTGGAATTTTGAAGAGCGGCTTCGGCCTGGCGCAGCACCGCTTCACTATCCCTGTTCTCCAGCCGGGCTATAATCTGGCCACCACTGACCCGGCTCCCCTCCTCGACCCCGATCCACTCCAGCCGCCCGGTGGTTTTTGACGCGACCGCCGCCTTGCGCTGGGCCACGACATAGCCGCTTGAATTCAGCAGGGTGAAGGACTGGGTGGGGAAGAACTGCACGACACTGACGGTTTCAATGGCCACCGGCCGGCCGCGCAGGAAAAACAGCAACGCAAGCGCAATGGCAGCACATACAACGGCGGCAACGGCGCCGCGCAGCCAGCTGCGCCGTCCGGAGCGGGAAGGTGTCTGACGGGCCTTGTCGATCGAAAGCTTATCCAGAACATCGCTTGGCATAAAGGAGCCTTTTTGACAGGAGGTTAGGATTGTGTGCCATTTTTTGTCATACCATTTTCAGGCTTGAAATGAAAGCATTGAAGAGTGCTTCTGGAACAAATCCCGATTAAAATATTTTTTCCACTACTGCTGTCTTTTTGGCAATTACTGTGCTACAAAGACTGTGTTTCAGACGGAGATACAAACCGTCTCCGGACCACACCATTTTCATGCAAGGGGGCAGTACATGAGTGAGATCGTTGATGTCTATGCCAGAGAAATCCTGGATTCCCGCGGGAATCCGACTCTGGAAGTGGAAGTATTCCTTGAATCGGGTTCTTTCGGCCGCGCCGCGGTGCCATCCGGCGCATCCACCGGCGAGCGCGAGGCGATGGAACTGCGCGACGGCGATAAAGCCCGCTACCTGGGCAAAGGTGTTCTTAAAGCGGTTGACAACGTCAACAACGTGATCGCCGAAGAGATCATCGGCATGGAATCCGACGACCAGGTCGGCATCGATATGAAAATGATCGAGCTGGACGGCACCGAATTCAAAACCAACCTGGGCGCCAACGCCATCCTGGGTGTTTCGCTGGCAGTTGCCAAAGCTGCCGCCGACGAAGCCGGCCAGCCCCTGTACAAATATATCGGCGGCGCCAATGCCCGCGAACTGCCGTTGCCGATGATGAACATCATCAACGGCGGCGCCCACGCCGACAACAACGTCGATATCCAGGAATTCATGATCATGCCGGCCGGCGCGAAGTGCTTTGCCGAAGCGCTGCGCATGGGAGCCGAGATATTCCACGCCCTGAAGAACGTTCTGAAAGCCAAGGGCTACAACACCGCCGTGGGTGACGAAGGCGGTTTTGCCCCCAACCTGAAATCCAACGAAGAAGCGCTGGAAGTCATCATGGAGGCGATCGTCAAGGCCGGTTACAAGCCGGGCGAAGACGTGCTGCTGGCGCTGGACGTGGCTTCTTCGGAGCTGTTTGACAAGACAAAGGGTGTTTACACCCTGGAGAATGAAGCCCAGAAGGAGAAAACTCCGGCTGAAATGGTTGATTTCTACGAGAACCTGGTTAACAAGTACCCGATCATCTCGATTGAGGACGGCATGGCCGAAAACGACTGGGATGGCTGGAAACTGATGACCGAGCGTCTGGGTTCACGCATCCAGATCGTGGGCGACGACCTGTTCGTCACCAACCCCAAGATCCTGAAAGAGGGCATCCAGAAAGGAATCGCCAACTCGATCCTGATCAAGCTCAACCAGATCGGCACCCTGACCGAAACCCTGGAGGCGATCGAAATGGCCAAGCGGGCCGGTTACACCACCGTCATCTCGCACCGCTCGGGCGAAACCGAGGACACCACCCTGGCCGACCTGGCCGTGGCGGTCAACTCGGGCCAGATCAAGACCGGCTCTCTCTGCCGCACCGACCGGGTAGCCAAATACAACCAGCTGCTGCGGATCGAGGATGAACTGGACAGCACCGCTCTCTTCAAAGGACACGACGTTTTCTACAACGTCAAAAAATAAGCCATACATTGCACCAACACACGGGCGGAGGAAACTCCGCCCTTTGTGTATCCGGCAACCAAGGAGCCACCTATGAACCAGCTCGAATTGTGGAAGCGTTATTCATCGTTGCTGTGCCACTGTCCCGAAATCGGCCTTTCTCTCGATATCAGCCGCATGAAGTTTGACGACGGCTTCCTGGAACGCATGGAACCGGCCCTGCAACGAGCCTTCAACGAAATGAAGGAACTGGAAGACGGGTCAATCGCCAACCCGGACGAAGGGCGCATGGTCGGACATTACTGGCTGCGAAACCCTCCCTTGGCTCCCACCAAAGAGCTGCGCTGCGAGATCGAAGCGGCCATCAACCAGGTGGCGACCTTCAGCCGCCAGATCCAGAGCGGAGCCATCAAAACCCAGAACGGCCAGCCCTTCGACAGAATGCTGATCATCGGCATCGGCGGTTCGGCCCTGGGACCGCAGTTCGTGGCCGACGCGCTTTCATCATCCGATGACAAGCTGAAAACCCATTTCCTCGACAACACCGATCCGGACGGCATCGACCGGGTTTTTGCCGAGCTGGGGAATGACATCTCCCGCACCTTGGCGATCGTCATCTCCAAAAGCGGCTCCACCAAGGAGACCCGCAACGGCATGCTGGAAGCCCAGGCGGCCTATCGCCGGGCCGGGCTGGAGTTTGCCCGGCACGCCGTGGCGGTGACTGGCCACGACAGCGAGCTGGACAAACTGGCACGATCGGAAGGCTGGCTGGAGCGTTTCCCGATGTGGGACTGGGTCGGGGGGCGCACTTCGGTGACCTCGACGGTCGGCCTGCTGCCGGCTGCCCTGCAGGGTTTTGACATCAACGCCCTGCTGGCCGGGGCCGGAGAATGCGACCGGATTACCCGCGGCACGGAAACCAGGCGCAACCCGGCCGCGCTGATGGCGCTGATGTGGCACCACGCCACAGGGGGGCGCGGCCAGAAGGACCTGGTGATGCTGCCCTACAAGGATCGCCTGCTGCTGCTTTCACGCTACCTGCAGCAGCTGATCATGGAGTCGATCGGCAAGGAGCTTGATCGAAAGGGTGCTGTTGTCAACCAGGGACTGACGGTTTACGGCAACAAAGGCTCCACCGACCAGCACGCCTATGTGCAGCAGCTGCGCGAAGGGGTGGCCAACTTTTTCCTGACGTTTATCGAAGTCCTCAAGGATCGTGAGGGTGATTCAATGCAGGTTGAAGAGGGCATCACCAGCGGCGACTTCCTGTTCGGCTTTTTCCAAGGCACCCGCCAGGCGCTGTATGACAAGGGGCGCGAATCAATGACCATCACGGTGCAGCAGGTTGACGCTTTCACGGTCGGCGTCCTGATCGCGCTTTTCGAGCGCACGGTCGGACTGTACGCCAGCCTGGTGGACATCAACGCCTACCACCAGCCGGGGGTCGAAGCCGGCAAAAAAGCGGCCGGAACGGTCATTGCGCTGCAGAAGGAGGTCATGGCATTGCTCGGGAAGGAGCAAAGGGCAATGAATGCTGAAGAGATCGCCACTTTGATAGGTAAAAGCGAGGAGGTTGAATCGGTATTTTCGATCCTGCGCCACTTGGCTGCCAACCCTGACCGGGGCATTATCAGCAGTGAGCAGGGAACGGTGCACAACACAACGTTTCAACGCAAATAACATCTTGTAATGCATAGTTTACAACACTACCCGCCAGGAAAATCACTTGGCGGGCAGTGTTGTTATGATGCATGGCTTTAGGTGGCAGTCTTTGTCTACAAAGTCAAAAACGGAGTTCGCGGCACATCAGCCCAGCAATATCCCGTAAAGTCACAATCATACGGTTTTTTGCACTGCCGACCGATGCCAATTTTCGGCATATCTCCCTTGAGCATGGTTCTCTGAAGATCTATTTCTGAGCGAATCGCCTCCTGCCGCCGAAGCACCTCTGCGGTGACATCAATCCAGACGAAAATATTCTCCGGCTCAACATCCCCATTCCGGACATAGCGGGCAGTGAGCAGAACCAGAGATGCCTTCTCGACACGAATGCCGGAGTTGGTTACAACATAATACTGCACCGCTATGTCATGTATGTAATTTTCTTTAGCGATTGTCGATGCCTTGACCTCACCCAGATGCCAGCCTGCAGGAGATTTTGTCAGAAGGTCGGCTTTTATGAATACATTATCGTAGGAAAACGCGGCTTCAAAGATCGTGTCCGTCCCGGAATCAATCAGGCGGCGGGTCATTTCAATCTGCTCTGCCAACGGCACGTCATCAAACGGCACTTCGATCCCGTCAGGAAACATCTGTTGCGCCAACCTGCCAACCTTATGTCCGAAATCAAATACCGCTTGTTTGTCATCGCCGACTTCATCCTTCAGTTCCGGGCGATGAGTCTGAAGCCACAACGCCTTATGGCACTGCATTCCTTTGATAAAGCGTGATTTACTGAGAAAGGGGATGTATTCGTTCATAATGATTCTGCTCTCCTGTGTTCTGAACTTTGTGTGATGGTGCCAACGTATCAGAAGCGAGAGTCATTTCTGGACACAGGAGAGGTAAATGCTATTGCATCTTTTTCAAGGCGATGAGCTCCTCATCGATTGTTTCCGGAGAGCGAGCGCCGGCGAAATACGACCTATCGCCGTCATTCCGTGGCGCCCATGCCGATACATAGCGGGCAAAAATATCAGCGAATGGTGACTTCAGGCTGTTCAGGCAATTCACCACATCCGCAAAGGTTATCTGCCTGATGGCCGATAGATCGTAGTTCCTGACCTTTGCCATTTCCTCATTGGTAAAACCTGCTGGCTGCAGCATGATGATTTCGCACGAAGAAATGTCTTTGATCACCTCTATTTTGTCAATCAGCTCGCCGACGCCCTGTTTTTTTACGGAATATAATTTCTCTTTGATGCCGGAAGACATTGAAATAAAACCAAGCTGTTCCAGCAAACTGAACAGGTGAAAATATTTCTGCTTATCGCCGGTTGCCTTGAATACCTGGCGAAGATCAGTCAAAATATTTTTGAATCCGCCACCTGCTTCCTCAATATGCTTTTTGGCTTTGAAGAGGTATTCGAATTGCTCATCCCGCAACGAACCCATATCAGTTTTGAATTCGATCAGATAAACCGTAGACAGCGATTTTGAGAACATCACATAGTCAACATTGACGGTGTGGTTTTCATTACCATGACGGAGCGGAAACTCGGGAATAATGGCCGGTGACAGTTCAACACGATTGTCGTCGGTGCTCAGTTTTGCCTCCATAATCTCTTTCAGATACAGTGAAAAGAAGATGTCAGCCCGGCGCTCCAACTGATATTTGGGCAGGTTCCTCCACAGGGTAAGGTTCTGGAATATTTTTTCAACTGCCTGTTGTTCATTCATAAAACTCCCCCATACATAGTCGTTAGTTTTAATTCCGTTTCTTCAATAGCATACAGAAGATACTGGGTCAGTTGTAGTGAACATCATATTCAATTTCATACACCTGATCCCTCAAACCGAACAGATAAACTATCTCGGCGATCATCCCCTGTGAAATACGAGGTGAAATGTAAACCCTGTAGACGCCGCGCAACGTAAAATAAACCACCCTGCCACGTGGCCAGTGTTCGTAAGGCAGCCTTTTCAGTAACCATTCAGATCTGGTTGAAGGGACAAGCTTCTCATGCCATTCAAAATGACCGCCATGCTGAAGTGCATCTCCGTAAGGCTCGGCTTCTTCTGTCGTAACCATATCACAGCCCATTCTTTACTACCCAGTAAATACCGACTTTTGGTATATCCGGATCGATTTGTCTTTCAACATATCTCATGCTGAAACCGACCTTCCCCCAAACAGCACTCCTGCTTTTTTACTGCCCCTATACCCGGAAATGACCTCCGTCACATCGATAATGCCGGTATGATCCCGCCCGGAAATTATGGCGCGGACTTTGGCCTGCCGGGAAATGAAGCCGATCTCCGACAGGTGCATCGGATAACGTTCTACCAAATCAACCAGATCATCATCACTGATCGACCCGCAGCCGATATTTTTCTCCCAATGACGCATCTGCAGCTCTTCCGGCGGGTGGGCCAGAGTGATCATCTGGTGGAACTCCACCGGCACCAGTCCGGACTTGACGTCTCTGGTAACAAGGCAGAACAGCCCTTTGTTGTTGCGCAGTTGATGGAACATCTCGCCGTACATCAGATTGGTGGCCTTGTCATAGCCGGAATCGATCAGCCGTGCCACATCGCCGTTGTAATCAATGAACAGAGTCATGTTTCGACAGGCAGAACTATTGAGGAATGCCGCCACCATCGGGTAGATGCGACGCTGAGAGACCATATCCAGCACCTTGTCATCCTCCGCCATAGATGAAACCCTGGCGATGTCGAAGGCCTGCACATCCATGCCGATCTCAACGGCAAGGCCGCATGCCGCCTTGATGCCGGTGGTGATATCGCTGCAGTTGAAAAGCAGATTGAAACCGGTCTCTTCCCGGCGCAGCCACTGCCAGCCCCTGGCAAGCCCCTGCAACTGGTCACGCTGCTGACGGCTTACGGGAACGACTTCCAGCGACGGCAGCGGCGGGAGTTTTTCACATAAGCGGCTCATGTCGTTCATAGTCGCGGTCTGGAGTGTCGCGGCGTGCTCCAGGGCCTCCAGTGTCAATGATATGGTGCCGTCACTGGCCGATGGAATCGAGGTCACAGCCATCAGGATGCTGTTTTTGATCAGTCCCCCGGAAAACGGGAAGCGTTCCGCCAGTGCCTGCAAGTCCACATCAGGTGCAAACATTACTTCAGGCGGCAGCAGGGCGCGCCACATCTGCTCCCGCAGTTGAGTCTCCGGCAGTTCAAATTTGACCTTCATGGCCAGACGGCGCTCCATGGCCGGGTCAAGCTCCAGCGGTTTATTGGTGGCCATGATGGTGATGCAGCGGGATTTCTCGATTTCAAGCAGCAGGGAGCGGCTCAGCCGGGTTTCACTGCGGCCGAAGATATCGTCACACTCGTCAAGGAAGACGATTCCTCCCAGCAGAGCCGCCTCGCGGAACAACATGGCGAGGATGTCGTCATCAGAAACAGGGATCTTCGGCATATCCTCCAGGTTGAGCGATACCAGCGGGCAGCCGAGATGATTGGCCAGCCCCTTGGCCAGCATGGTCTTGCCGGTTCCGGAAGGGCCATGGAAGAGGAAGGTCAGGCCGGTACCATAGCCGAAAAAATCATCCAAACGCTCAAGACAGCCGTTTTTACGGCCGGCCAGATAGTGCTCGGCGCTGCTGATCACATCCTGCTTGACGCTGTCCGGGAGTACCACCTGTGACAGGTTGACGGAGGAATGCTCCTGTCGTATGAAACGGAAGGCGACATGGTACTGATTCTCATCCCCCAGGATATGCCGTACGTAGCGCTCATGCAGATAGACCGACATCCGCAGGATGCTGGCGGTGCTGTCAACGCAGTTATGGTTCGCGTACAGTATGTCGCGGTTGAGAAGAGTGCCGCGGATATTGAAATAGTGCCGGTATTCAAGCTGCTGCCCGAGATTCTCGGAGATTATCGAGAGCAGCGGGCCGATCTCCATGCCATTGTCGCTGCCACGCTCCAATCTGCTGGCTTGATAGGTTAAGCAGAAACCGGGCGATGAGAACTGCATCAGAAGCAGCATCACGATCTGCCGCTCCACCCTGTCCAGCTCCCATTTGTCGCAAAAGTCGATAAAATTGAGCCGTATCCCCTGTTGCCGGGAGAGTTCCTCCCGTTGCCGGTTTTCTCCCGCAGTGGTCTGTAGCAAACCCTGAACCTGCTGTAGGCTTGTCCCGCTTGCCAGAAAGGAAAAACGTACTTCCCGCTCCGGACCATCATCGTTGTCGGCACCAGGGCCGGTACGATACGCGGCTGCCGCGACCATCAGCTTTGCTTCATACTCCAGCGCCTCCAGATGGTTATTACTGCTGGCAAACGGCACAATCTCAACCGTGCTGTCGCGATGAGAGTTCAGGGCAATAATCTGGGCCGCATTGGTCGTCATATGGCCGGTCTGCATAATAGTTGCTTGCATAGATTTCCCCCTTATCCACGTTTCCGAACAGGTTCCACAACATCAGCCAGCCCGAACTGGATGGCCTCATCCGGCGTCAACCAGGTATCCACATCGCGCAGCAGGTATTTTTCCAGTTCGTCCTTATGCTTGATGTTGGAATACGACAGATAGTGCTGGAGGATGCGCTCGTGCTCCAGATCTTCTTCCTTGCGACTGGCGATCAGCTGGCTGTGATTGCCGAAGTTGAAAGCGGAGAAGCGATGGGAGAGGATTGAAGTGCGGGGGGTGATGACCCGGCGACCTTTCTCGCCGGTCATGAAGATCAGGAGCCCCATGCTGGCGATCATGCCGATGCCGGTGGTGTAGATCGGGATACGCGACCACTCCATGATGTCGATGATGGAGAAGCCGGCCGGGCAGGAACCGCCCGGCGAATTGATGATCATCTGGATCTGGTTGACCTCACCCTTGATGTTGAGGTCGATGATCTCCTTGCAGACGCCTTCAGCGGTGCCGCCGCTGATCGCCCCGGAGATGTAGATGATGCCGTAGTCTTTGAGTCCGTTGTCTTTCTGCTGCTTGTCGGTGTCTGCTGCCATGGTGGCGCCTCCTTGAAAATGTGTTGATCAAGGAGTACACCCGGGGTGTGACAGAAGTGGACAATCAAAAATCGCAGCTACATCATTGGCAACCAGGCGAGCAGCTTTCGAATGCCCTTGATCCGGTTCATGCCCTTTGCCACATTTTGTTCGGAACGATCCTGCGACTTGGGTTGGTAGGCTTTCAGTGCTCTGATGGCGCGGGGGGTGAAGGTGTGGTTGAAATGCAGGGCACCCAGGGCCGTGAGGCGCACCGCTGATGATTCGTCGTTAAGTGCCTGGAGAGCGATGTCCAACGCCTTGGATGAACCAACTTTCTGCAGAGAGGAGACCGCCTGTGCCCTGACAGCACTTTCGCTGTCGGAAAACTCTTCGATGAGCAATTTCTCGATATGTTCAGCCATAATTCGATGTTTCAAAGCCGCTTTTAACCGTTCACCGATACCGCGCCATGAACTACGAATATTGCCATCCCCTCAAACCATGGCCCGATTGTTTTGATAAATCGCCTAAAATCTGTGTCTGTCTGTATGTGTTCCATTGTCTCCCCCTTTCCGTAATTGCTCATCCTTTGATTGCAGGCTATAGTCTGGCAGTGACAGTTGTGGACACAAGAAGCGATCAGAAATGAGGTAGCTGACATGGATAAGAAAGAACGGAACATCTGGGGACCGAAGATGGTGCAGCTGGTGACGGCGGTCAGACTTCTTGCCCGCCCGAACGGAGCCACAGCCCAGGAGCTTGCCATTGAGCTGGAACTGTCAAAGCGCACGGTGTATCGGATACTGGAGACCCTTGAGGTTTTGATCGGGGGGCCGTTGGATAAGGTTCAGGGCGTTTTGCAGAAAGAGGTGCGTAATAAATTCCCCCAAGGGTTTACGCTTAACCTGCCGCTGACCGAACTGTCCGGGCTGACCGTACCGGAACTGATGGCACTGTTTGCTCTACGCATGAATGCCGGATTATTCAGGGGCAGCGTCATCAGTGCCGACATTGACTCGGCGTTCGAAAAGATCAGCAACGCCTTGTCACCAGAGGCAAAGTCCGTGCTGGAGCGCTACTCCACCCTGTTCATCTCCGTTCCGAAAACTCCGAAGGACTACTCCGGACACGACGAAACGATTGAAGAGCTTTCCATGGCAATACTGGGGCGGAAAACCTGCCGCATTACCTACACCACCTTTGCTGAAGAGGAGATTAGAGAGAAAACCTATGACATCAACCCGCTGCATTTCTTTGAACGTGATGGAGGGCTGTATGTGTTCGTGGTGGTGCCGTACTTCGGCGACATCAGACTTCTGGCGGTTGAGAGGATCAAATCCATCGAAATGAGTGAAAAGGAGTTCTCCTGGCCGACAAACTTTGCCCCGGAAGCCCTCCTGCACAAGGCATTCGGTCTGTACTGGGATGATCCCTTAACCGTAAAAATAAAATTCCCGGCCTCCCAGGCCCGCTATATCAGAGAGAGAAAATGGGCTGAACAGCAGAGTATTGATGAATTGCCGGATGGCAGTATCGTTTTGACGATGGAAACATCGGGCGGCTATGAGATCAAACGGTGGGTACTGTCATTCGGCTCTGATGCGGAACTGCTGGAGCCCCCCAGATTACGGGCCGAAATAACAAGGGAAATCGAGGCTTTCTCAAAAATATATTTCGAGCACTGAAAGCACTGATCAACCGAACGTCAGGTCCCTCTCGACTTTGCCCGCCGGGTCGGAGTGGCGCTCCAGGGATCGTCCGGCCAGGGATGTTTGGGATAGCGCCCCTTCAATTCTTTTTTAACCTGCTGATAGGCTCCGTCCCAGAAACCCTTCAGGTCGCGGGTGACCTGGATCGGCCGGCCGGCCGGCGAGAGCAGATGCAGCAGAACCGTGACCCGCCCATCCGCGATGGCGGGAGTGTCTTTCAGCCCGAACAGTTCCTGCAGTTTGACCGCCAGCACCGGCGCCTCCCCACTGTAATCCAGCCTGATGCGCGATCCGCTCGGCACGGTCAGATGGGTGGGCGCCAGCCCATCCAGTTCGCGCTGCTGGCGATAATCCAGGCGCTGCCGCAGCAGATTCGCCAGATCCAGTTGTGCCAACCTGCGGACACTCCGCACCCCGCCCAGATGCGGCGCCAGCCACTCCTCCAGATCATCCAGCAGCGCAGCGTCGGAGAAATCCGGCCACTCTCGCTCCGGCAGGGCAGATCGGACCAGCGCCAGCCGCCCCTGCAGTTCACGCACGGCATCACCCATGGTCAACAGCCCCAATCCGGAAGCCCGCACCGCCGCGACCACGGCCGGAACCAGTTCCTGGTCCGAGGGAACAAAGGTTTCCACACTGAGCTGCAGCGCCCCCAGCTTTTCCATTCTACGGGCCAGCGCCCGTCCATCCCGCTCGCTCCAGCTGACGGACGTTTCCTTGAAAATATGCCCGCCCCGCTCCTCCCGGATGATCTCCTCGGAAACTTCGGCCGCCAGATGGATCAGTGCCTCGGCCTGGCTGCCGCCATCCAGCACGACGGCGACCAGATACTCGGCTCCCCGCACCGCGCAACGCGAAGAAAGGGCGGCTCCACGGCCGTTGGCCAGCAGATACCCTTCGGCGTTGGCACTGCGCCGCCGGGCAACCCGATCCGGATAGGCCGCCAGCAGCAGCCGGGAAATCAGGTCGTCATCAAGCGCCGCCGGCTGACCAACCGCCGAACAGCCCGCAAGCCGGGCCAGCTGGCCGACCACCCGATCGACATTTTTCAGTGCGGCCTGGTCCAGCCGGTCATCCCCCCTGCCCCGCTTTCTCCAGTCCCAGAGCGCTTCCAGGCGGTCGGAAACATCCGAATAACTGGCCAGGGCGGTATGCTGCGACCCTGATGACCTGAAAAAATCACGCTCGGAAAGCAGCGCCGCCAGATCGCAGCCCAACGCAAGGCAACCCAGTTCACGGGCGCGCAGCAGCAGGCGTCCCAGGCGTGGGTGCAGCGGCAGCCGCATCATCTCCTGCCCCCGGGGCGTAATCCGTCCGGCGCTGTTGAGAGCGTCCAGCTCAACCAGCAGGGCGCGGGCCGCCGCCAGGGCGGCCACCGGGGGCGCATCCAGCCATTGCAGGGTCAGCGGATCCATGGTTCCCCAGGCGGCCAGTTCCAGCAGCAGCGGCGACAGATCGGTTTCGCGTATCTCGGGCGGCGTATGGGGGATCATGGCAGCCAGAGTATGACGGCTGTAGAGCCGGTAGCAGACACCGGGAGCCACCCTTCCGGCCCGCCCCTGACGCTGTTCGGCCGAGGCCCGGGATTCGCGCAGCGTCACCAGCCGGTTCATGCCGGTTGACGGATCAAACTGCAGCCGGCGGGACACCCCGCAGTCAATCACGACCCTGACCCCTTCAATCGTCAGACTGGTCTCGGCAATGCTGGTGGCCAAAACGATTTTACGTTGAGGCCCGGGCTGGATCGCCTTCTGCTGCTGATCGAACGGCAGATCGCCGTACAGCTGGCAGACGGCAACTCCCCGGGCAGCGATGCCGGACTCGGCCAAGCGGGCAGCGCAGGCGCGGATCTCGCCGGAACCGGGCAGAAAGGCCAGTATATCGCCTTCGCTTTCGTTCAGGGCCCGCAACACGGCCATCGCCATGCGCTGCGGCAATCTGACAGCGGCCTGCTCATCCAGAAAAATCTCCTCCACCGGATAGGAGCGCCCTGCGGAGCTGATCACTGGCGCATGGTCCAGCAGGGCCGCCAGCGGCTCGATTTCAAGCGTGGCCGACATGACCAGAATGTTGAGATCGTTTCTGACCTGCCGCTGAAGGTCCAGGCAGAGCGCCAAGCCAAGATCGGCATGGATGCTGCGCTCATGGAACTCGTCAAAGACCACCAGCACCACCCCTTCCAGCAGCGGATCGTTCTGAATCCGCCGGGTCAGGATCCCCTCGGTCACGACCTCGATGCGGGTGGCGGCTGACGTGCGACTGTCGAAGCGGATCGAATAACCGACCGTTTGTCCGACCTCTTCACCCAGAGAGCGCGCCATCCAACGGGCAGCCGACACGGCCGCAATCCGGCGCGGCTCAAGCATGATGATCCGTCCGGCATCCGGGGGGATCAGCTCCAGCAGCTCCAGGGGCACCCGGGTGGTTTTGCCGGCGCCGGGCGGCGCGTGCAGAAGGACGTTGGCATGGCTGCGGAGTGCGGAAAGGAGCTGTGACAGGATGTCGTCAATCGGCAGCGGAATCATCGGATAGTCATAAACCCTTGCAGTGGAGATGTGTGAATAGTTACGGCTGAAATGCCTGAAAACACATAAACCTTGAAAAAACATTTGAAACACAGAGCAACCGAGCAACGGAGTAAAATAAATCTTCTCGGAAGTCCTTTTTTGAGACTCGCTTTTTTGTGAATGCTGTTTCTGATGTAAGGTCTTGATTTCTCTGTTGCTCAATTGCTCTGTGTTATTCAAACTGCCGTTTGCAGGATAAGCCGACTTGAACCCTTTAGACAACCTTATTTATCCCCGACAGCGTCTCTGCCTTGCAGAAGAATATTCAACGCAGCTGAAGAATATTCCACAACGCCATCCTCTTCCACTACCTACAGACGAGACCATCCACAATAGTTACAGCCCGTTACGGTGTTTTTCCAGCATGGCACGTTCCTTGATAGAAGCCAGCCATACAAACACACCGTGGAGGAAACCACACATGAAAAACAAATCCTTGAATATCGGCATTATCGTTTCCGTTGTTACCCTTCTGTCCGTGATGGCTTTTTTCGTCAGAACCGGCGCAACCGCCGACTCGGTGGCGGTTCTGAAGACCAGCGGCATGACCTGCGGCAGCTGTTCCAGCAAGATCAGCGCGGCCCTGGAGGCCTTGAAGGGGGTTGCGGTGACCGAGGTGGACGTGAACGGCGGCTGGGTGGTCGTCGGTTATGACACCAAGGATGTCAAGCCGGAGGCACTGGCCGAGAAGGTCAGCGGCGCCGGCTATGGTAGCAGCGTGCATATGGTGCTGACGCCGGAGCAGTTCAAAGAAATCACCGGCCGCCAGATCGGCGCCAAAGTGGCACAGAAATCGGGATGCTGCGGCAACAAGGGCGGCGGCTGCGGATCCAGAACTAACAGCTGATACAGCGAACAATAACCAAAGGAGATCAACATGGCATCAGGTCGCACAAAACAGATCGTAGTGGCAGGTATTGTTATGGCAGCGCTGCTGGTTGGCGCAGTCGCCGGGTTTGCCTTCTCGCTGGGCAAGTATGAAAAGGTCAAAGCGAACGGCGGAGTCGTATCGCTGCCGGTTTCCAAGCTGTCCGATGGCAAGGCCCGCTTCTATAAATTCCAGGACGGCGGCAAGGAGATCGCCTTCTTCGCCATCAAAGCCGCCGACGGCAGCGTCAAAACCGCTTTTGACGCCTGCGATGCCTGTTATCGCGACAAGAAGGGCTACGAACAGCAGGGCGATAAGATGAACTGCAAAAACTGCAACCAGAAATTCGCGGTCAACCGTCTGGGCCCCAACGCCACCGGCGGCTGCAACCCCGGCTACCTGCCGCACCAGTTGAGCGGCAGCACGGTCACTATCTCAATTAATGACCTCAAGGGCGGAGCGAGATACTTCTGATGAAACTACACACGATCTCAATCAACAACCTGAAACGCCGCAAGGCCAAGATGGCTTTCCTGACGATCGGCCTGATGGTGGGGATTGCAACCATCGTCACCCTGGTCACCCTGACCCGCTCCATGTCCAGCGACATCGAACGCAAGATGGACGAGTTCGGCGCCAACATCCTGATCACGCCCCAGAGCAACGGCCTGGCCATGAACTACGGCGGCATCAGCCTGGGGGGGGTGACCTTCGATCAGCGCGAGATTCTGGAAGAGGATCTGGCCAGGATCAAGACCATCACCAACCACAAGAACATCTCGGCCGTTGCGCCAAAGGTGCTGGGCGGCATAAAGATCGGCAGCCACGATGTGCTGCTGGTGGGGGTCAACTTTGAAAGCGAGTTGAAGATGAAGCAGTGGTGGCAGATCTTCGGCCATGAGCCCAAAGCGGAAAATGACCTGTTACTCGGCTCGGATGCCTCCAGAGTGCTGAACGTTTCTTCCGGCGACAGCCTGACCATCAAGGGCGAAACCTTCACCGTGGCCGGCGTACTGGATCAGACCGGCTCCCAGGATGATGCGCTGGTTTTCGCCTCCCTGCCCAAGGCCCAGAAACTGCTCGGCAAAGAGGGTAAGATCACCTTGGCCGAGGTGGCGGCGCTCTGCTCCGGCTGCCCGATCGGCGACATGGTGACCCAGATCGCCGAAAAGCTGCCGGATGCCAAGGTGTCGGCCATCCAGCAGGTCGTGGAGGGGCGCCTTAAAGCCCTGGATCAGTTCAAGCGTTTCTCCTACGCCATGGCCGGGGTGGTGGTTTTCATCGGCTCGCTGATCGTCTTTGTCACCATGATGGGCAGCGTCAACGAGCGCACAACTGAAATCGGGGTCTTTCGGGCCATCGGCTTCCGCAAGAGCCACATCATGCGGATCATCCTGCTGGAAGCGGCCCTGGTCAGCCTGCTGGCCGGCTTCCTGGGCTATGCCGTCGGCATGGGGGGCGCCAAACTGGCCCTGCCCTTCATGGCCGAAAGCAAAAATGCCGTTCTGGCCTGGGACACAAGCATCGCCTTCGGTTCCATCGCTCTGGCCCTGACGCTGGGACTGCTGGCCAGTCTCTACCCGGCCCTGCACGCCAGCAAGATGGACCCGACCGAGGCCTTGCGGGCACTGTAGGGGCAACCCCGTGTGGTTGCCCGCTTTGCCGGTACCATGACGTTAATCGGGCGGCCACACGGGGCCGCCCCTACAAAAGGGAAATTATGGCACTGATAAAAATAACCAACCTGAAAAAACAGTACACCAGCGGCGACGATACCGTCGAAGCGCTGCGCGGCGTGGACATCTCCATTGAAAAGGGCGAATTCATCACGATCATGGGCCAGTCCGGCTCCGGCAAAAGCACCCTTTTGTCCGTGCTGGGGGGGATGAACCATCCCAGCGCCGGCGAGGTTGAAATGGCCGGGGTCAAGCTGTACCACTTGCCCGGCGAAAAACTGGCCGATTTCCGAGCCCAGAATCTGGGGTTTGTCTTCCAGTCCTTCCACCTGATCTCCTACCTGACCGCCATCGAGAACGTCATGCTGCCGCTGGCGATCGTCAAGACCAGCACGGCGGCCAAAAAGAGCGCCGCCCGGCAGGCCCTGGAACAGGTCGGGCTGGGTGCCAAGCTCGACCGCCTGCCCAATCAGCTTTCCGGCGGCGAACAGGAGCGGGTCGCCATCGCCCGGGCAATCGTCAACAATCCCCATATCCTGCTGGCGGACGAGCCGACCGGCAACCTGGATTCCAAAACCAGCGACGAAGTCATGGCCCTCTTCCGCACACTGAACGATGCCGGCCAGACGGTGGTGATGGTGACCCATAACCCGGACAACGGCCGTTATGCCGACCGGACGATCACCCTCAAGGACGGCATGGTGGTGTAACACGGCGAAACGTAGGGGCAACCCGCCGGGTCGCCCGCTTTTGACGTTGGCGACATTCCCGGCCGGGCGAGTCAACGACTCGCCCCTACATGAACCCCCTGCTTTCAGTTCCAATTTTCGGGGGGATGCGCTATAAAAGGCCCATGAACAAAACCGCCCCGCGCATAGGCCTGCTGGCCCTCTCCATCCTCGGCATCAGCCTGCTGCACTACCTCACCCCGCTGCACCTCCATTATCTGCATGACATCTTTCAGCGTTTCTACTACCTGCCGATCATCCTGGCCAGCCTCTGGTTCGGCTTTCGCGGCGGCATGGCCTGTTCTCTGGCGGTCAGCATCGTCTACGCCCCCCATATCCTGCTCCAGTGGGGCGGCGGGCTGACCCTGGAGATGGAGAAATATCTGGAGATCGTCATGTACAACGTGGTCGGCGGAGTCACCGGCCTGCTGGCCCAGCGGGAACGGGAGCGCAGCCTCGAGCTGCAGCGCACCGCCCAGGGGCTGGAAGAATCCTATAAAAAGCTGCAGAGCCAATCGGAGCGGATCATCGCCGTTGAGGAGCAGCTGCGCCGGGCGGAACGGCTTTCCACCCTGGGTGAGATGGCGGCGGTGCTGGCCCACGAGATCCGCAATCCACTCGGATCAATCCGCGGCACGGCCGAGATTCTGCGCGACGATTACCGCCCCGGAGACCCCAAGCACGAGTTCATCGAGATTCAGATCAAGGAAACCGAGCGGCTCAATCATGTGGTTGAGGATTTCCTTCGCATGGCACGGCCGCAAGCAGGCCAGATGCAACGCTGCTCGCTGCGGGAGGAGCTGGAAACGATCGTCGTACTGACCGCCAACGATGCCCACCAGCGCGGCATCAAGCTGACCTTCGAGCCGCTGGAGAACGATCTGGCCGTCACCGGCGATGGAGAAAAGCTGCGCCAGGCCTTCCTCAACATCGTCATCAACGCGCTGCAGGCCACGCCGGACGGCGGGAGCGTCACCATTTCGACCGACAGCAAGGATGGATTCTGTGAGGTTCGTTTCAGAGATACCGGGGCCGGCATAACACCAGACGCGTTGGAAAAAATCTTCGAGCCGTTCTTCACTACCAAAGCCGACGGCACCGGCCTTGGATTGGCCATCACCAGAAAAATCATCGAGGCCCACGGAGGAACCTTGACCGTGGAGAGTGAGATCGGCACAGGGACGACCGTAACCGTCAGGTTGCCGGAAACCAAGACATAGTGCAGATGCTGCCCATGGTCATATGTGGGAAGTAGCGTATAAATGTTCCATTTGGGGGGATGAGCGGTTCACGCGTGTGCGCGCGTGAACCGCTCAAGTTGAGCAAAGAAATGTTCTGATAAGGAGAATTGTATGGAGGCGTTATTCACTTTAATTTTCATTGCAGCGTTTATTGCAGGTGCGATCTACATCCCGTATAAAATCTTCAAGGTGATTTTTGTGGGCGAAAACCCAAGCGGAACATCAAGCAATGCCCCAACAACTGACTGGAAATGCCCAAAATGTGGATTAATCAATAACGTAGCTGGCTCCACAAGCTGTTTTTGCGGATACGATAAAAACAAACCTGAAATTGAAAAACGAGAAATACGTCAAGAGGATCTAAAATCAAAAACGCCAATTAAGCAACCGGCATATGAGACACCGAAGAGTTCCAATAGTATTGAGGACTTTGACAATTTGACGCAAGCTGCACTTAGCAGTGCACTATTCGAGAAAAATTTTGAAGTCCTTGGACTATCTCCCAGAGCAACTATTGATGAAGTTCGAGAGCGTTGTAAAGAATTGGTCAAGCAATGGCACCCAGACCTGCATAAACACGATCCAGATAAACACAAACAAGCATCAATTAAAATCCAAGAAATTAAAGCAGCATATGAAGCAATAACATCTGATACTGGAATCGCTACCAGAACAAAATCACAAACATATTCCAATAGTTTAAACAATAATTTTGCGACCGAAGACGTAGTTTCCCCACAGAATCGCACATCTCAGCCTTCCCCAAAAAGAGAATCAAAATCATATGCAAAGGCGTGGCCTAGATTTTTTGCACGGATGTTCGATCTATGGTGGGAGTCTATATTGATTGGTATGTTATCAGCAATTGTGCTGGCACTTATTAGTCCAAATTTTGCTGTTTGGATTAGTAAGCCTGGCTCAGAAACTCTGTTCGGTATCCTTATTATGCCAATAGCACTTATTTTTGACGCGGCATTGTACTCCTTGGCAGGCAATACGCCTGGTAAAATGTTACTTGGATTAAAGGTGACGAGACTTGGTGGCATTCCATTGGAATTTGGCGAGTACTTTTCACGAAATATGTCAGTCTGGTTTAGTGGCCTCGCACTGGGGTTGCCCCTTATAAATCTTTTTACAATGGCAAATCAGCACAGACGCCTCAGCAAGGGTGAATCGGCAAGCTATGATTATGACTCAAATTATAAAGTACTCGCTCAGCCGCCGAGCGGCTTACGAATTACCGCATTTGTCATTCTGTTTGTTTGTCTATTCTTCGTGATGGTGATATTGAACGCCATTGGGAAGAATGGCTGAAGCTGAAATGGAAATGCCCAACAATCGGCGGTAGACGGGCTTCGCTTACGCTCCGCCGCTGCGCGTCACTGCCGTTATACCAAGAATTAAAAGACCGAGTTACTTTGCGGGCTTGAGGCCCGAACTAAAACCAAGAATCAGGAGATGCGAAAATGACACCTGAAATTTCCCTTGGCCTCGCTGTTATGACTGTCCTTAAAGATTGGATCATCCCTATCGGTGCAGTGGTAATGTCAGTGTGGTTCGCCGCATCGGCCAAAAAAGATTCAATCCTCGCTCAATCTGCACTGAACCAAATCAGAGATGCCGTAGAAGGTACACAGCGAAAAATGATTGAATCGTCAGTGGGTATTTTGGATTCTCTCCCACAAGTAATATCTGGAAAATCAGTTCTCGCCATAACACAAGCCATTGAAATAGCGTTAGGCACTATAAAAGAAAACATATCAAACCCGAGAGGCTTATCAAAAGAAGAACACGATCAAAACATGCTCGCACTGTCATCGCATCTGAGTATGTTACTTGATCAACTAAAATCATTTGCCAAATAAGCGAATACGTTCAGCTTCCACCTTTTTCAAGTACTTAGCAGGAATATAGGGACACTCCCCGTATTACAGATTAGTAGGTCGCGTTGAGGTACGAAACGCAACAGATTGCCACTTCATATTGAAATCGTTGCGTCACGATAAGACAGTTCAACGAAACCTACGAAGCTGAAATTCAGAAATTTGAAGTTGTTACTTGGGCCAAAAACGTAGTCGTTAAATAAACCATCCTTTACATTACGCATACTCTTTAGTAGTATATTTATACACTACCAAAAAGGAGGATATATGCACCTCGTAAAAACTTCAATTACCCTACCCGACGATCTCCTTCAAGAAGCAAAAACGATGTCGAAAAACGTAAGCAGCTTCATTACTGAGGCCCTGCGGGAACACATCCGCCAACGAAAAGTGCAGAAGGCGATGGAATCCTTTGGCAGCTGGAAAGAAAGAGAAGACACAAGCGTAGACATTGTGAACGACTTGAGAAAAGAGGGGGATCGCGACTATGCCGGGCGTTCTGATTGATACGGATATTGCCATTGACTTTCTGCGGGGTGCTGCCTACACACAACCGCTGATGAGCGGTTTGTGGAGCGATGGCCAGGCTATGATAAGTGTGTTGACGGTGTATGAGTTAACAGCTGGTATGCGTGATGCGGAGAAGGTTGTGACGCAGAATTTTATAATGGCCTGCGGTGTTGAACCAATTACTCCGGAGATTGCATGTAAAGGTGGGGAATTGTATCGAAAGTATCGCGCTAAAGGAGTTACGCTTACTTCACTTGACTGCCTGATCGCAGCAACGGCACTTGTTAGGGGATATCAGGTAGCTACCAGAAACGTGAAACATTATCCGGAAAAGGGATTGTTATGTTCCATCTAACCAGCAAGGACACCCATGAAAACAACTATCCTGATCATCGATGACGACACCTCGCTGCGGCGGGTTCTGGAATACAACCTCCAGGAGGCCGGTTATGCCGTGGCCACTGCCGCTTCCGGCGAAGAGGGGCTGGAGCGGTTCGACGAGGTCAACCCGGCCCTGGTGATCACCGACATGAAGATGCCCGGCATGGACGGCATGCAGGTTCTGAAAGCGGTCAAAGAACGCTCGCCGGACACGCTGGTGATGGTGATTACCGCCTTCGGCACGGTCGATATCGCCGTGGAGGCCATGAAGGCCGGAGCCTACGACTACATCACCAAGCCCTTCAACCGCGACGAACTGCGCCTGACCGTGGCCAAGGCGCTACGCTTGAGCGGCCTGGAGGATGAGAACAAGCGCCTCAAATCCGAGTTGGCCGACCGAGTCGATTTCGGCGCCATGGTCGGCTCGTCAGCGGCCATGGAGAAGGTCTTTCAGATCGTCCGCAAGGTGGCCGACAGCGAGGCTTCGGTGCTGATCACCGGCGAGTCGGGCACCGGCAAGGAACTGGTGGCCCGTTCGATCCATACCCACAGCGGCCGCAAGAATGGCCCGTTCGTGGCGATCAACTGCGCCGCCATCCCGCGCGACCTTTTGGAGAGCGAGCTGTTCGGCCACGTCAAGGGAGCCTTTACCGGCGCGATCCGGGACAAGACCGGCAAATTTGCCCTGGCCGAAGGAGGAACAATCTTTCTGGATGAGGTCGGCGAACTGCCGCTGGAATTGCAGCCCAAACTGCTGCGGGCACTGCAGGAACGTACGATCGAAGCGGTGGGCGGCACCAAGGAGCAGAAGTTGGATGTGCGCGTGGTGGCGGCCACCAATCTGGATATCGAAAAAGCGATCAGCGACGGCACCTTCCGCGAAGACCTTTACTACCGCCTGGCGGTGATCCCGATCCACCTGCCGCCCCTGCGCCAGCGCCGCAACGACATTCCGCTGCTGCTGCGCCATTTCTGCGGCAAGTACGGCGCTGAAAACGTGCGCATCGACCAGCCGGCCCTGGAGCGTCTGACCGCCTACGGCTGGCCGGGCAATGTGCGCGAGCTGGAGAATCTGGTGGAGCGTTTGCTGATCATGCGCAACGGCGACACCATCAGCGACGGCGATCTGCCGGACAAAATCCGCAACGGCACCGCAGCGGGACTGAACGCAGGCCAGACCGGCGTGATCAACCTGCCCGATGAGGGCTATTCACTGGAGCAGCTGGAGCGGGAGGTGGTGGTGCAAGCCCTGGAGCGCAACGGCTGGAACCAGACCGCCGCGGCGCGTTTTCTGCGCATTCCCCGGCACACGTTGATCTACCGCATGGAGAAGTACCAGATCGTGGCGCCGGAAAAGGAGTGATCCCCTGAGCTACTTGCAAAAGTATTTCCATTCATGCTTCGATACCTCAACACGAACGGAAATACAGTTACTCAAGAGATTCAAAATCCGTTCACCCTGATGTATAGAAGGGTGATAAGGACTTTTGCAAGAGCCTCCCCTTTTTGCAGAATATGCTCCCGCTGCTGTAGACTATTCCACATCTCCAGGGCACGACAAACAAGCCTAACCTCGCAACACATTCAAATCATTACAATATTGCACTTGGCACGTTATCTGATATAGTTCCAATGCCGGTACCATTCTATTCCGAGGCTGCCATGAAATCATTTCTTGCCCTGTGTGTTCTGCTGCTTTTTCCCACGCTCATCGTCCAGGCTGACGAGATCAGTCCTGCCGAGCAGCTTCCCGCCCTGATCGATGTCGCCCTTAAAAACAATCCCGAACTGAAATCTTCCCAGGCCCGCTGGCGGATGTTTGCCAACAAGGCCCGACAGGCCTCAAGCCTGGAAGACCCGATGTTCATGTTCAAATTGCAGAACCTGGTGGCGCGCGAACCGTTTTCTTTCGGCGGATCGGATCCCCAGACCGCCAAGGTAATCGGGATTTCCCAGCAGATTCCCTTTTGGGGCAAACGGGCCCTCAAACAGGAGATCGCCGACTACGAAGGCGAGTCTTACCGCTGGTCCAACGAGGAACGCAAACTGGAACTGGCCCGCATGGTCAAGGAGACTTACTACCAGCTCTGGGCCGTGGACAAGTCGCTGGCAATCATCGACAAAAACCTGAAGATCATGAGCGACTTCGTAACGATTGCCGAATCGAAATATTCGGTCGGCCAAGGTGTCCAGCAGGATCTCTACAAGGCCGGGCTGGAAAAGTCCAGAATGCTCGATATGCAGATTACTCTGCGCCAGCAGCGCAGGAGTCTGGAAGTCAACCTGAACTACCTGCTCCATCGCCCCGGAACTACCCCGGTTGGAACCATCGCCGATTTCAACCTGCCGCAGGTGCCGCTCTCCGTCGAGCAGCTGAACCAGACTGCACATGACAATCGTCCCCAGATCAAAAGCCTGATCAGCCTTGCAAACAAAGGCCAGGCCTCCCACCGTCTGGCACGCAAGGAATTCTATCCCGACTTTAACCTCTCCTTCGAGTACATGTTCCGCGAGGCGGTCTCGAACGATATGGCCAACGATCCCGGCTACAATATGTTCACCCTGGGAGTGACCTTCAACCTCCCCTTCCAGCAGGAGCGCCGCCGGGCGATGCTGGCCGAATCATCCTCGGAAACCGATATGGCCGTGGAAGAGCTGAACGGACTCAAGAATACTATCAGCTACACCATCAACGACAGCCTGGCCCAGCTGGAGCGGCGCCGGAAGCTGGTGGAACTCTACCAGGGCGGCATCATCCCCCAGGCCGAGCAGTCCCTGGAGTCGGCCGTGATCAGCTACCGGGTCAACAAGGTCGACTTCCTGACCCTGCTGGACGGCCGGCTGAATCTGTACAATTACGAGCGGGAGCTGTACGAATCCCAGGCCGAGTACATGATGCAGCTGGCGCGGCTGGAGGCGGCGGTGGGGATGGAATTGACGGGAAAATAACAGGTAGGGCGATCCTCGTGATCGCCCAACCCAGGGCAAACCTGGGCAAACACAAGGTTTGCCCCTACGGAGACGACACATGGCAATCAACAAGAAGATAACCATCCCCCTGATCATTCTGCTCGTTGTCGCTCTGGCCGGCGGCGGCTGGTATGCCTGGCAGCATAGGGGGCACGACCATGAGGGAGAAAAAACAACTCAGGGCAAGCAGCTCTGGACCTGTTCCATGCACCCCTTCATCATCAAGGACAAGCCCGGCACCTGCCCGATCTGCGGGATGGAGCTGATCAAGAAGATCGATGGCTCCGCCGGCGGCAGCGTCCAGACCGCCGAACAGAAGCAGCAGGCCGAAATGCTCGGCCACGTCTCGCTTTCACCGACCCAGCGGGTGATGGCCAACGTGGCCACGGTGGAGGTCAAGCAACAGACGCTCAACAAGGAGATCAACGCCGTCGGCATCGTCCAGTTCGACCAGTCCCGCCAAGCCAAAGTCACCGCCTGGATCGCCGGACGGATCGACAAGCTGCATGTCAACACGGTCGGGGCTTATGTCAGCAAGGAGCGGCCGGTGGCCGAAGTTTACTCGCCCGATCTGCTGGCGACCCAGCAGGAATATCTGCTGGCGGTCAAAAGCCGCGAACAGCTGAAAAACTCGCCGATCCCCTCCATATCCCAAAACGGCGACGGCCTGGTTTCATCGGCCAAACAGCGCCTTATGCTGTTCGGCGTCAAGGAGCATCAGATCGCCGAACTGGAAAAGGCCGGCAAACCCACCATCCGGCTGCCGATCTACACCCCCCAGTCCGGAATCGTCATCGAAAAGATGGTTCAGCAGGGTCAGTACGTCAATACCGGCGATCCGCTCTTCAGCATCGCCGACCTCTCCAGGGTCTGGGTCGAGGTGGAAATTTACGAAAACGAATTCCCCAACATCCACATCGGCCAGCAGGTCGAAATCCGCTCCCAATCCTTCCCCGGCAAGCCGTTCAGCGGACGGATCGCCTTCGTCTATCCCTTCCTGGACCCCAAGACCAGAACCGTCAAGGCCCGGGTCGAGATGCCCAACCCCGGCATGAAGCTGAAGCCGGACATGTTCGTCAACGCCGTTATCAAGATACCGCTCGGTTCGGCCATTATCGTGCCGGTGACTGCGGTTATCGACAGCGGCAAACGCCAGGTCGTCTGGGTTGAAACCTCGCAAGGAATGTTCGAACCGCGCGATGTCCGGGTCGGGCAGACCAGTGATGACAAAATCCAGATCCTGTCCGGCCTCAAAGCGGGCGACAAGGTGGCGGTCTCCGGCGGCTACCTGATCGACTCCGAATCGCAGTTGAAGGGGGGCGGCGGCCAGGATCACAGCCAGCACGGCGGCGGAACCAAGCCGGAGGTTAAGGGGCAGCCAGCCCCGGAGCCAGCCAAGAAGGATTCATTGAAAATGGATGATATGAAGATGTAATTTCGTAGGGGCGGCCCCATGTGGCCGCCCTTGCCAAAATCGCCACCGAAAGGCGGGCGCCCACAGAGGGGCGCCCCTACATGAAAAAACATTATGATCGAAAAAATCATCGAATATTCTGCCCGCAACCGGGTCATTGTCCTGATGGTCTTCGCCCTGATCATCGCCTGGGGGGGCTGGTCGGTCTACCGCACTCCGGTGGATGCCATCCCGGATCTGTCCGACAACCAGGTGATCGTCTTTACCGACTATCCCGGCCGTTCACCCCAGGTGGTGGAGGATCAGGTTACCTATCCGCTGGCCACCAACCTGCAGGGTCTGCCGCAGGTGCGGGCCGTGCGGGCCTCCTCGGCCTTCGGCTTCTCGATGATCTACGTCATCTTCGAAGACAGCGCCGACATCTACTGGGCCCGGACCCGCGTTCTGGAGCGCTTGAACTACGCCGCCTCGCTGCTACCGAGCGGTGTGGTCCCGACCCTGGGACCGGACGGCACCGGCGTTGGCCATGTCTTCTGGTACACCATCGAGGGCAAGGGTTATGATCTGGAACAGCTGCGTACCCTGCAGGACTGGTTCGTGCGCTACCAGCTCAATACTGTCCCGGGGGTGGCCGAGGTGGCCTCCATCGGCGGCCTGGTACGGGAATACCAGATCGACCTGGATCCGAACAAACTGTTTGCCTACAACATCAAGGTCAGCAGCGTTATGGAGGCGGTCAAAGCCTCCAACAAGGATGTGGGGGGTAAGCTGATCGAACAGGCCGACGCCGAATACCTGATCCGCGGGCGCGGTTACGTCCAGTCCAAGGCCGACCTGGAAAATATCGTCGTGGGCGCCGACATGCGCGGCACCCCGATCTACGTCAAAAATCTGGGCACCGTCCAGACCGGCGGCGCCATCCGGCGCGGCATGCTGGACATGAACGGCGAAGGCGAAGCGGTCGGCGGCATCGTGGTCATGCGCTACGGCGAGAACGCCAAGGACGTTATCGATCGGGTCAAGGTCAAGATCAAGGAGCTGGAGAAGGGGTTGCCACCGGGTGTCAAGATCATGGTCTCCTATGACCGCTCCGACCTGATCCAGCGGGCCATCGACACCCTGAAAACAAATCTGCTGGAGGAATCGGTGGTCGTCTCACTGGTGATCCTGATCTTCCTGCTGCACTTCCAAAGTGCATTGGTAATTGTGTTAACCCTGCCAATTTCCGTACTGATCGCTTTCATCACCATGAAACTGATGGGGGTATCCTCCAACATCATGTCCCTGGGGGGCATTGCCATTGCCATCGGCGTGCTGGTGGATGCCGGCGTCATCATGGTTGAGAACTGCTACCGCCACCTGTCCGAAATGCCGCCCGAAGAACGGGCCGGCAAACGGCTGGAGGTCGTGATCACCTCGGCCAAACAGGTCGGCCGGGCCATTTTCTTCTCGCTGGCGATCATCGTGCTTTCCTTTGTGCCGGTTTTTATGCTGGAGGGGCAGGAAGGCAAGATGTTCCACCCGCTGGCCTTCACCAAGACCTTCTCGATGATGGGCTCAGCCCTGATCGCCATCACCCTGGTGCCGGTGCTGATGTACTACTTCATGCGCGGCAAGATGCCGCCCGAGAGCTCAAACCCGGTCTCGACCTTCTTCATCAAACTGTATTCTCCGGTCATCCGCTGGGTACTGGTCTGGAAAAAGACCACCATCGCCCTCAACGTGATCGCCCTGCTGGTCGCGGTGCCGATGTTTATGAAACTGGGCAGCGAGTTCATGCCGCCGCTGGATGAGGGATCACTGCTCTACATGCCGGTCACGCTGCCCAACGTTTCGATCACCGAGGCCAGGCGCCTGATCCAGGTCCAGGATACGATCATCAAGAGCGTGCCCGAGGTGGAACATGTTCTGGGCAAGGTCGGGCGGGCCGAGACCTCAACCGACCCGGCCCCGGTCTCGATGTTCGAAAGCATCATCATCCTGAAACCCAAGCAACAGTGGCGTCCGGGAGTCAAGAAGGCCGACATCGTGGCCGAACTGGACGGCAAGCTGCAGCAGATAGGTGTGCGCAACGGCTGGACCCAGCCGATCATCAACCGCATCAACATGCTCTCGACCGGAGTACGCACCGACCTGGGGGTCAAGATCTTCGGCTCCGATCTGAATGTGCTCAAGGATCTGGCGTTGCAGGCCGAGGCGATCCTTAAACCAATTAATGGTGCCGCCGACGTGGTGGCCGAACGGGTCACCGGCGGCAACTACATCGATATCGACATCGACCGCGAAGCGGCTGCCCGCTACGGGGTCAACGTAGGAGATATCCAGGACGTGATCGAAACCGCCCTGGGGGGCGAAATGCTCTCCACCACCGTGGAGGGACGTAATCGTTTCCCGATCAGAATCCGCTACCTGCGGGATTACCGCGACAACATCCCGGCCATCCGCCGCATCCTGGTGGCCGGCATGGAAGGCGCCCAGGTGCCGCTCTCGCTGGTAACCAAACTGAAGATATCCACCGGGGCGCCGGAAATCAACAGCGAGGGAGGTCTGCTGCGCTCGCTGGTCTATCTCAACGTCCGTGGCCGTGACATGGGTGGTTTCGTTACGGAAGCCAAGCAAGTGCTGGAAAAAGAGCTCAAGCTGCCCCCCGGTTATTACGTGGCCTGGTCCGGACAGTGGGAGAACCAAATCCGCGCCCAGGCCCGCCTGCAGGTGCTGATACCGCTGGGAATGGTGGTCATCTTCATCCTGCTCTACTTCACCTTCCATTCGGCCCTGGAGGCCAGCATGGTCATGCTCTCGGTGCCCTTCGCCCTGGTAGGAGGGGTCTACCTGGTCTCGGCCTTGGGCTATAACCTTTCGGTGGCGGTCTGGGTCGGCTTCATCGCCCTGTACGGCATTGCCGTGGAAACCGGAGTCGTGATGGTCATCTATCTGCACGAGGCGCTGGACAAGAAGCTTATCAATGGCCCCTGCAGCGAGCAGGACATCTACGACGCCACCTTCGAGGGCGCCGTGCTGCGCCTGCGACCCAAGCTGATGACCGTGGCGGTGGCCCTGCTGGGCCTGATCCCGATCATGTGGTCGAGCGGCACCGGTGCGGATGTGATGAAACCAATCGCGGCGCCGATGATCGGCGGCATGATCTCGTCTGCTGTGCATGTTCTGATCATGACACCGGTAATCTTTGTGATGATGAAAAAGCGGGATCTGAAGAAAGGCCGTCTTCACTATTCGGGCATGAAACATTGACCGATCTTGCCGTAGAATATGATTCAGGATGTGTTGAATATTCTCCATAACGACACAACGGTACAACCATGATATCCAGCAGTATCAGCAGGTTACATATTTGGCATGGCAGATGCTTTTACGACAACATCAAAGCAACCAACACCAGAGACAAGGAGAAATAAAAACATGAAGAAAATTGCCGTACTGACTGCAGCACTGTTTGCACTTGCAGCACCTCTGGCATCTTTTGCCGCCAACCACAGTGGCCACGGAGGCGGATCACACCAAGGGCATGCCGGCCATCAAGGGGACGTTGCCCATGAGGAAGTTGTGGATGGCGTCAAGGCAACCTTTAAGGTCATGAGCATGAAAGAACACATGAAGGCGATGAAAATGGAAATGCCGAAAGGGATGAAGGAGACCCACCACATCGCGGTCGAGTTCAAAGACACCAAAACCGGCAAGGCCCTGACCGAGGGGCAGGTCAAAGTTAAAGTGCAAAACCCTGATAAAAGTGACCTGACTAAAGATTTGGCAGGGATGCAAGGGCATTTTGGAGCAGATTTCGATTTCTCGAAAAAAGGCAAGTATGGTGTCATGTCCAAGTTCCAGCTGAAAGACGGGAAAATCCGCCAGTCGAAATTCTGGTACACGGTCAAATAACAACCACAATATTCTCAAGTCAATGGGGATAGCTCTCTCTGATGAGCTGTCCCCATTTTTTTATCAAGCCTCTGGCAAATAGAGTCCAGGGACCATCAGCAGAGCTGCTCAAAATTTTTCAGTATCTGGCTGCAACCAGATAAAAGGCAAAAAAAAGCTCCCAAATCTCAAAGAGACCGGAAGCTTGTTATTTCTGAATGGTGCCGAAGGCGAGACTCGAACTCGCATGGGCTGTTGCCCGCCACCCCCTCAAGATGGTGTGTCTACCAGTTCCACCACTTCGGCAATCGAGTTTTAATATCTACCACAAGGTGTATCGTTAATCAATCTATTTTTGCGGTGCTGGAGCAACCGGTACGGTAGCAGGCTTGTCAGCCTGTGCTGGTGCTACTGGTGCTGTCGCCGGCCCTGCCGGAGTTGCCGCCGGTGCGGTTTGAACAGGAGCCGTTTGCACGGGTACATTCTTGCCCTTACCGGACATGATCGAAGACGATGACGGCATACCGGAAACATAGGCCAATGTCAACGATGTCAGCATGAAAATAATTGCGGCGCCGGTTGTCATCTTGCTCAAAAAAGAAGTTCCTCCGCCAGCCCCGAATACCGACTGACTGCCGCTGCTGCCAAAAGAAGCGCCCATTTCGGCCCCTTTTCCGGACTGCAACAGAACTACAGCGATCATGAACAGGCTTACAATCACATGCAAAATGGTTAGAGCTATTGTCATCCCAAATCCCCTACTGAAATTTAAAGAGCAATCAGTATCACAAAACACGATAGACTGTAAAGGCATAATTGGAAAAGCCTGGTTCAGCCAAACTCAAATATACTCAAACGCCGAAATTAACAATTGCCGCAAACGAATCCGCCTTGAGGCTTGCACCGCCTACCAGCGCTCCATCGATGTCTGCTTGGCCCATCAGCCCCTTGACATTGTCGGGCTTGACACTGCCGCCATACAGAATGCGAACGGCATCCGAGGCGGTCTGGCCGAAAAGATTCAGGATCAGGCTCCGAATGAACGCATGAACTTCCTGGGCCTGCTCGTCACTGGCCGTTTTTCCGGTGCCGATTGCCCAGACCGGCTCATAGGCTATTATCAATCCGGCAACGCCTTCTGGTGCAATCCCTGCCAGACTGTTTTGAATCTGCTCCTCAATGACCGAAAATGTCCGCCCCGATTCACGCTCTTCCAGTGTTTCACCGACGCAGACAATAGCGGTTAACCCGGCTGCCATGGCAGCTTTCGTTTTTTTATTGACGGTTGCATCCGTCTCGCCAAAGTACTGACGGCGCTCGGAATGACCAATAATGACGTGACTGCAGCCGGCATCTTTCAGCAATTTGGGAGCGACTTCTCCGGTAAAGGCGCCCTCTTCCTCCCAAAAACAATCCTGAGCAGCCAGATTAATACCGGAGCCGCTTGCCGCATCGGAAACCCGGTTCAATGCGGTAAATACCGGGGCAACCACTATTTCAACGTTACCGGCTCCGGCCACAAGCGGCTTCAATTCGTTAATTAAAGCGGTCGATTCGCCGATTGATTTGAATAACTTCCAGTTACCAGCAATGACAGGTTTACGCATATCTTCACTTCCCCCTATTTTTTTGCTTTCACTTCCAGCGCCTTCACACCAGGCAGGGTTTTGCCCTCCAGTAGTTCCAGGAAGGCCCCGCCACCGGTCGAGATGTAGCTGACGCGGTTTTCAACTCCAGCCCTGCGGACGGCCGAATCGGTGTCTCCACCGCCGATGATGGTTGTGGCAAAGCAGTTTGCAACCGCTTCGGCCACCGCATAGGTACCCCTGGAAAAAGCGTCCATCTCAAAAACTCCCATCGGGCCGTTCCAGATAACGGTCTTGGCATCTCGCAGGGTTTCAGCAAACAGCGTCGTGGAGGCCGGTCCGATATCCAGCGCCATCCACCCTTCGGGTATCTCCTGGGCTGTGGTGATGAAGTTGGTGGCGTTGGCATCAAAGGCATTGGCAACTACGCAATCCACCGGAAGGTAGAACATTACACCCTTTTTTCTGGCTTTATCCATGATCTTGCGGGCAGTGGAAATCAGCTCGTCCTCCACCAGCGATTTACCGACGGAATAGCCCATGGCCTTCAGGAACGTAAAAGCCATGCCCCCACCGATAACGACCTTGTCGACCTTGTTGAGCAGGGTTTCGAGCACCTCCAGCTTGCCGGAAACTTTGGCGCCACCGAGAATGGCAACCAGAGGACGGACCGGATTCTGCATGGCCTTGTCGAAAAAGGTCATTTCATTTTTCATCAAAAAACCGGCGGCAATAACCGGTATATGCTTGGTAATTGCTTCCACTGAAGCATGTGCACGGTGCGATACGGCAAAAGCGTCGTTGACATAGATCTCACAACCATTGGCGAGCTTCACCGCAAATTCGGCGTCGTTTTTTTCCTCGCCCGGATAAAAACGGACATTTTCCAACATGACCGCCTCACCCGGTTTCAGGGCCTCAATAAATGCGTCAACTTCCGGGCCGAAGCAGTCCGAAGCCTGCTTGACCTTCTTGCCCAGCAATTCCGAGAGACGCTTGGTTGCCGGCGCCATGGTATATTTTGCTTTCTTCTCACCCTTGGGACGCCCCAGATGTGATGCAATAACAACGCGAGCCCCCTGCTCCAGGGCATATTTAATGGTGGGAACGGCACCGGCTATGCGGGTATCCTCGGTGATGTTTCCCTTATCGTCCTGGGGGACATTAAAATCGACTCTAATAAAGACTTTTTTGCCTTTGAGATCCTTGATCTCATCAATATAGCGGATCGGCATGACATGGCTCCTTCAACCAGAGTTATCAGAATTATGAAAAAAAAGAGGGGGAAAAACTCCCCCTCAATGTGGTACCTGATTCAGACTATTTTTTTGAGGCAATCAGATGGAACAGATCGACAACCCGATTGGAGAAGCCGCATTCATTGTCATACCAGGAGAGCACCTTGACCATGTTATCTCCGATAACCTTTGTGCAGGATGCATCCACAATTGACGACAAGGGATTGCCATTGAAATCGATTGAGACCATCGGAGCTTCCTCAAAACCGAGAATGCCCTTCAAAGAACCTTTGGAGGCTTTCTTCAGTGCAGAATTAACCTTTTCTGCATCAGCATTTTTCTTGAGTGTTACAACCAGATCGACAACAGAAACATTGGGAGTCGGGACACGGATGGCCATCCCGTCCAACTTGCCCTTCAGTTCCGGCAACACCAGTGACACGGCTTTTGCGGCACCGGTCGTGGTTGGAATCATCGACATGGCGGCAGCCCTGGCCCGGCGCAGATCCTTGTGGGGCAGATCCAGAATATTTTGATCGTTGGTATAGGAATGTACAGTCGTAACCAGGCCTTTCTCGATTCCGAACGTTTCGTGCAGGATCTTTGCGACCGGTGCAAGGCAATTGGTTGTACAGGAAGCATTGGAAATGATGTTGTGTTTTTTGGGATCGTAAAGGTGGTCGTTGACGCCCATTACAATCGTAATATCTTCGTTTGTTGCCGGTGCGGATATTACAACTTTCTTTGCGCCGGCCTGCAGGTGCAGTTCGGCTTTTTCTTTGGATGTGAATATACCGGTAGATTCAAGTACTACATCAACTTTATCGGCCTTCCAGGGGAGTTCGGCCGGGTTTTTGATTGCGTATATTTTTATGGCCTTGCCATTTATGATGATCTGGTTATCTTTTGCCTCGACCTTGCCGGGAAATATCCCATGCACAGAATCATACTTGAACAGGTGCGCCAGCGTAGCAGCATCGGTCAGATCGTTAATTGCAACAAATTCAATATTTTTGTCTTTGCTTGCAGCCCTCAATACCATTCTGCCGATTCTGCCGAAACCGTTAATAGCTACCCGTAATGCCATGTGCTGCCTCCTTGATTTTAATTAGCTCGAGTGACAGAGATCATATATTCGTACTCTCTCTGTCAGAGATTGGATAATAGAACATAAATAAAAATCGTCAACATTATTTTTAAAAAGCGATATAACCGCTAAAAATATGCGGGTATTATAATCCGACTTTTAAAAACTATGGTAAAGTTCTTCGGTTAAGATCATGCTATCCAATTAAATCAGGTGCCATGAAACAGTCCCTCGAAAAACGCATAACCGTTTTCGCCTTTGCCATCCTTGCCATGACCATCCTGGCAAGCACGACAATGGAAATTGTTGCCATTCGCCGTGACTACACGAAGGAAATCCAACTACGTTCCAGAACTATCGCAACATCCTTGAAAACATCCATCGAGAAAGTTCTGGCACTGGGTATTAAAATAAACGATGTCAACGGAATTGCCGAAAAATGCGGAGAAAGCATCCAATCGGATCAGGATATGGCGTACTGCATTATTACTGACGTTAACGGCAACATACTGTTTTCGAGCAACAAACAAACGCCACACGTCACTATCTCTGCAAACCTTCTAAAGAGCCAGTACGCCACCCCAAGTAAAGAACCGCATTCTGCTGCTGCGTTAAAATTAGGCAGTTTTTTCAACACCAGCCTACCGGTACACTCCTTTGACACAAGCATAGCAGCCTACATAAATATTGGTTTTCACCAGAGCAGGATTGACGATAAAGTTCAGGATTTGGTTATAAGAGCAATAGTCGTTCTGTTAGTCTTTTTTTCAATTGCATTTATCACGGTCGTAATTTATGTCAAAAAATGTATTGTTGCACCTATTTCGACACTTTTGAAGTGTGTTACCAAAATTTCACAGGGTGATTATTCCGCACATATCCAGCCGTTGCAGATTCTTGAATTTGACGAACTCTCTGTAAAAATCAATCAGATGTCGGCTGCATTGAAATCGCGAGATAATGAGTTAAGAAATAATTACGATGAACTGACCAGCACTCACAAGCATTTACATAACTCGTATATACAGCTGGAAGCCCTCAGCCTTGAACTTGAAAAATCAGAAGAATTGTTCAGGAAAATACTTGAAGAGTCCGGTGATGCAATTTTAATACTTGATAAATCAGAACACATAATGATTGCGAACAAAAGATGCACGGAACTTTTCGGCATTTCGCACGCCGAGATGGCAGGTCAGCACATCTCAAGCCTGTTATTGTCAATCCAGGCAGACAATATTTCGCATATTCTTAATACGATTAATTCGGGCTTGCATAACGAATTTGTCAGTGAAGATATGATCTTCAGCAATGGTCAAGAACAGCGCATCGGAAAGCTCGACATCAGCAATATTTCACAAGGCGAAAAAAAGCTGCTGCAACTGGTTATTCGGGATGTAACCCGGGAGCGTGAGATTCTGAATAACTTGGAAGAAAGCGCAGCGGGACTGTCCAGACTGAACAAGATGAAAGACTCTTTTTTAGGACTCGCCTCCCACGAATTAAAAACGCCATTAACGGTCATTCTTGGGTACTCGGAACTATTGCAGAATGATATGAAAGATCAGATCTCTGATACTGCCGCTGAAATGGTCGCAAATATTTCAAACGCGGCCATACGACTCGATGGCATCATCAAGGACATGATAGATGTATCTCTGTTTGACCAGAATCAGATCAGCCTGAAACGCACACATTTTGATATCAACCAATTGGTCGAGTCTACCATTCAGGAACTCAGGTTTTTCTTTGCTATCAGAAAGCAGGAAATTGCAGTTGATCTTGAGCCATCGCTACCACTCTACTACGGAGACCGTTCTCGTCTGGCACAGATGCTATCCAACGTTATTGGCAATGCGATCAAGTTCACTCCCGATGGCGGCAGAATTTCAGTTAAAACGGCACTGCGCAGAATCCTGAACAACACAGCGAGTGAAGGTTATTTTGAAATAACTTCAACTCAAATTGGCCGAAGATATCAGGATGCAATAGAAATTACTGTCTCGGATACGGGTATTGGGATTAATCGCGACGACTATTTAAAGATTTTCGATAAATTCTATGAAGTTGGTAACATAGAAGAACACAGCTCGGGAAAGGTGGCATTCAAATCCCGCGGTGCAGGGCTTGGTCTTTCTATTGCCAAAGGGGTCGCCGAAATACACGGCGGGCAGATTTGGGTTGAATCAAGCGGCCAAAACCTGACAAGTATGCCTGGATCAACGTTTTTTATTGTTCTGCCGCTTGACAGGGATGAAGTCGGTGATACCATGACTGCTAATATTAGTGATGACACCCTTTTACACTAAACCAAAGGAGGAGTCAGATTATGGCAATCAGAAAGAAAGTATCAGCGGCAACGAAACCGGACTCTGAAAAATCACCCCCAAAGCAGCGTACTGCCGTAGCGGAAAAAAACAGTGAGGAGCTTGTAGTTGAGAATTTTGCGGCCATGTCCCAAGTCATGACTTCAATGACAGAAACACTGGATATGCTGGTTAAGAAAGTAGAGAGCATGGCCTGCCACATCATAGCAACGGAAGAAGTTCTTAGTGAAATCGTGGCTGACAACGGCTTGAATATTGTTCGCGTTAATGCGCGCATCAGAGCCAAGTTTTCCACGGAAACGGATATTATCAGTGATGCAAGCAGAGCAATAGATGTTGCCGCTGCAATAGCCTCACCTTTGCCGCGCAGATAATAAACTGTGTCAGCACAAAGAACAAAAGCCCTCGTCTGGAGGGCTTTTTTATTGTTTTTGCAGTACTACAAATGGTATTAAACAGCTCACAAATATTCATATATCAATCATCGAGTTTCTGAAGGTACCGAGATAATGGTTTTATTTCCAAATGGTATGCGGGCAGAAGCAGTAATCTTCGACTTTGACGGTATTATCGTAGATACGGAACCGCTGCATTACAAATCCTTTCAGCAGATACTTGCCCCGCTCGGTTTTGCATTCACCTGGCAAGAGTATTTGGATAACTACATCGGGTTTGACGACAGAGATGCGTTCAGAGAAGCATTTGCAGCGCATAACAGAGAGTTGGGCAACACTGAATTGCAAGCGCTCATATCCCAGAAAGCATTGACATTTCAGAACGTAATCAAGGATGGAGTTTCGGCTTACCCAGGCACAGTTGAACTTATCCGTAAGCTACACGATGCATGTATTCCGCTCGCAATATGCAGCGGCGCACTCAAATCAGACATAGACCCGATCCTCGTGATGCTGAATATAACCGATTGCTTCGACACTATTGTTACCGCAGACGACGTCGCAACGAGCAAACCCGATCCAGAATGCTATGAAATCGCATTCAGCAAACTTCTGGATCGCCAGTTCAAACCTTTTACAAAAGAGACTACATTTGCGATTGAGGACACGCCAGCCGGTATTTCCGCCGCCAGGCAGGCAAATTTAAATGTCTGTGCCGTAACGAACAGCTATGAGGCGGGAAAGCTTACGGAAGCGACTTTCATCACCAGTTCACTTGAGCTCCTTCTGGATATAAGGCTAAACTGACCATACTGAACAGGATAACGCCTGCCAACTATTTAAATTTACGATATTTCCATTTATCAACGCATAACGCCCCCGCATCCATGTTACTGGTTGCGGGGGCGTTTTTTATTTAATTCCCGGCGGCGACCTACTTTCCCACACAGCTACCCGTGCAGTATCATCGGCCCAGAGGGGCTTAACTTCCGTGTTCGGGATGGGAACGGGTGTGACCCCCTCGGCATAGCCACCGAGAAATCTTT
>JAJZRX010000023.1 GCA_021850095.1 Deltaproteobacteria bacterium
CAGGATTGCCATGCATCTATTCTCCGTTACTCAATAGTTGAACTGACAAAGATCGCATTGAAAAAGCGTAACGCGATATATATGGTTGACCAGTCCGTCCAATTTTTCCGGGTGGCCTGATCGAACCTCTAGTTGGGCGCTCGCTTCGTTTTCTCTTAGATAGCCAGACGCCAACATAGCTGCCAATTACAAGAGGGATGGAAATGATGACTTGAACAGCTAGCCCGATTGGTAAAAGATTCAAGTCCCCAGGAAGAATGAACAAGGCAAGAAACAGTTGCGTTCCGACAATATAAAGTCCCCATTTCCATGCCCCTTCTGGGAACAGGTAGCCGAACAGTATCGAGCCTCCAAACATCATTGGATAGCCATTGGACCAGTAGGAGACACTTGCTTGGGGATCATGTCTGCCTGATACCAACCAAAAAGCGACCCACATAGCAGCGCCAAATAATACTGTTACAGATATTGGAATTAGTTTTTTTTGGTTTTTCATCAGCCTCTTCTTTGTTTTCTCCGTCAGATACCAGTGATATCTGTGCCATTAACGCAGATTCTGACTTCTACTGATAAGAATGTGGGTCTTACAAACACTTCAACAGAGGCAGCGCCGCCATTCTCATTCTGGATTGTGGCGGTCAGGAAGATATCTTCTGAGAATCCTATATGAGCTTTTATGTTCAGTTGATCCTTTAACTCCTCATCAATCCACAGTTGGAGCATATTGACCCAAGTGTAAATAACCTTGATCTCGTGGCCGTTAAAGGTCGCCCGCCATTCTTTTCTTGGTTTCATGATCTGCCTTGTTTTCGCTCAACTCGTAATTCACCGGTTCACGCGCGTGCGCGCGTGAACCGGTGATCTTCCCAAATGGAACATTTATCCATCACAACAGACTAGCAAGTTCAACCAGAGGCAGCACTTCTACTCCTTCGGCCAGGGAATAACGTCGAGTACCAGGATAAATAACCACCAAACGGTCGAGCTCCACGTCCGTAAGGGAGGTTCGCATCGATGGGGTCAGGCGCGGAGCATCGGAGCGCTTACATTCGATACCGATGCGAAACCCGTTTTTCACCAGTAGCAGATCAAGCTCCGCGCCATTATGAGTGGCCCAGAAATATGACTCGTCAGGCGATACGACCCGTATTGCTTCTTCTATGACATATCCTTCCCATGATGCGCCGCAGGCAGGATGATTCAGCAATTCCCTGTCGCCTCGGATTCCGAGAAGATTATGCAGTACCCCGGAATCGCGAAAATAGACCTTTGGTGACTTAACCTGACGCTTTTTCAGATTGGAGTGCCAAGGCTGAAGCTGGCGCACCATGAACACGCCTTCAAGCAGATCAAGGTATCGTCTGACCGTCGGTTCGCTGACACCGAGAGAACGTGCCGGAGGCGCTGCGTTCCATATCTGTCCGTGACAATGTGCAAGCATGGTCCAAAAACGGATGAGCATGGCAGCGGGAACTTTGATCCCAAGCTGGGGGATATCCCGCTCAACAAGGGTAAGGGTAAAACTCTTCAGCCAGGCAGAGCTGTCATTGTCCGACGCTGCCAGGTAGGAGCAGGGGAAGCCTCCCCGAAGCCAATGTCGCGATTGCTGTTCGTTCCCCACTTCGGCGAGGGAAAAACCGGACATGGCGACAATCTCCATTCGACCTGCCAGCGATTCGGATGACTGACGCAGCAGTTCAGGGGCAGCGCTCCCCAGGATCAGAAACCGCGCCGGCAACGGCTGGCGGTCGGCCAGCACGCGCAATATGGGGAACAGCTCCGGTCGGCGCTGGACTTCGTCAATCACCACCAGGCCGGTAAGCGGAGCAAGGGCGGTCATCGGTTCTTCCAGCCGCGCAAGGGAAACCGGATCCTCCAGATCAAAATAGTTTGCGGAGTCACTTGGCACAAATTGCCGGGCAATTGTAGTCTTGCCACACTGGCGCGGACCAATCAGCAGGGTGATTCTACTGCGTGAAAGGGCTGTTTCAAGCCGTGCTATTGAATGGGTTCTCGCAATCATATCGCCACTATACCATGAAAATAGAATACTTGAATTTCTATTTTCATCACAACCTGATACTTCATCTACAGAGCAATTTCTTTCAACTCGTAACCGACCGGTTCACGCGCCTGTGTGCGTGAACCGGTGATCTTCTCGAATGGAACATTTATCCACCCTTACGTACTTCCAACTGCACTCCTTCGATCTTTTCAAAATCACGCGTGTTTGAGGTGATAACCACATAATCGAGTGAGATTGCCGTTGCCGCAATAATCAGATCATGAGAGCCGACGGTAAAACCTTTCTGAACGAGCGAGGCCCATATCCGTGCATAGATACGGGCCGCTGAAAGATCAAAGGGAAGTATGGGGAACAACTCGATCACCTTCTCCACAAATGCTTGCCGTTTCAACTTGCGGACTTCCGTGTCAGCACGCTCCACACCGTGAAGCAATTCCGCAACCGTGACGACGCTGATCCCGAACGGTTCGTTCTCTCTCCCGCGAATCAGATCATCAACCGAACCCCGGTTTCTCTCAAGCGCGATTATCTCGCTGGAGTCAAAGATTACTCCCATGTCGCCGCTTTCTGCATGGGTGGCTGCGTTTGCGCCAGCTCCCTGACATCGTCCTCGAACCCTTTGTCAGTACTATCAAGTTTCGGCAACGCACGTACAATCTCACGCAGATCCGCCATAACAGTGTCAGGCCGAGCCGGTTCAGCGGGGCCAAGCGTCGCAGTCGCCTTTCCTCCGCGTATGACGGTATACCGGTCGCCGCGATATTTGATGTTATTAAGCAGTTCAGAAAAGTTCCTGACCGCCTCTGTCGAACTGATTGCCGTCTGCATACAAACCCCCATAAAATATGATAATCACATTTTACGTATTAACTTTCTGGCTGTCATCAGTTTTCATTTTCGGTGAATTGAGCAGATTGTAAGCCAAATTGGATCATTCGGTTTTTTCACTTTGCTATTCCGTCAGCTTTCTGATTTCAGCGACAAACTCCTGCGCTGAATAAACCGCACTACGGGCATCTTCTTTACAGACTTGGGCAAAATCCCTGTAATCCAATTCCATACGCTCATCGAATAATTCGTAAAGCATCTTGGCAAAACGAGCATCAAGCTTTCCTGAATGGATGAACTCCTTGTTGAAAATGCCTATAACACCGGAATGTTTGGATGTTTTGTGAGGTGTGTCTGAATGTATAAAAAGAGCCAGAACCGCATAAAACATCGCATAATACGAACGATTGACAATTGAGCGGGCAGAAAAGCCTGATTCCAGCATTTTGACTGCTTCAGCAAGCGTCTCCTCGGCCTGCCTCATGCGGTAGCTAAAAATTGTTTAACGATCTGTCATACGGGAACGCCTTCTTCCATAATCACGCGGATAATTGGTGATGAACGCAATGCAGAATCTTCAATTTCATGCCTGCTGAACAATAACGTTGTGACGACGATCCCTGTTTCCAGAGTCAGCTCCCAGGCAGCATTTTTCACCTTCTTTTTCAGCTCTCTGTCAATGGTTTCAAATTCCATAAAAATATCCATGTCGGAAAACTCGTCAGCATCGCCGCGTGCCCGGGAGCCAAACAAACGAAAATCGATCAGTGGTGTCAGTTTTGAGACTCGATCCTTCAGTATTCTGGCTGTTTGCAGATCGCTTTGAGTCGTTGGCATGTTAAGCCTCCATTCGACATACTATCCGATAGTTGCACTGGCAAAGGTCGTGTTAAAAAACGTGATGCGACCTACCTGACGTTGTGCACTACAGTTCCCGCAACGTGCTCTGCCAGGCTTCCTTCAGCTCGTCCAGATCGGCGCAGATCGCGCTGTGTCCTTCGATCGCTTCGATGTTCAGCTCCTGTTCCTCGGTAACTTTACCGATCCGGGCGCAGCACTCGTCCCCCATGATCGCCTCGAACGCCTCGGCGTTTTCAGGCCGGACCGTAACCAGCAGGCGCGACGCGGATTCAGAGAAGAGCAGCGCCTCGTCATTCCAGCCATCCTCAAGCCCCTGCCAGGGGACGCGGGAAAGGTCGATCGTGATGCCGTAACCGCCGGCAAAGGCGCTTTCAGCGGCCGCCACGGCCAGGCCACCATCGGACAGGTCGTGGCAGGAAGCAACCAAGCCCTGCAGCACCGCCTGGTGGTAGGCCTGGTAGCGGGCATAGGCGCCGGCCGCATCCACACGGGGCACGTTGTTGCCGACAAAGCCCTTCAGCGCCAAATACTCCGAACCGCCCAATTCGTTGGCGGTGCAGCCCAGCAGGTAGACGTAGTCGCCAGGACGCTTGACGTCCATGGTGACCGCTTTGCGGGCGTCCTCGATCTTGCCGATCACCGAAAAAAGCAGCGTCGGCGGGATCGAGATCTTGGTGGTGCCGTCGTAGAAATCGTTTTTCATGGAATCCTTGCCGGATATCAGCGGCAGGTTGTAGACCATGCAGACATCGTAAAGAGCCTGGTTGGAACGGACCAACTGGGCCATCTTGTAGGAACCGTCCGGGGTCTTGTCGGACTGGACCGGGTCGCACCAGCAGAAGTTGTCCAGGCCGGCCACCAGCTCCAGCGAGCCCCCCACGGCCACATAGTTGCGCAGCGCCTCATCGACCGCATTGGCGGTCATGTGGTAGGTATCGATATCCGAGTAGCGCGGACAGATGCCGTGGGCGGTCACAACACCTTCGAACGAATCCAGGATCGGCCGGACAACGGCCGCATCGGAGGGACCGTCATTGTTGACGCCGCTGAAAGGCTTGACAACCGAGCCCCCCTGCACTTCGTGGTCGTAGCGCCGCACCACCGATTCCTTTGAGCAGATGTTCAGACTGGCAAGCAGCTGTTTCAGGTCGTCGGTATAATCGCTCTTTTCCTCCAGGGTCGGCTCCTGATGCCGGGGCGGAGTCCATTTGGCCGGCAGCTGCATGGGAGGCAGCCCCTCATGCATGAAATCCATCGGCAGGTACGCGACGGTACGGTCTCCGTAGAGAATATGGAAGACACCGTTGTCGGTGAATTCGCCCAGCACGCTGGCCTCCACGCCGAAGCGGGCGGCCATGGCCAAAAATTCCTTGATATTCTCGGGCTGAACCGCCAGCGACATGCGTTCCTGTGCCTCGGAGATCAGAATTTCCCAAGGGTTCAGTCCGGGGTATTTCAGCGGGGCCTTGGCCAGATCCATACGGCAGCCACCGCATTCGCCGGCCATCTCGCCGATGGAGGATGACAGGCCACCGGCGCCGTTATCAGTGATGAAGCGGTAGAGTCCCTTGTCGCGGGCGCGGATCAGGAAGTCGAACATGCGCTTCTGCGTGATCGGATCACCGATCTGCACCGCCGTAACCGGCGAATTTTCGTTCAGCTCCTCGGAGGAGAAGGTCGCGCCGTGGATACCGTCCTTACCGATCCGACCGCCGGTCATCACGATCAGATCGCCCGGTTTGATATATTTGTCATGGCCGGGCTGGCCGTTGAGCTGGGCCGGCATCAGGCCGGCGGTGCCGCAGAACACAAGAGGTTTGCCGGCAAAGCGCTCATCAAAAACCAGCGAGCCATTGACGGTCGGGATGCCGCTCTTGTTGCCGCCATGCTCGACCCCCTCCACCACGCCTTCGTAGATCCGGCGCGGATGCAGCAGGCGCTTGGGCAGCGGTTTACTGTAAAACGGATCGGCAAAACAGAAGACATCGGTGTTGAAGATCAGCTTGGAGCCCTGGCCGGTGCCGAACGGGTCGCGGTTGACACCGACAATGCCGGTCAGCGCTCCGCCGTAGGGATCGAGCGCCGAAGGGGAGTTGTGGGTTTCGACCTTGAAGACCAGCGAATGCTGCTCGTTGAACTTGATCACGCCGGCGTTGTCCTTGAAGACCGACAGGCAGAAATCCTTGTCGCCCATCTTCTCGCGCACATCCTTGGTGGTGCGTTGGATGAAGGACTTGAAGAGCGACTTGATCTCCTGTCGGTTGCCCTGTTCATCTTCATAGTGAACGGTTCCGGCAAAGATCTTGTGTTTGCAGTGCTCGGACCAGGTCTGGGCCAGGCATTCCAGCTCCACATCGGTCGGTGTGGCGCCCAGACCGATCTTTTTGCGCTCTTCCAGGACCTGTGGATCACGGTAATGGCTCTGGATGATCTGCATTTCATCAAGGGTCAGGGCCAGAACCCCTTCCTTGCTGATGCGCATCAGTTCGTCATCGGAAACGTTCAGGTCGATCTCGTTGACTTCGACCCTGGTTTCGGCCTGTACCTTCGGAACGACCGTGGCAAAGCCCCCCTTTTGGGAAAACTCACCAGCCGACAGGATCGTGTAGCGCTGGATCAGCGTGTTGCACAGCAGCCCGGTGGCGATATTTTCCACGTCGGCCGTCGTCAGCTGACCTTTCAGCAGATACTGAACCGCGTAGTAGACCCCCTCGCCGTCCGCAAAGGGTTTTCCGCTTAAATACGTCACCGCTTCGCGGGCGGTGCGCCCGACGTTGTCGGTCACTCCCGGGCGGAAACCGACCTCAACCGCATAGTCGAAACCGGAGGCTAAAGGCCTGTCGATACTCCAGACCTGGATAACCGGGTCACTGAAGGGGCCGGCGGCCGCCTGTTCCAGCAGGGGCGCGGAAAGGGCCGCATCAACGGTATAAACGTCGATGGTGCGCACCTCGTCAACCGCCAGGTGCAGAAAATGATCGATTTCGCGTTTGATACGTTCGCCGCGTGCATCGCGAACTCCCTCTTTGAGGGCAATTTCTATTCTAGTGGCCATGTCAGTCAGTTCCTTTTTCCATTATCACCGTCCTGATCGGGAACGGAATTTCGATTGCGTGTTCTCTAAAGCGCCGGATTATCAGCGTGTTGATTTTGTCGGTGGTCGCAAACAGCCGGCCATATTCAGCTACCCAGAAAAAAAGCGCCATGTTCAGTGCCGAATCACCGAAACTGGTGAAATATGCCTCGGGAAGCGGATCAGGCAGCACCTCGTCCACTTCACGGGCGGTGGCCACCAGCAGTTCCTTGACCTGCTCAACGTCACTGCCGTAGGCCACACCGATATTGATGCGCCCCTTGACCCGGTTGTCCGGATAGGCTTGATTGGTCAGAAGCGTGTTGCACAGATCCGAATTGGGAATAATCAGGATCTGGTTGTCCAGGGTCTTGATCTTGGTGCTGCGCAGACCGATATCGGCCACATCGCCTATCTGGCCGCCGGACAACTGAATCCGGTCGCCGATCCGGAACGGGCGATCCAGCATCAGCGTAAAACCGGAGATCATGTGAGCCAGGGTATCCTTGGCCGCCAGACCGATCGCCAATGAACCAATCCCCAGTGCCGTGACCAAGGAGTAAATGTCATAGTTGAAATGCTTCAGGATGATGATCAGTGCCGTTGCCATCAAAAACAGCGAAATGATCTTTTCAACCACCGGCAGCATCTGACGCGACATGGCGGCATCACCTGTTTCCAGCTGACGGGCAACATACCATTTCAGCAGATCATCGATGGCATGGTAGATCAGCTTGAAGATGCTCACCACCAGGATGATGTACAGCACTCCGGAAGCAACGACGATCAGTTTTTCGTGCAGCGGCAGCGAGCGGATCGCCAGATAGACACCCAGCAGAAAGAACAATCGCGAGACATAGGGTATGCCCCGCTCCAGAATCCGGTTGTCCAGATCCGTTTCGGTGAAAGCTGTAAGCCGCCGGCCCCATTTGTTCAAGGCCATCACAACCAGCTGCGAAAGCGACCAGAACAGCGCCACAATCAGCAGCGCACCCAAAATTTCCTTGGCCCAGAACAGCGCCGCTCCGTCGCCGGTCTCAACAAACAATAAACTTTTTATGATCTCCAGCAATCTATTCACCGAAAACCCGCTTGAAAATAGTGTTGACGTGTTTGAGGTGATAATTCAGGTCGAACGACTCGCGGATTTTGGCTTCGCCCAAGGCTCCGACCACTTCCTGGTCGGCCAGCAGTTCGGTCTGGAAATCGGCGCCCTGCTCCCAGACTTTCATGGCGTTGCGCTGCACCAGGCGATAGGAATCTTCGCGCGACACGCCGGCCTGGGTCAGATCCAGCAGAATTTTCTGCGAGAAGACCAAACCTTTCATCTGATTCAAGTTGCGCAGCATGTTTTCGGGATAGACCACCAGGTTGCCGATCAGTCCGTTTAAGCGGCGCAGCGAGAAATCCAGCGCCACGGTGGCGTCGGGAGCGATGTAACGCTCCACCGAAGAGTGGGAGATATCGCGCTCATGCCACAGTGCCACGTTTTCCATGGCCGGGATGCAAAGCGAGCGGATATAGCGGGCCTGGCCGGTCAGGTTTTCCGACAGGATCGGGTTGCGCTTGTGCGGCATGGCCGACGACCCTTTCTGCCCTTTGCTGAAGAACTCCTCCGCCTCCAGCACCTCGGTGCGCTGCAGATGGCGGATCTCGATCGCGATGCGCTCCATGGACGAGGCGATCAGCGCCAGCGTGCAGAAATATTCGGCGTGGCGGTCGCGGGGAATGACCTGGGTCGAAACCGGTTCCGGCTTGAGCCCCATTTTCTGGCAGACGTACTCCTCCACAAAGGGGTCGATGTTGGCGAAGGTGCCGACCGCGCCGGAAATGGCGCCGGTGGCGATGTTTTCACGGGCCGCGGCCAGGCGGGTCCGGTTGCGCTGCATCTCGGCATAAAAAGAGGCCAGCTTGAGGCCGAAGGTGACCGGCTCGGCGTGGATGCCGTGCGAGCGGCCGATGCAGACCGTATCCCGGTGCTCCAAAGCACGTTTTTTGAGCGACTCCAGAACCATGTCCATATCGGCCAAGAGCTCATCGGCCGCCTGGGTCAGCTGCACCGACAGGCAGGTGTCCAGCACATCCGAGGAGGTCATGCCCTGATGGATGAAGCGCGCCTCCGGGCCGACATATTCGGCCACCGAGGTAAGAAAGGCGATCACGTCATGCTTGACCTCCAGCTCAATGGCGTCGATACGGGCGATGTCGAAATTCCCCTTGGCGCGGATGACCGGCACGACCTCTTTGGGAATGACACCCAGTTCGGCCTGGGCCTCGCAGGCCAGGGTCTCGATCTCCAGCCAGATGCGGAAGCGGTTTTCGGCGGCCCAGATACGGGCCATTTCGGGACGGGAATAACGTTCGATCATTACGGTAAACTCCTTGAATATATTTTGTACATTAATCCATCAGTATCGTTACAGCACTCCGGACTGCTTCAGCTTTTCCGCAATCCATTCCGGAGGGGGCGGTTCGGCCACAACCTCCTCCGCTTCTTTTTCAAAAATGATGCGCAGGTCGAAAATCAGATCAGGAAAGATTCTCGAGGCAAATGATTCGTGCCAGCCAAAAATATCCGACTCCCCATAGCTGCCATCCGGTTTAAGAAAAAACCGATCCGCCGTCTCATCCATCGGACTGACGATGATATACTCCCGCACGCCATGCTGCCTATACAGCCACTTCTTTTCACGGCGATCCTTCAGGCTGGTGGAAGGTGACAACACCTCGATAATCAGGTCGGGCGCCCCCTTGATGTTGGCTTCGGTTATCTTGGAGCGATCACAGACGACAAAAACATCCGGTTCCACGACGTTGATATCGTCCAGGACCACATCCATGGGAGCAATAAAGGGAGTACACTCCTTGCCCTTGAAGAAGCCGTACATAATATTGCCAAACGCCAGCACGACCTTCTGATGCTTCACTGATGGTGAGGGAGACATGTCATAGACCGTACCATCAATTATTTCCATCCGCTCATCCACCAAATCTTGCTGATACTCCTGATATGTGTACGGTTTTTTCTGTTTCGCAGTATTACCCATGGCCACATCCTCCTGGAATGTTGCGGGTGCGTTAAATCTCGATTACCCGGCTTGCATTGAACTGATCTCCGATCACAACGCACGGCGCGCAGACATTCTGATCACGCAGAAAGGATTGACTGGTTCGCACCACATGGTCGGGATGATTGTTGACTTCCGACAGATGGGCCATGACCAGTACCTGCAGACCTTCGTGAGCCAGCTCGTGCAGCAGCGCCAGCGACTCTTCATTGGAGATATGGCCGTGACGGGATTTGATGCGCTGCTTCAATTCCCAGGGATAGGGGCCGTTCATCAGCATATCCACGTCATGGTTGGATTCCAGGTTCAAGGCCCGGCAGCCGCGCAGCTTGTCGGCCACCAGACGGGTGACGATACCCAGGTCGGTGGCCGAACCGCAGCGCCCGTCCCGCGATTCCACCAGAAAGCCGACCGGATCACAACTGTCATGGGTGATCGGGAACGGGTCGATGGACGTATCCCTGAAAGTAAAACAGCAGCCGGACTCGAACTCGACCACCTGGGTTTTCTTGAAATATTTCTCCGACTTGCGGTGAACCAGATGGCTGGTGAAGACCGGAATCCTGAACTTGCGGGCAAAGGAGCCGGCGCTGCGGATATGATCGATATGCTCATGGGTGAGCAAAACGGCATCAATCCTGTCAGCTTCGATACCGGCCGTCTCCATGCGCAGCAGGGTCTCACGCAGTGACAGGCCGGCATCAATCAACAAGCGGGTATCGCCAGTCTCCAGATAGAAACAGTTACCTTTGCTGCCGCTGGCCAGCGAACAGATTTTCACAGAAGCTCCAGAAATACGGGTTGATGGTGTTTTTGACGCAACAGTCGAATAATACGGAGGATTAGCAGGCTATATTCAAGCGCTCCAGCGCTTTATGCGGCATAATGGCGAGCTGAACTTATACTACGAAGCAGGTTTGAGTTTCAAGGCTAATCGTTGCCGCACAAGCAGTTCGACACTTCATATCTCCGAAATATCGGCCCCTATGATTTCAACGTCCGGCCACCCCTCGTAAATCCACTCTTCGACCTTTTCCAGCGTCTGGCGGGGGATATTTTTATCCGGGCTGACCGTCACAAATCCCAGCACTGCCACGGCGGCGTTATCCTGCCGGTCAACCTCGGCGCAGGCCACGTTGAAGCGATTGCGGGCCCGCCCCAGAATGCTTTTGACGATGCCGCGTTTTTCCTTGAGGGAATGGGATGGCAGCGAGAGGTGGATTTCGAGGCAGTAGATGAACATGGCTAAACGTTCCTTGGCATACAGAAGACAATCCGAGTCAATTTAAAAGCTTCCACGTATCATAACATCAAAAAACGGTTCTCTATATCCAGAGAATCTTTACCAGGTGTTCCACGTGCCGAAACTCCGGGTCACCGGTAACCAGTGTTGCATCATGCTCCAACGTCGAGGCAACTTAAAAGGTGTCGGTGCAGGACATGGCAAAACGAACTTTCAATTCTGCGGCGCGGAAAACCAGATCACTGGGAACAGGCAGGATAACAAAGCCGCACTCCTATCCCAGCAGGTACTCAAAATCCTTCCGCGTCAATCCGGCGCCGCCCCCGCCTGCCCCGTCCTCCAGAATAGCACGATAAAGTTGCAGCTTCCGCTCTTTCAGCAGCATCATCTTTTCTTCGACCGTATGGCGCATGATCAGACGGGTGATAGTGACCTGCCCGGTCTGGCCGATGCGATGGGCGCGGTCCGAGGCCTGATTTTCCACAGCCGGGTTCCACCAGGGGTCCATGTGATAGACATACGTGGCGCGGGTCAGGTTCAGGCCCCGTCCGCCGGCTTTGAGGCTGATCAGAAATACCGAAGGTTGATCGGAATCCTGGAAATCCTGCACCAGTTTTTTGCGTTTCGGAACCGGCGTCGAGCCGTCCAGCCGCAGACTATCGATGCCCTGCTCTTTCAGACCCTGCTCTATAATGTCCAGGTAGCCAGTGAACTGGGAGAAGACCAGAGCGCTGTGCCCCTCGTCGCGCAGTTCCAGCAACTGTTCGGCCAGAAACTCCAGTTTGGGCGACACCTCGCTGTCATCGGCTGAAATCAGTTCCGGTGCCAGACAGATCTGCCGCAGCCGGAGAATGGCGGTCAGGGCGATGATACTGGCCTGTCCCGAAGCGCGGTTGTCGTAGGCATCTTTTACCTGTCCGCGCACCTCTTCCACCGTGCGCTGATACAGGGCTTTCTGCTTTTCGGACAATTCCAGCTGGATGTCGATTTCGATTTTGGGCGGCAGTTCGGCGGCGATCATCTGCTTGCTGCGGCGCAGGATAAAGGGCCTGGTGCGGCCGATCAGCCGGGCGATTCCCGACTCTCCCCGCCCTGACTGGCGGTTGAAGTCTTCAATGCTTCCCAGAAGACCCGGCAGACAAAGATCCATGATGGCGTAATATTCACGCAGATGATTTTCAACCGGCGTGCCGGTCAATGCCAGGGTAAATGCCCCCTTCAGTCTGCGCACTGCGGAACTGGTGCTGGCCTGCAGGTTTTTTACCGCCTGGGCCTCATCGAAAATAATCACGTTGAAAGACTGTGACTCCAACAGTTCAATATCCCGCAACACCAGACCATAGCTGGTTATGACGATGTCGTAATCATCCAGAGCTTCAGCCGCGCGCCCCGCGCCGGCATATATGCAGACCTTTGCCTGCGGCAGAAATCGGGCCAGTTCGGATTCCCAGTTGAACAGGAGTGAAGGCGGCGCCACAACCAGGTGCGGTGAGCCGGGCGGTGCGCACGATGCAAGCTCGCCGGAAAGCAGCCCGGCCAGCAGAGTAATCCCCTGCAGGGTTTTGCCCAGCCCCATGTCATCCGCCAGGCAAGCCCCGAAACGATGCTCATACAAAAACGCCAGCCAGCGCCAGGCATCGGTCTGGTAGTGGCGCAATTCAGCCTTGAGGCTGTCGGGCTGCGGCCGCTCCGGAATGGACTCGAAGTTCAGCAGACTGTCCAGCAGCGCGCTTTCCTGCGGCGCCAGCGACACGCTGACACCGGATTTTTTCAGCCGGAGCCAGTCAAGAATCTGCAGCCTGGGCACGCGTAGGGCCTCACACTCCCCACTGCGTTCCCGTCTGGCGGACAGCACGGAATCGGACATCAGGGCAAAGGCTTCAGCGGCAGTCTCGTCCAGCAGCATCACCCTGCCGTCGCGCCGCAGCATGCCGTTGCCCTCCAGGAGTCCCGCAAGCTCCGTTTCGTTCAGCAGCACCCCGTCACAGCGGATTTCGGGCTTGAGCTCGAACCAGTCCAGGCCGCTGACTGTGGCGTCCAGAGAAAACTCCCATGTACCCGTGCACAGGGATTCATTGCCGACCCGCAGTTCAAAACCTTCAGACTGCAGGAGAGAGGAAAGAAACGGCAACCCTTTCGACATCAGCCGGGAATGCAGGATCTGCAGTCCGCCAGCGGAGGGATCGGTGACAAAGGCCTCCAATCCGAACTGCTCAATAAGAATCCGCATCAGCCGGATCTGCCTGCCGCGATCATCGTCCACAATCTTCCAGCCGTCAGGCGCGGCCAGTAGCAGGACCGATTTTTCATTCCAGCTGCCGCAGAGAGCGTCCAGAACCTGTTCGAGCTCACAGGCAACCTCCGGCTTCAGGAAATCAGGCTCCGCCCGCAGTTGACGCATGACTTCGTCCCGGCCAGGATCACCTTTTTCAAAACAGAGCCTGAAACCGGCCTCAAGGATCAGGCCAACCCTTTTCGGGTGTTTCATCACGTCGCCCATCCCCCTGCGCCGGTCCGGATTCAGGTAGCGAACCACGTCGTCTGAAAAAGGGAATGTGTGTCCAGCGCAGTCACCAAGAAGTTCCAGGGGCACCCTGGGCGGGACGGCGCCGCAGGGCAGCTCCAGCAGATAAGTGCTCGCCTGAATGATTGCCGGGGTGTCAAGCGCTTCACCGTTACGGAAAAAGAACATGTCCGAGGCGTACATTTCAAACCATTCAAGGTTGAAACGGACACCGGCTGCATTGAACCGCTGCAGCGCCACACCGGGAACACCATGACACTCGCTGACACTTTTTGATGTCGATTGAAACAAATTGCGCCCAGAATCATCCTGGCCGTCACCATTCTCAAGATGCAGGGCTGTTCGAACTTCAGGCGATTTCAGCGCGCTGGCGATGTCGTCCAACAAGCGCCAGAGCTGACAATTGGCAAGCGGATACATGCTGCCACTCCCCGGCACAAAAAGCAGAGCGCCGTCAACGATCGCGCCCTCCGGAAGATGCTCGCCCCTCTCCAGACAGCGGCGAACAAACACTTCAGCGCCACTGATTTCAAACACCAGGCCGGCCCTGCGGATTTCACCCGCATGATACTTCAGCTCCCTTTCCAGGCCATCAGTGTCACGGAACATGATCGGATACCTGCCGTTGGTCAGTTTCAGGAATGTTTCGATATAATGGGGGGTCGGCTGATAACTGTTGATCGTGGCCATGAAGCGGGCCAGATCGGTCGGCACCCCCATGGCTGTCCAGCCGCTGACGGGCTGATCATCGCGCATGATGCGTCCGGCGTATTCGCCGGAGCGGACGTCGCTTCCAAACAACAGCCGGAATTGCGGACGTGCCGCAGATGCTGGGGGATCAGCCGTAGTGGCTGAAAGCGGCGCGGCAGGATCATCGGATGCGGGTAAAGATGCATGGGCGTCATTCCCGTCCAGAGCCGGTTCGCGCTCGAAATAGTCCTTCATATCCAGCAGCATCTGCCTGTTGAAGCGGATATGTGAAAGCGATCCGGGTGTGACCGTGCGCTTGGTGATCGCCCAGGAAATCACCACATGCGGGCAGTTGCGGGCCGGCTGCCAGAGTTTGCAGCTGCATTTGGTCAGCAGACGATACCCCTGAACCAGCAGCGTGGTCTGGCTGCCGTCGCTGTAATCAAAAACCAGCGCGCTTCGATCTTCGTTCCAAAGCGCATTTTTCAGCGTGTTTTTGGCGCATTCCGAGAAACCGGCCTCCAAATGAACTTTGGCGGCAACATTGAGAAGGTCGGCGGGCAGGTAACTTTCAAACCTTTTTACAAGAGGGCTCATCCTTTCCCTCTTACTGTATCCAGGTAATATGAGAACATGAATCCGCTGGTCTTTTTCATAAGCCGCCGCACCGCCGCCAGTTCACGGCCATCACCCGGAGCGGAACGCAGCCATTCGGCTCGGGCCAGCCAATCAAACCAGAGTCGCGGCACGCAATCCGGATCTGCGGCGATCATGGCCTTACAGGAGGCTGAATCGAACGATTCTGCAGAAAAAAGTGAAGGCAGCGGCAACGAAAATAGACCCTGCAGCCAGCCCCAGACCGGCAGCCAGGCGGTTTGCTGTTCTTCATCGATTTCATCGCCGGCTTCAAAGCCCAAAGAAGCGATAAGGTCGCGGATGGTGCGGTTTTTGATGAACGGCAGATCAATCGAGCCGGGGTCATCCAGAAACGCCTCGCAATAACTGTTCAAAGCATCTTCAGGCTGATTGGCCAGCGTCAGGGCATCGCCGCGCCAAGCCAGAAAGCGTCCCCGCTCCAAACCAGGGACTGAAAGCGCAGCGCCGAAGCAGTCGGCCGCTTCTGGATAACAGCCGCTTTCCAGCAGCACATGTCCACAATGAAAACGCGGAGCAACATAGAGCCACGCCGGTTCCGGCAGAGCCGACAGGCGTGCGGCCAGCAAGTCCAGCACCGTGCGGCGCAGCAACGGATGGGATATGGAGTCAAGACGCTTCCAGATTGAATTACACTTTTCCGGATCAAGCGGATCTATTGCCAGCCCATCCAGTTCGCGGCTCCATTCGTCGAGCAATTCCAAAAGCGCGGCGGAATGGCGGTCTGCCGGATATTCCTGCTGCAGCTGCCGGTAGACCGACAGGGCCTGATCGAATTCCCGTTCGCGGATGAATTCGTCAGCAATGTTGAACAATATGCCCGACTTATTGTCTTCAAAGAGATCAAGCTGCATAGCGATCAAAACTCCGCATGGCGCGGCGTGCGGGGGAACGGGATCACGTCGCGGATATTCTCCATGCCGGACAGGTACATCACCAGCCGCTCGAAACCGAGACCGAAACCGGCATGGGGGCAGCTGCCCCAGCGGCGGCTGTCCAAATACCACCAGAGCGGTTCCTGATGAATGCCCAGCTCCTCCATGCGCCGGGTCAAGCGGTCCAGGCGTTCCTCGCGCTGGCTGCCGCCGATGATTTCACCGACCTTGGGTACCAGCAGATCCATGGCGGCCACGGTGCGGCCGTCGTCATTCTGGCGCATGTAAAAAGCCTTGATGTCCTTCGGGTAATTGAGGATAAAGGCCGGCCCGCCGACAATCTGCTCGGTGATGTAGCGCTCGTGCTCGGTCTGCAGATCCAGCCCCCACTCCACCGGGTAGTTGAACCTAGCGCCGCTTTTTTGCAACAACCGGATGGCCTCATCGTATTCGATACGGGCGAATTCGGCTTCGGCCACGCTGCAGACCCGCTCCAGCAGCCCCTTTTCGATCTGCCGGTCAAAAAAGGCCATATCGTCAGCGCACTCCTCCAGCGCCACCCGGCAGAGGTAGCGCACGAATTGCTCGGCCAGTTCGGCATCGTCAGCCAGGTCGGCAAAAGCCATCTCCGGCTCGATCATCCAGAACTCCGAGGCATGCCGGGCGGTATTGGAGTTCTCGGCCCGGAAGGTCGGGCCGAAGGTGTAGATATCCCCAAAAGCGGTGGCGAACATTTCCCCTTCCAGCTGGCCGCTGACGGTCAGACCGGTTTTTTGAGCAAAAAAATCCTGATTGTAGTCGACCTGTCCCTCAAACAATGGCGGATTGGATGCATCCAGAGTCGTGACGCGAAACAGCTCGCCGGCCCCCTCGCAGTCACTGGCGGTGATGATGGGTGTGTGCACATACAAGAAATTCCGTTCGGCAAAGAAGCGATGGATAGCCTGGGCCAGCCTGGAGCGCAGCCGAAAAACGGCGCCGTAGGTATTGGTGCGGGGCCTCAGATGGGCGATGGTGCGCAGATACTCGAAAGTATGACGTTTTTTCTGCAGAGGGTAGCTTTCGTCGGCAATACCGATTATTTCGACCACAATAGCCGATAGCTCGTATTTCTGGCCAACGGCGGGGGATTCGACCAGCTTTCCCCGCACCTTCAAGGCGCTGCCGGTACCGACCCGGCAGATTTCCTCAAAATTGTCCAGATCGGACTCGGCCACAACCTGGACACCTTCCACATTCGAGCCATCGTTTATTACAATAAAAGCTATCCCTTTTGACAATCGCAGCGAACGCACCCAGCCGGAGACGCTATGGCAGGCTTCATTGACGCCGCGTTCCAGCAGTTCCTTGATCCGTGTTCTCATGGCATGCTCCTCAATTTTTTTCGGGCCAGATGATACGTTCAATCTGACCGCAGATGCAAGCGGCTTGTTTGTTTGACGTTGTTCTCGGCACTATGGTAGAAGAACACCATGAAGCAACTGTTTACATATCTGCTCTGCCTGATGGCACTGTCCCTGCCGGCCTGGGCGGCCAACAGCGAAACCGATTTCGGCGGCGTGGGAATCGACGGCACTGCGCTGAAAAACGGCCAGATCATCATCCGGCAGATCATATCCGGCGGCCCGGCCCACCAGGCCGGCATCAGAAGCGGTGACATCATCACGCACATCGACGGCAAGGCAACCCTGGGCAGCGACTTCCACAGCATGGTTCAGAAGCGGTTACGGGGGGTCTCCGGCACGCCGGTCGTTCTCAAAATCAAACGCGACGGTACAGATAAGATTCAAACATACCGGCTGATACGCCGGCAGATCATCATAGCTCCACAGCAGGTGAATAAAATCCGAAACTAGGGTCACCGTATCCGGCGCGGGCACAACGTGGGCTTGTTGGAAGGACTGCAAAAAACCGCACCCGCTCCGAAAGGAGGGGGTGCGGTTGTGGTTCAGAGCATCATGGTTTTTTCGGTGTTCGGCGGCCGCTTTCCGTCCCGGGCACAAACGGTTTTCGTTCCTGCCCCTGAACCGCCCGCCCCCTGCTTTCGTTTTTTTTCCCAGCCGGCGCAGCATCGCCACGCGCCGCGCGAGCCGAACCGAGCGGGGTCTGTTTTTGTCCCGGCCTATCATGCGACCGTTCTCCGCGTCCCTTGGCAGCAGTTCTGACCGGCGCGGCTTTGGGCTGCCAACCGGCCAGCTCATTCACTTCGGCCTCGGTCAGGTAGCGGAACTGCCCCTCCCTGACGTTGCCCAGCGACAGACTGCCGTAGCGGATTCTTTTCAAGCGCACCACCGAAAGACTGACCGCTTCGCACATGCGCCGCACCTGGCGGTTGCGCCCTTCATGGATCGCCACCGATATCCAGTCGTGCTGCTCCCCGCTTTTCACCAGCCGTACGACCGCCGGCGCTGTCTTACCGTCCTCCAACTCGACGCCATCCGCCATACGCTTCAGCTGCTGCTCCAGCACCTTGCCGCGCACCCGCACATGATATTCCTTTTCCACCTCATGGCGTGGATGCATCAGGCGGTTGGCCCATTCTCCGTCATTGGTCAGCAGCAGCAAACCTTCGGTATTGTAATCCAGACGTCCCACCGGGTAAACCCGCTCCGGCACATCCTTCAGCAGATCGGTCACCAGCCGGCGTCCCTGACCGTCCTTGAGGGCGGTGATATACCCGGCAGGTTTGTTAAGCAGGATATAAAGACGCTCTGCACTGACCTTTAACGGTTTGCCGTTAACGGAAATCATATCCACCGTCGGATCGGCCTTCGTTCCCAGTTCCGTTACAACAACACCATTGACGGTCACCTGTCCGTTCAGGATCAACTCTTCCGAAGCGCGACGCGACGTGATTCCGGCCGCTGAAATTATTTTTTGAAGACGTTCGAGCATGGTTCCTCTTTGTGCAGACCAAATAGTTTGACCTGGGGTATTTGAAATAGGGAATGGGTACGAAAATCGAGCCATACAATGGGGCAAGCATGCCGTCATGTCAATAGAACAGACACTGAAAACCCTGCACGCCACAGAATTCATCAACTACCCAAGAGGCCGCCGCGCCCGTTTCGCCTCAATAAAATGGCGATCCCCCCGATTGTCAGGATCAGAACGATTATGCAAAAGGTGACGATGGTACGATACATTGCAGTGAGGGACTTGCGCAAAACTTCCTCGGAAAGGCCGATATCCAGGGTGCCGAGCAGTTTCTGCCCGACCGGATGAAAATGGCAGGCGGCATTGGAACAATCCGGTTCATTATAGATCGGCGCGGTTATGGCCAGCACATGCTTGCCGCGTTGGTTGATAAATCGTCTGGCCTGCTCCATGCGCCCCATGCTGGTCGCCACAACCGGGCCGGCATGGCAGACGATGCAGCCGGCGGCGTTTTTGTCGACCAGCTGGTGAATTTCAGAGGAGCGCGAAGAAAACATGATCAGCCCCTTTTTATTGAATATGCGCACATGTTCGACACTCTCCCGCTCGCCGATGTTTTTGATAATGTTGCCCAGCGTTACCCGGTCGTCCTTGAGCATCGCATAGCGGGTCGATTTGATGATGGTGTCAGCCAGATCGGTTTCATGCTGGATCGTATCATTGATCATGTTGGTCTTGATAACCGAATAAAGAAAGACGCAACCGGTTACCACGACAGAAAAAACAAGAACGGAAACTGACGCCAGAACTTTCCCGGACGGACTCATGGACATAACAGGCCCCCCTCGCTCCGCATTTAAAACTTTTGTGTATGCATTGTACCACATTATGTTACAATTACTTAACTTTTCATACATTAGCAACAAACACTTTAATTAACCGGCACAACAATCCACATCAGTTTCAAAACTCCCCATGCATGACTCTTCGCAGGCCAGAGGGGTAGCCGATGATCCTCAGCATTGAACTTGTTCTGGGCACATCCCTTCTGTACATCCTGGCCCTCTTCGTTGTGGCTCATTACGCCGACAGACGGCAGGAACAGGGCCGGGGCCTCATATCCAATCCGGTCATCTATTCACTCTCCATCGCTGTGTATGCCACCACATGGACGTATTATGGAAGTGTCGGCAGGGCCGCGACCACCGGAATAGATTTCATCCTGATCTACCTGGGGCCGACGCTGACGGTCTTTTCCTGGTGGTTCGTGCTGCGCAAGATGGTTCGAATCAGCAAAGAAAACAACATAACTTCCATTGCTGACTTCATCAGTTCACGCTACGGGAAATCCCAATTTCTGGGGGCACTGGTAACGGTCATCGCCATAATCGGAATCATGCCGTACATTGCACTGCAGCTGAAGGCGGTTTCCGCAACGTTCGATATCATCTGCGGTTACCCCTATATTCAATTACCGTTCATGCCGGGCGCCTCGCCCATGTCGATTCACACCAGCTTTTTTGCGGCACTTTTTTTCAGCGCTTTCGGGGTCATCTTCGGCGCCAGAAATCTGAAATCATCCGAACGCCATGAGGGGCTGGTGGCCGCGATCGCGGTGGAATCAATCGTGAAACTGGTCGCTTTCCTGGCCATCGGATTATTTGTCACCTATGGGCTTTTTGACGGTTTCAGTGACATTTTCAGCAGGCTGAAGGAGAAGGATACAAACTTTTACAAACTGCTAACTATCAGCGAAAACGGTTCCAGCTCTCACATGAACTGGTTTTCCACCCTCTGGCTTTCAATGGGGGCCATCCTGCTGCTTCCCCGCCAGTTTCATGTGGCCGTTATTGAAAACTCGAACGAAGAGCACATTAAAATGGCCATGTGGCTGTTTCCGACCTATATGTTTCTGATCAACCTTTTTGTCATGCCGGTGGCCCTGGGCGGCATCCTTCACAGCGGCGGCATCTACGGCGCCGATTATTTCGTGCTTAATCTGCCGCTGCAAAGCGGTCATCCCTGGCTGGCCCTGCTGGCGTTTCTGGGCGGCTTCTCGGCGGCGGCCGGCATGGTAATCATTGAATCGGTGGCTATCGCCACCATGTTTATGAACCATCTGCTGATGCCGATCGTCATTCGATTCAAACCCAGAGACTGGTTTCCGCTGCTGCTGATCAACCTGAAAAGAATCGGAATAATTCTGGTGGTCTTCCTGGGTTATGTTTACCAGAACATTGTCGGCGACACCTATATGCTGGTCAATATCGGGCTGATCTCCTTTGCCGCCGTTATTCAGTTCGGCCCGGCGCTTTTCGGAGGGCTTTACTGGCACAGGGGCAACAAAGCCGGCGCCGTCAGCGGTATCCTGATCGGCTTTACGGTCTGGTTTTATTCCCTACTGCTTCCCTCCTTCATAAATTCAGGCTGGTGGCGCACTGACATTCTCACCCGGGGCCCCTTTGGAATCGGGGTGCTGAAACCGACAGAACTTTTTGGATTGAGCGGTCTCGACATCTGGTCTCATGCCTTTTTCTGGAGTATGTTCCTGAACATATCCGCATATTTGCTCTGCTCGATACTCTTTGGACAAAGCGGCCGGGAAGAAGATCAGGCCAGAAAATTCGTCGATGTGTTCATCCCGACTTCCCAAAACACAAAATGGGAAACCAAACGCCTCACCAAACCGGTGGCGATCCAGCAGTTTATCAACCTTATGGCAAAATTCATCGGCGAAAATCAGGCCGTAGCCGCCATGCGCGAGTACCAGGGCGACCGCCCCCTGGACGAAAACGCACAGGTTTCCGAATTTGAACTGCCGAAGCTGAAACGTTTTGCGGAACGGACCCTGGCCGGGTCAGTGGGAGCGGCCGCTGCCGGCGCCATAATCGAGAGCCATCTCTCGGATTTGGGCTCCCGGATGGAATCGGTCTACGATGTTTTCAGCACCGTTCGCACCTCCCTGGCGGAAAGCAAGGAAAACCTCTCGGTCAGACTGCGGGCATCGGAGATCATGAACCGGACCCTGGATCTGCAGATCATCATGGATGACCTGCTTGAACTGGTGCGCCGGGAATTCAAACTTGATCTGGCCATTATCAGGCTTATAGATGAAAATGGCATCCTGACGGTCCGCAGCCACCAAAGCAGCCAGCACAGCTCCCTCACCCAAAAAAACCTGGCGATTGACCGATCCACCTACGCCGGGGAAAGCTTCCTGTCCCGCCAGGCCCAGGTGGTGAACGACACCCGCAACATGGCTAAAGGCGACTCCAAAGAATTGATGGAACACGAACAGATCAGTTGTTTTGCCCACATTCCAATTGCGCGGGCTGGTGAGCCGCCCATGGGGATTCTGTCGCTCTTTTCCAAAACATTGGTGGGTATTTTCACCGAGGAGTTTGTCAATCTGCTCTCAAGCCTGGCCGGACAGTTGGCCCAGGCGGTGACAATCGTCTCCGAAATGGAGGCTCGCGAACGGGAACGCCTGGAAAAGGAACAGGCACTGCTGGAAAACGCGCGGGTTGCCCGGGATATGGAGATAGCTCGACAGATCCAGTTTTCACTGCTTCCTTCGGCGGTGCCGAAGATGCCCGGAGTTGTCCTGGCCGGCATCTGCATTCCGGCCGCCCATGTGGGGGGAGATTATTACGATTTTTTCCTGCGCGGCGACCAGGTCGTCGATATTGTCATTGCGGATGTCTCCGGCCACAGCGTGGGGGCGGCCCTGATCATGGCCGAAACCCGCAGTTTGCTGCGCGCGCGGGTATATTCGGCGGCCACCGCACCGGACGTTCTATCGCTGCTGAACAAAATGCTCTATGAAGACTTGACCAACGCCGAACTGTTCATCAGCATGTTCTATGTAAAATATAACGTTTCCAGCCAGATGCTCTCTTTCGCCAGCGCCAGCCACAACAAACCGCTGCTCTTCCGCAGAGGGGAAAAAGCCTGTATTCAGCTCGATGCCGAAGGTCTGATTCTGGGAGTCATGAAGACGGTGGATTTTGAGGATAAGAGCATTCAGATGCTGCCGGGCGACATACTGTTGCTTTATACCGACGGTATTACCGAAGCCCAGAACCCGGCCGGAGATTTTTTCGGCATCGGGCGGCTTTGTGAAATCATTTCAGATAAACACACCGAACCTCCCGACCTGATAGTTGATTCCATAATCCAGTCGGTGACAACATTTCGCCAGTCACGCCCGCTGCAGGACGATATCTCCATGGTTGTTCTCAAGGTTATCTAGAACACAAAAAAATGCGCCCCCCAAACATGAGGAGCGCATTCTTTGCACACCGGTATACTCCTGTAAAAACGTTCAGCTGAAATTTAAGGCTTGAACACACCGGTATCGACCCATTCAGCCTTGATCAGAGACCACCAGTCTATGGCAAGCCCTTTCAGGACGTACTCGTAGGGCAGCCAGGCATAACCTCCGATGCCCCATCCGCTGCCCCATGAGTTGCGGATCAGCAGTGCACCGGTAGTCTCAATCCCCTTTGCATTGGTGTTCTTTACCTTGATACTGTCGTCGTAGCCAACCGCCACGATCGCGTGTCCGCCCGCGATCTTTTCGCCAGCCGTGGGAAAAGGAATTTTGCCGGATGCGGCGGCCTGGGAAATGGAACTGTAAACCGTGAAGCCGAACATGGACGGCAGACCGGCCGCCAGATTGGTCTTGATACGGTTCAAAAGCACCCCTTTGGTTGTCCCGGGCGGATCGAGCCGGTAGTAGCTTAAGGCCTGGTAATTGAGGGCAAAGGCGTAGCAAAAGGCCGGCGGCTCCTTATCGAAGTCGGCGATAGTATAAGGCCAGTATTCCTCCGGCGGAACGCCGAACAGCACCATCGCCCCCATGGTGGTGCGCAGGAAGGCCCCCGTGTCGCCGGTCCAGTGCGAAAGATTGCGCGTCGCCTTATAGAGGAACAGCCGTGAAGCATCGGTGTGTTTGCCGAAGGCCCGCCGCTCGAAATACTCGTACAATCCGACACCGGCGTTGGCGGTGCAGGAGCCGATGGATTCCTGATCTTCGACCGGTGAACACCATGCCCGAAGATCCACTGACGTGGGGACGACCTTAAGGGGAGTCGCCACCTTAACCTTGGCAAGCATCGGCTTGATAGTCGCATGTTCCGGCGTATAATCCCTGAAGTCGGGGTAATCCGGCAACCATCCCATCCCGCATTTTTCGTTTGTAGTCGTCATGACATCCTCCTCTGAAGCGTCTCTTATCAGCACAAAAAGCTCATCCAGTTTCGCATCAGTTGAAGCTGGCTGGCCATTTCTTATTTGTCACCAGACTTATGGTGGCAACGGGTACAGTTTTCCTTGATCAGAAATGCTTTCTTGTCATTATGACATTTACCGCAATACTTGCCGGCGTACAGATCGTTCATGGTGATCTTGATGGTTCCCTGCTTCATCTTGGGGAACATTTCCGGATTGTGACAGTCGGAACAGACCAATCCGGCATTTTTGTGAACTGAACCGTCAAAGGTCACCGTACCCATCGAGCTGCCCTTGAATTCCAGTGTCTTGCCGTTACTGACCGCAAAGACATTACCGCTGAAAAAAACCGTGAGAACAAGAGTCGCTGCTGCTATTTTGATCTTCATAAAACCCTCCATTTTGATTAGTTTCCACACAAAAAACAGTGCTGACAGCTTATCGTGTCTGTAAATCTTCACTTCCGAGGCTCGATCGTGCGCTGCGGAGCATTCGGAGCCGGCTTTACGCCGGAAACAGGAATCTGTTTGCCCGGTTCAGGCTCTCCCGAGCGGGCGATATAGCTGGCCAGCGGCCAACGGGCATCGGGCAGAACTTTCTGGGCGGCCGGCACATACTCCACCTTGGCCCAGGATACGGCGCCACTCTCCGGATCGCTGCCTTGGAACGCCACCGAGCATCCGGGCTGAACCGGAGTCCTGGCCGTGCGCCGGGTGGCCCCGAGATCCACATACCCGCATTCGAAGCGCGTCAGGCGACTATCCTTGGTCTCCGCGAAACGGGTCGTGCTTGATTCCACCCGCTTCATGAGCGCATCGCGTTTCAGTAGGGGCACGTTCTGGGTACTGCGCCGGTAAGTGGGCCAATCCGCATCCACCCCGACAACCTGCCCGTCGGGACTGAACCAGACAGCAACTTTAGAGCCGCTTCCCACCACCGGCACGCCAGACACTTCGCGCCCGAAAATGGCGATATTGGCAAGCAATTCTTCACTGCCGGCTTTTCCCTGCAGGTCAGAACCGCCCTGCCGCAGATAGCGGGTGCCAAGGAACGTCAGTTTGTCTTCCCGGGAGAGCACCACCAAGGATTTCAGCTGCTCTTGGATAAAGTCCCGACCCAGCTTTTCCAGGCGGTCTGCCGGCATCTGTCCCGTGCCGCTGGAAGCGGGCACCGCCTTGACTCCCTCCAGGTTGCCGCGCAAGCGAAATCTGCTGCCGTCGGCAAAGACTTCGAGTGAGCCTTTGTCGGTCACATAACCGACCGATTTTTTACCCTGCTGCGTCGGCCGCTGGAGTTTTACGGCAAGAGCTCGTCCGAAGGCTCCTTGGGCCATGCCGCTACGGAGTTTTTCGGCCACCTTCTCCTTGCCGGGACCGGGCAGCGGCTGAAGCAGTTCCAGGCTCTCACGAGCGAGCCCCTTTTCCCGGGCGGACGAGGTCAGCGATTTAAGATACTCGGAATGTTCCGCATAGGCAGTTATTGAGTACAACCCTGCAATCAAAATAAATAGAGCGGTTTTTTTCATGGCAAATACTCCTCTCTGATTTTCAACTCCAAATCAGTTGTCAGTTATCCAGCTCCAGCACATCCATTCCACGTCGTTGTCGCGCCAGCGTGAATAACCGCCGAAATTCTGCCATTTGACATGGTCGCGCCGATAATTGCAGTCGGCCTCCGAATTATGTGCGGATGTTCTGGAGCTGCCGCTGGCCAGCACCGCCACATCCTGATCTTCCCACCAATCGCCGTTGCCGTCGAACCAGGCCCATTTGACCGTTTTACCGTCCTGCAGATCGTCGGCAAAATCCTCACCGGTTTCATCGGTGGTGAGGCTGTCGTAGAGTTTGTCATGGCTACCGGTCGCCATGATCAGGCCGCCCCGGAAGGTGTTGGCCCAACGGCCGATAATCCCGTCCCGCTTGAGTGTCGAGCAGGCATACTGGGCAAAAAAGGCTGCCCCGGTCGATTCGTCGCCAAGACGCCAGCTGTCAGTATTGGTGCGGGCGCGCACATTCTGATCCCACATCACCAGGCGAGCATCGGTGGCATCAGTGCCGCCATGGGTGCTGACATAGAAGAGATGGACATTGTCAGGTCCGGCGCCGCAATCGTCGCAGGTGGAAAAGGCGCTGCGGGCGCCATGCAGGTTGTAGTAGAAGGCCTTCGTGTCGGTGTCGTCGAGTTCATTGTTAAACCATGAACAGCGGCGCCACACATAGGAAAGGTTGGTTTGCCAGCTGTTCTGAAAATCCTGCTGGCAACGCGTGCCGAAGCGCGCAGCCTGTGTATCATCGGCTTCATAAAGTACGGCACAGACAGCCAGCACAACGGCTAGAAAAAACGAAAATCGGGTTTTCATAGTTAACCTCCTCTGGGTGTCACTCGTAAAAACCGGTTTAGAGGGAGACTGGTCGCCAGTCAACCTACTCCCCCTCCCCCACCGGCTCGGTCGATCCGGTCCCCAGGAAGCCCCGGCCCTGGGCAAAGTAGACATTGATCGGTTTCTCGTTTCGCAGCACATCCAGTACGCTCGGGAACATCGCCGACGGCATATGCATCAGGATCGTCCCGCCGGCATTGGAATCAGCCTCGAAAAACATTCCGGGATCATTGAAGCGTACATAGGCAATGACCTTGTTTGCCGCGTCATACAGGGCGATCTGCGCCCGATTGGTCTGATAACCGTCCGGTCCTCCGTAAAACAGGATGTGGTAGTTTTTGACTTCTGCCATGGTGTGCCTCCTTTGGGTGGTTACGCGGTTGTTGGACCGCCTGCTGAAAGGTTATCGGCCTGAATCATAAAGATAACTCTTTAGAATTTTTGCATATATAGCGAGAATTCTAAACGCATGCCAATAAATTAGCAATATGTAATTTATATTTTTGTTTTAACATAACTCTTGCCATTTCCGGGATACGGTTGTATGTATACAGTATTCAAAATCAATACACGGCCAAAGGAGAAAAAAATGTTTGAATCTGCCCTCATTTCCGGTCTTTTTACTCTCGTTGTACTCGTTGCGTTCATGATAGCCTGCCCGGTGCTTTGCTTGTTGTTTTCCATCTTCTCCGACAGCATCAATCTTGGCGGCGCATTTGAAAAAATAGGCATCGCGTTCGTAAATCTGATTTTCATTCCCTTTGTACTACTCTTCAAAATTGTCGATGCGATTACATCACCCTTCATCGAACCCACCATGAAACACGCCATTGACAACAGAAACAGCTTGAGATAGTGGCCGACTGGAGAATACGACTGTAAATTGCAGCTTTACAGGTTCAATAAAACGGGGCGAAGCAGATAATCTGCTTCGCCCCGATGTTTTGCAAACCAGCCGGTTTCCTGCCCCGCTTTCCGTTACTATCCCGACATCGCATGATGCGGAAAGATGCCGTTTTATGTATCAATCAGGCCATAACAGTTCTTAAGATCAGCACATGACATTCCTGCCTCCATGGTTTACCCGGCTATTTTTTTATTTCCGGAGAATTCGGGTTTTCTGAACGCGCCTTGATGATCCAGTGTACGCTGACGTTTTTGGGACGTGTTTCCTTGGAAAGCTTCGGCTCACCATGAATATTGTCATTCGTTGCCGCGCCTACGGATGCTCCGCCTCCCACCGCCGTTATGTGCCTGCCAATTCCCGCTCTCGTCCCGTCGTTTCCGACCCAGGCGTTTGTGGTGTGAAAGTGTCCCTGGAATGCGTCCTCCTGTATGGATCCAACATTGTCCCCCACGTTCCCCCCGGGTACGCCGGCGGTGCGGCTCTTGGCATCCGGGTCCATTCCCGTTCCACTGTCCGTGCCCCTGACAAAGCGTCCGCGCAGGTCGGGTACATTGAACGTGCCTTTATCCTTGTCTCCACCAAAGGCCGTACCGATTACACGATAAAGCTCCATATATCCGTTTTTGTCATCGGATGAATAGGGTGCACCATTGCAAGGGAGCCATCCCTGACTGATCAGGTTATCCTTCACCTTGCCGTCATTCAGATCGCCGCCATAGGCCATGATCGTCCCGACCGGCACCGAAACCATCAGGTTGATCTTCTGCCTCAATTCTTTCAGCTCCCTATCGAGCCTGTCAACCGTATCCTCGGCCAGCGCAACAGCGCCCGTCAGACAGATCAGGGAGCAGACAGCTGCAACGATAGATAATTGTCTGAAGTTGATATGATGCGCTTTCGGATTCATAGCGGACTCCTTTTCAGTTTAATTACTTCGTTTTGGATTGCCTGAGGCACTTCAGCACGGCATCCTTCAGCGCACTGCCGCCTTCACGGGCGGTGTAACTCATACGGAGTACGACATCGTCGAGGGTGACAGGTGCTGCAGTGCACTCCTTGTCGTTCGGTATTTCGATTTTCCACCTGCTGATCGCCCCGGCCCCCTCGAACGGCAGGTAGCGCTCATCGTTAAAATCGAGCACGAACAGGCCGCTATCATCTCTGCCGCTGCTGGTAACGATCGACTGGAGCGCGCCGATCTCGTCTCTGAAACGTGTGTCCGGCTCCTTCCGGGCATAGCCGCCAGCCGTTACGTTGTTCATCCGGACGCTGTTATTGAGCAGCGTCAGGGTGCAACTGACATTCAACGGCCTCGCATCGCCCGCGAACCGGACAGTCAGGCTAACCGACTTGATGCGGCGCAGGTAATGGCCGGGATAGTCCTGATCAAAAAGCGTCTCGGGCAGATCAAAGGTACACTCGCCCTTCTCGATCAAGCTCCCTAATGCGTCGTCATGCAATGTTTTCAGCGAGATCTGCCTGGTGATCTCATAGCATCTCCGGTTCTGGTCGAGATAGGCCTTCTCCATGCGCCTCAGGTCGAAATACAACTGTTCGCCGGCCAGCAAGCCCTTCTTCAGGCTGTCCCAGTAGCCAAAACGGATGTAGCTGGTGTCGCTGTCGCCAAGTTCATAACGGAATGCCTGCTCGGCGCGCTTGGCCAAGTCGTACGCCATCTGGTAGGTCTGAAAATACAGGGTGGAGAGCTGTGACACACGCCAGCTATAAAGCTCCATGCTGGTAAACCGGCTGCGCATATAAGCATCTATCTGCTCGGCGTTCTCGGCCGCCTTTTCGATCTTCTTCTTTTTCAGTTCTGCGATTTCCACGCGGACGCTTGCGGCGCCGAGTTTCTTCTCCAGCCGTTTCTTGTCTGCTTCAGCTTCTGATTTCTTGTTTACAGTATCCGTAATCTCCTGCTGTATCGCCTGATACGCTTTATACATCTCATAACCTGCCTCAACTATCTTTCCCGCTGTCTCGAAGGCTTTCCCCCAAAAACTCGAAGTATCCTTCATCTGTCCTCCGCCGGTCACCATGAGGGCAACCGGGGATGACATCGCTCCGGCACCACCCGTGATTACCGTCGGGAAAGAATTGGTCGCTGCGCCGGTCGTATACATGCATTGGGCGAGCGTCAGCATTTCCACCGATTTTCCCGATGCGGCCTGCACAACCCCCATCGACTTTTCTTGAGCGTCAGCCCTACTTTTTTCATACTCCTCCCGTTTTTTTTCTTTTGCTTTGTCCGTTGAATCCCGTGCCTCACCGCCCGCCTTATAGGCCGCCATTCCAGGCTTGACTGCCGGCTGGACTACTTTGGCACCCCAGGTGACAACATTTCCGACAGAAACTTTTTTCAATTTATCGATAGTTGAATTCAGGCTTTCAATCCGGCCTTCGATTTTGTGTTTTTCTTCCTCCAAATCCGCAACATTCTGGTTCGCCTCCTCGATCAACTTCTGGCCAAGCGCCTGTTGCAGATCAAAGGAGATCTGGCGCATGCGCAACTGCTCCAGCCCTTCCGCGTCCTTTTTTTCCAGCGCCGCAAGAAAACTAGCCCCGAGCGCCTTGACGTCGTTGCAGAGCTCGATGGCCTTGCCCAGCATGACCCTGAAGCGATAGTGCGGCAACGGCGCAGTTACGTCTCGCAGGGCACTGCTGATGTCGACGCCGGCAGCAGCGGCACGCACCAACAGGCCGGGCTCGATCGGCGGTTCGAACAGCGCCAGTTGCCGCTCGACCCCCTCTATGTTCTGGCAATGACGGATCTTGAACAGACGATCATCAACCAGATCCCAGTACGCCAGCAGCTTGTCATTGTTCGGGGCACAGAAGTAAGGCAGTTTTAATGTCGCGTCAGGAACCGCATCACTCTTGTGTTGCAAGGCCGGATCGCTTTCCGGCCGGGTGAGTGGCAGCAGATCTTCAAGCTGAATGAATGGATCGCAATACGTGCCTTTCAGGTCCTGCAGCTCCTCGAAACTCTGGTTTGCTTGATCTCCGGAACCGGCGAGGCTCAACGGCCGCTTTCCGAGGATCTCGGCGGCCAGCACGTAGAGCTGCGTCGCCTCGTTGATCGATTCGATGGTGTCCTGGCGGAAGAGCTGGTCGCCCCAGGCGATCAGGTTATCGATGTACTTCATCACCACCGTTTTCTGGTAGGCGCTGATGCGGAAGCGGGCGATAACATGTGGATCGAAGGGAGAGCTTCGCCACTGCTCGACCTGATTTTTGAGATCCTTTTTCTTACTATTCAGGTTTTCGTTCGTCCCGCAATAGGATGCCAACTCCAGGAGCTCAACGACCGGCGGGTACTTCGCTTCTTCAAAGAACTTCCCGACTTTCCAGTAGCGTTGCGGTGCCGCTTCCGCTGACAGGTCGGTGGGGTCAAAGATGTGGTGGAACCATGCCTGCGCCTCCTCGAAGCGCTGGTTCTTGCTCAGCCGGTCGGCCAGCAGCAGCGGCGCGTGAAAGAACAGCTCCCAGTTGTAGTGCGAATAGGCCCCGCCCAGCGAAAAATCGACCGTGCCTTCGGGTAGTTTTGTCCCGTACTGCTGGGAAGCATCCTGCTGGACAAGCAGCGTATCATCCTCTTCCTTAACAGCGCAGCTGAACTCGCCAGCCGTGATTTGCCATGCCTGATCCTTTTGATTCACCTCCATAGTGTCCATTGTGGACCAGCCACGGTCGTTCAAGACCGCCTGTTTGTGTGGAGCGGTAAAATTCTTCTTTACCTCGCCAATCTGCCCTTTCTCGAAAAAGGTCTTCTCCTCGCTATTCAGCCTGAACAGTACGGTCTCGCGGCTGCGCTCCTGTTCTTTCAACTGCAGCAGCCCTTGCAGCCCATAACGATTGAGGCGCCTCACGAAATCACCGGCCGCCGGGTGGTAGAAATTCTCAAATCCAGCTCCGCTCGAATCGGCCGTAATCAGTAACGTTCGGTCGTCATCCTGATAGATGAACAGAGCCTGGGACGGCAACACAGGCAACTGGGGAGGACAGATGAGTCGGACGCCACGGGGGATGTGCCTGGAGTCCCCGGACTCTGCTGATACCAGCTTACTGGGTGTCTTTTGCAGAAGGGTCAACCCGTTCTTGAGTACAAGAGGATTGCCGGCATTATCAGGAACAATCGCCATTCCTTCGTAATGAAAGGCGTCGCCGAATAGCGAGTTGCCGTCGAATGGTGTGGCAGTGACTGAAACCTTTCCGGAAAAAGCGTCTACGCGTTCATCGGGCGTGAATCGAAATCCGCCTTGATCTGAATAGCTGTACTGGTTCTTGGCCTGCTCCCGGCGCGCGCAACGAATAGTGACCGATGTGTCGTCGGTTTCCGTTTTGAACGTAAATACTACTTTTTCGGAGCGCGGTCTTTTTTCTTTCTCATCCAGAGCGGTGGGTTTCGTGTTTCCGGCGACCTGCAGCTTCCCGTCCTTTTGTAGTGATCCTGGAGGAAGATCGACCGGCAGCTTTCCGTCCAGGATTTTCTTCGGTGTCCAGATACCCTGCCGATACTGACTGAAGGCGAACCGTAGCTCCCAGTAATCCCAGGTCTGCACTGTGCCGATCGCTGTTTTCAGTGGTTTGTCATCCTCAAACCTGAGATCGCCGGCTGTCTGCGCGCAGAATTCCGGCCAGAACAGGTAGAGCCGCTGATCGAACACCACCGGGATCAGGTGGTCCCCCTCGACACCTGCCTCCAGTTTTTCCCAGGAACTCCACAAGCCATTTTCACGGCGACGGTAGTAATGGACTCTGGGCACGCTTCGCGTCCTGCCGAACAGATGCAGAACGCCGGTCGCGGGATCGACCGTGATGGCACAGATTTCCAGTCGTGCCAGTTCGTCAAGCCGCTCCAGGTAACTCCGCAGGGCCCGTTCGGCCGTCGCCGCGGTCAGTTCCCCCTGCAGCAGTTCACTCTCGAAATCGCGGAACAGTGCGGTCTTGTCCTTGCGCAAGTCGGGCTCAATCCAGTTCTCCGGGTAGAGGAAGATCTTGCGGTTCGCTTCCCATACCCGGTAGTTCTTGAGCGACTGCCACTGTTTCTTGCAAAACTCGGCTTGACCGCTCGGGATTCGCCGCTCTTCCAGATTCATCAACAGGCGTTGGAAGAAGAGCTGCACGGAGCTGATCGCAAGCTTGGTCCGCGAAGTCATGGTACGCGCCCCCATGTCTACATCGATCAGATACTGCTGGTAAAGGGCGTGCGAATCAGTCAGCCCCTTCTTTGCCATGAGATATGCCACCAGGGTGGTGCGCTGCTTCTCGCGCAGCCCGTCACGCAATGGAGCGGCAAGTTCCAGCCAGCGCTGCTGGTCGTACCTGGCTTTGGCCGCCTGCTTGATGGCGGCAGCCACATCTCTTGTCATCTCGGACTGTGCCCACGAAGCGGCTGTGTCGGCAGCGATATCCAGGGTTTTCAGCGTTGTAAGGCACGTCTCGAAGCAACGTAAGGAGCCGGCAGTCCACTCTTTCAGTGTTCCCTTCTCCAGAAAATTGATGTCACGAGCGTCCCAACCCGTAATTTTGCCGAGTTTGCGGCAAATCGCTTCTTTAGCTTCGTTACCGCTGGCCTGCTTGAGTTCAAGCAGCATCTCAACGGCTGGCGTCCCCGCCCGGTCACGAACCGCAAAGAGATCCACCAGCCCCATGATGTTTTCAAACCCGTTCCCGGCGACCCTGTCGACACGACTTACCGGCAGGGCATTTGGATTCAGAACGCCGGCGAAGCCGTCTTTGGCAAAAAGCCACTGGAGTTCACTGCTTTGGATGCCGAAGCGATGGATCAACACGGCCGTCTTGTGAAGCCGCTGGTAGGTCGAAAATTGCGTTTTGAAACGTTCGCATTCGATCTTGCCAGTACTGGACACAAAATCTTCTTCACGATAGGCAGCAATTGCTTTATTCGCACTGTCTGTGCCCGAGTCCAGAAAATGAGACACAAGCTGGTGCGCTGTTTCAATCTCCAGGCCAAGCGCCGATGCCAGCAGCCGTATAATCAAGATTTCGCTGTCGAGTTTCAGCTGATCAGCCTCCTGGTCTGGACGGCTGTCGCTACGGATACCCTTCAGGCCTTCCCTCATCTCGCCGAGCAGCTGGCTGATTCTCACGTCGTCGGGAGCAGCGCCTGTCTGCGGCCTTACCCGGTTGCGAAGCAGGTAATCCAGTTGCTCAATGCTGAATCCGCTGCCTTCAACCTGCCGCGCCGCCTCGACAAAAGCCATCGCCGCCCTGGTCGGATCCGTCGGATCAATAGCCAGCGGCACTTCAGGCGTTAAACCGGTCAGTGCGCGCAACGAGAGAAAATCCTCGATAGACAGCTTCAGGGCCCGGCTGATTGAGGCCGCCCGGTAAAGCCGCGACAGATTTTCAAGATTCAGGCATTCTGTACCCTCGGGCAGGACGTTGGCAAGCAACCGCTCGAAATCGCGCAAACCGATCTGCAGAGCTCCGAATATGACCGACGTATTCGCAGGGTCAATAATGCTGACATCCTTATTGAGTGCGTTCCTTTTGGAGTTCAGTTCAAAAGCGGTGATATCGTCACATTGCAGCGATTTGTTATTGAACAGCCGGTCATAGAGCGACGAACAGCCATCCGCCGCAGGTTGGGTATCGATGTCCGCAAACCAGCTTAACAGTTCATCAAGCGGAATCCTTAAGCCTTTCTGCAACTCGCTGACGCGCCGCAAACCCAGCAGCAGCGAACCGTCAAACGCCCTGGATTTATCGGAGGTGTAGCCCAGTGCGGTAAGTATCTTGTCAAATTCTCGGATAGACCACCCGGTTTTCCGCTGCAAGCGCAAGAAACGATGAAATCTGTCAAGTGCCGCTTTGTCCAACGCCGTGATCGTTGCCCCGGCGAAATCGCAGGGGGATGTTGTGATGCGTTGTTCGGGAATGTCACGGCTGGGAAATTTGACAACAATTTCATTTTCAGGATTGACGTAGCGAGCCGCCAGGAGGTCGATCAGCTGCTCGTAGCCAAGTCCGGTTTTTTCAAGAAGCAGCGGTATCTTTGAGAGCCGGTCAACCCAACTGTCGTCAGATTTATCGAAACCCCACATTTCCGATAATTCGAACGATGAGCTGCCCGAAAGAAGCCCTCTTTCTGTCTGCGTGAGGCCAAAATACTCGGCCGCGATCATGCTATCTTTCCCGGGCTCGATGGCGAAAAGTTGCATGAGCTTGTGACGCGGCACACCGAGATGGTCGAGGTAAACCCTTGCCTCCTCCGCCCACAGGTCGAACGGCACGGCCCATGGGTATATTTCTGTTTTCAGTGCCTGGTATGATTTGTCGTTGATGTGTTCCGGGTTGGCGCGCAGGTCATCCGAAGTTCCGGTGGTTTGAAGAATCGGCGGGTTGACGGTAACTCTGAGCAACGTGCATTGAGAGTCACCGGCACGGTTGATGATGTAGCTGTACTTCTCATCAGTAATCAGCCACCGGAATTCCGTTTCGAGGATGGTGAGCTGCGCACCCTTGGAGAGTATACGTTTATTCCTGCTGAACTCTCCGGATAGTTGCTCGCTGATCTCTGCTTTTTCGAGATTGGCAATCACGTCGCCGACCATCTCTGTGATCACGAATTCCGACGGAAAAACTGCGCCCTCAAGTACCTCGTTCACTAAATCGACATACGGCAACATGGTGTCAGCATTTGCGCAGCTAAGACCGATCCTGGCAATATCCGGACGCCGTTCGAGGAGGGCTTTGAGGGCGGTTGGGCGTTTTTTCGAGTCAGGTTCGGGAGGTTCCAGCGCCAGAGTATTCAGCAGCTGCAGCAGATCAACAAGATAGGCGGACGGACTGAGCACGGACCGGCAGTGCTCGCAGCGGCAGCGGTTCAAAGAACCGAACAGCTGTTGCCAATCGGGGATTCTTGGACCGCCACCGCCGGACCCGCCTCCGGTGCCCGTATCGAAGCCATTGGCCGCAAACAGGGACACGGCGCCGTTCGCAGCCGCTGTGCACTTTTGGCCGATAGCCGCGACATGGATGGCGTTGTACTGCGGACTGTACTTGGCGTACAAGGCGAGGGCCGTAGCCGCACTGTGCGATGCCCGGGCATGAATCGCTTTCGCATTCCCGGTTATGCCCGGTTCTGTTGCAAACTTGTTGCAGAAGTCAGCTTCTCCCATGCCGGCGATGGAATGCGCCGAATCGAAGCCCTGCTCCTCCAACTTTCGTATTGCTGCATACTGGTCCGGGAGACCATCTGTCAGGCGGAACAGTCTCTGCAACCGCTTGAGCCTGTCAACCACGACCGGTTTCTCTTCATCAGGATTTCTGCCCAGTGCGGCCGGGTGTCCGGAAAGGTAGGAGTCAATACCGGCACCCCGAAAATCGAAACCGGGATTATCCTCGTAGAATCGAACCAGTGCTTGTTCCACGGGGTCGCTATTCTGCCTGGCAGCATGGACAATCGCCCCGGTCGGAAAGTGCTCAACCAATTTTTCCGACAGCTGACAAGCGTAGTTTTGAGCTCGCTGCGCAGGATTCTTCCCCGGAATGTCCTTCGGCGCACCGATGTTCCTTTGGCCGGCACGCTGCGCGACAATCTCCTGCCAGTCAAGATCAAACAGGTCGGCAGTGCTGCGTATCTCTCCCTGTTTGCGCCGCCGCTGCAGTTCACGCACCAACGGCAAGTGCTGCCCTGTCAACCTTCCCAGTTTAGCCGTAAAGCATAACTCGTCGACTACATGGGGCTCCAATTCTGGATCCTGCCGCAGGCTGTCCCAGAACAGGTCCGAAAGAACCGGGGTGCCATTGAACTTGTTAATCACCGACTTTATCTGATGCTTGGGAAGTACTGTCGTCTCGAACAGCTTGGCCAGTATACCAGGATCCATACCCATCCTCCTTGGATAAACGGAGAGAAGACACTACACCGTGTTAGCGACACCCAACCAGCTCGGGATCCAGCGGTATCCCGGGAATTCCGTCACCCCAAAATGCCTCCATTTCTTCTGTATCCAGCACAGCCCCGTATTTTTCTTTCATCTGTTTTACAAGCAGCTGAAGAGCTGCGGCATAATCGGCGGGCGTCATCCCGCCCGCCATCATTGCCGACTGTAACTCCTCCATACGGATTACAATCTGATTGTGAATCTCCTTGAGCGCCTGGCGTCGTTCAATCGGAAACTCTTCACCCAATCGGAAATCCAGCGTCAGATTGAATTCCCGCTCGCGGAAGGCTTCAAAGATCTCCTGGTCGGAAGCCTGGGGCATTTCGCTCCGCAGTTCACCAAACATTTTTTCGAGCCGTGCCAGATACTCATCTTCCCGCATACTTCTCTTTTTCATAATCGACCTTTTACCGCCGAGATAACGGGCAGCCTGATTGACCGCAGCCTAGCGGTGGAGTTTTGCCATTATTTTGGGATCGACTATCCCGAATTCGGCGCCAGGTTTTACATCAAAAAGCTTGCCATAATGATCTTCGCTGACGTTCTTCGAGCACTTGTTCAGCAGTGTTACCAAAAGATCGTTGACCTTACCGGCATATTCCTTGCCATTGATTTTCCGGTTATTAAGAGCGAGAACCAGTTCGTCTTTTTCCTTTAGCGCATCGGCTTGAATGCTTTGAAGTGACTTGATTTGCTTCGGATCTTTGGCTTTACCCAGTTTGTAGTCCGCCATAATATCCAGCTCCCTGGCAAGAAAATCCGGATGTTTGATTTCCCCCATGCCTCTGACGGTCATTGTTTTTACGTGTGAGGCATGCATCTCGTTTATTTTGTCCAGAAAGTTGCGTTCTTCAGCGGATTGAGGGGCTACCGGCTTTGAGGCCGCCGCTAATGCCGCGGAGCGCACAGGAAGTGCAATGGCACGGTCACCGGATATCCTGGAACAGTTGGCTTTGCGAATTTCCCATTCGATAAGCGCCGGAGCAGAATGGGTGCCGTAGACTCCGTACAACAGCACCGAAGCCCAGTAGCCGGATGCGCTGGAGACCGTGATACCGGCCGGGGAAAGAATGCGGTTGGAGGTCTGATGACAGACTCCGGTGACGCCATAGACGATGCCGGCATGTGAATCGTTCTGCGACAGGCAGTTTGCTCGCGCTGAGCTCCCTTGTCCGGAACTGATGAGTTTTCCCCCTGCGCTTCTTCCCCAGCACGGCCAGATATAGCCGTCGCTGCTGGTCACATAGGTATGGTCCGCTCCGAGCCAGCTGATTTTGATTTTAAAACCGTTTAACTGTGCCATAACTGCCCCCTGACTTTTGTGGTTTGAATTTCCTTTGAAAATTACGATGGAAAGGTCAAAAGGATCTACTGCAACCTACCATTCAGCCCGTATCCTGTGCGCACGCTATTTGTAACGTTTGGCACCGCAATCGCCACCACCCTGCTGGCAAGAAGCAAGAGAAGCGTCCGGCTGGATGCAGAACGGCGAACTCTCGTTCGCGCACGGCACCAATGAACCGCTGCAGGTCCACAAAAAACTGTATCTGCACTTGCAGGCTGTGAAAGGGGGTGCAACCTGGCTGATATAGCAACCGCCCTTTTCGTAATTGCAGTCACAGGTGGCGCCTTTGTAGCCATCACAATCACCGTCCCCCTCTACGCAGGATGCAACCGACACATCAGGATTCTGACAACCGGGCGAATTCGGGTTTTTGCACGCCACGACTGAACCGCCACAGGTCCAGGCGCCTTTGTAAGAACATTTACAGGCTTGTCCGGGCCGGGCCGGCTTGCTGATACGGCAGCCGCCGGGGTGATAGTCACAGTCGCACTTACAATGTCCTCCTCCACCGACGACGTTGCCGTTTGTCGCCACAGGGATGGGGTCTTCAGGCTTCGCGAGCTCAAGCCCCTTTTCTCGAGCCACCTCGACAAGGTTTCCTGGCAGGTTGGTGAGAATACCGTCAGCACCGTTATCAATATACTTCCTCATGGAATCTTTCTTATCAAGAGTCCAGACATACACAAGGCCAGCCACTCCCGCGTCGCGATTCGCCGCAGCGGTCCTGATGGCGGGAATGAAGTCTCCTGCTGCGCAGGCACTGATGCCCGTACCGAAAACCCGGTTCTTCGAAGCCAGCCCGGCCAGCGTCATGAGTGTGCAGGCTGCATCTTCGGCGCTTCCCCCCTCCTGATCAAAAGCAAAGTAAATCCGGTTGGCGTTGTTTGAGACAGCGGCCATCTTTGCCGCCTGCTGAAGGTATGACATCGCGTCCGGATGACCAACACTGATGATAACGTTTCCGCGATAGCCTTTCCCGAAAAGCTCGGCATTCAAGGTCTGCACGATTCGCTCACCGGCACGCTCCTGCAGATAAGCCGCATCGGCGCCACTCAACTTGCTGTCAAGGATGACCAGAGCCAACTGTTGTTGAGCGGCAAGCGTCGCAAACATCTCGGAGACCGTGACCGTGGCTTGACACCCCATTATGCCCCCATTCGGGCCATGCAACAGTTGGGCACAGACCGTATCCCCCTGCAATTTACCGGTACAGGCACAGTCACAGGGTTCGGTAATGGAGGTGCTGTGCTGGAACCGTTCAGGCTCTCCCGCAGCGGTAAAGCGCAGGTCCATCTCAAGGGCATTGGCTCCCTTAGCCATGGCCCAGTTTACTGCCGTTGTTGTGTTCGTCATGTGCGCGATCACATAGAAGGGGCGCTTGGCTTCAGCGGTTTCGCTCATGGCGCACAAGAATATCGCTAAAACAGAGAGCCAGAATTTGCTTTTTGTCATTCGAGCCATAAAAGCCTCCCGGGATCAAAGACACCTCGTCTGTATTTAGGGAGTGTGTAGGGGTCGCGTCTCAACTCATGACATTGTCTGGAATTGAGACGCGACCCCTTGCACACGACCCCAAGCATGTTAGGGGGCTGCTTGTTAATGTGTAGATTGATACCTTTTATGCACCTGACACCTTTATGCACCTTTTCTGCCTGTCACCGTTACCTTTTATACCTCTTCGCCAGCCATAACCGAGTAGAGCAACAAAGCCAGATCCGAACAACAAGAATGTGTTAGGCTCTGGGACAATCTCGGCCTGTGCACTGCCAGCACCGCTGAAACTTGCAACTATATCTAATTCATGACCATCAAATTCACCAAAGTCATAGTCGAGCGTGATATCACCAATTTTAGTAGAAAATGTCCCTATATTTCCCACCGAAGGTAATAGACCGTCAAATATGCCCGTGTCATTGGCAACTGTGATACTCCCATTAATGACTTTTAGATCCAGTACTCCCTGTTGTAAAGTAAATGGACTGCTCATATTAATGTGGAATTCAGCATTCTGGACGTCGATTGAAAAGGATCCAGTCATGCCGTCCCATTCAAGTGTTCCATCACCAATAATGTCATAAGAAATATCAACTAACACTTCTTCGATGTGTTTACCCGACTCCAAATCACTGATCTCAAAAACAATAGGATCACGACCGTGACGACGGTTGTTTGGACTACCAATTGCATTTCCTGATATCGGCGGTGTCGAAATCTGCGGTATCCAATTTATTTGACCGTTCCGCAACTGTCGGCCACCCCTGGCAGTGATTTGAGCGTAGCTGAATGCATAGGCTAACCTGATTAGCGTTATTCTTCCGCTGTAAGCGATGTGGACTTATTCTGTCCCATCAGTATGTTACGCTCCATGGCAACTACCTTTGAGGAGATTGCCATGAAGATGAATCGAATTCAGTTTCAACCC